>JACVRN010000078.1 GCA_014534425.1 Pyrinomonadaceae bacterium
CCCCAGACGGCCAGTAGAAGCCCCAGGCTTCCGCCCAGAACCGCCAGCAATATGATTTCGGTCAAAAGCTGCCTGATGATGCGAAGGCGGCTAGCGCCGTGCGCCACACGTATGGCAATCTCTCGCCCGCGCCCAGATGCACGCACCAGCAGCAGGTTGGCGACATTGGCGCACGCAATCAAAAGGACGAAGCCGACTGCGCCCAGAAGCACCAACAGCGTAGGTTGCAGGCTCTGCGTCATGTCTTCCAGGGCCGGAACCAGATTGATGCTCCGGTTAGCGTTCTCGGCCTTGTACTGTTCTGCGAGGCGGCCCGCGATGGTACGCATCTCCGCGCTCGCCTGCTCAAGCGTCACGCCAGGCTTCAGGCGGCCTATGACGCTCAGGTAGATTGCGCCGCGCTGCACGTTCATCTCGTCCTTTGGGTCGAGCGGAGCGAAGAACTCCGGCGGCGCGGTGACGAAAAGGAACTGGAAATTTTGTGGCATCACGCCGATGACGGTCTTACTGCGACCGTCAAGCGTTATCTGCTTGCCTACGATTCCAGGGTCTGAGCCGAAACGGCGCTGCCACATGCCATGCGTGATGACGACCACGGGCGCTCCGCCCTCACGCTCGTCTTCGGGCGCGAAGGCGCGACCAATCTCTGCCTGTGCGCCCAGCACTTTGAAGAGGTCGGCAGAGGCCGTGACGCCGTTGACCTGTTCGGGAAAGTCTCCGCCGCTCAAGGCAGCGCTGGAGCCTGTGTAAGCCGCCAGCGCTTCGAAGGATTGCTGGCCCACCCTGTAATCCGCGAAGTTCAGAAACGAGAGCGGATTGGTCGTCACGCCTCGCTTGGCGTTAGTGGAATAAATCTTCACCAGCCTTTCGGGCGCGTCAAAGGGAAGCGGTCTCAGAAGAATCGCGTTGACCACGGAGAAGATGGCCGTGTTGACGCCTATGCCGAGCGCCAGCGTCAACACGGCAACCAGCGTGAAGCCCGGACTCTTCAAGAGCATGCGTACGCCGTAACGTAAATCTTGCCAGATTGTGTTCATACAAGACCTTCCTTTGTGCACCCGAAGTCAAATCACGAAAGAGAGAGGCGCTTTTTCAGAGCGAGCATCTATTCCATCTGTTTGTTCTTCAGCATGACGGAGAGCACGCGCCCGCGCTCGTAGTCCGACTTGATTGTCTCGACCGTTCGCAGGAAAGCATCGCGCAGTCGCGCATCGCCCGCGTACGCGCCGGAAGCCTCAAGTAGCAGAGTCGCTTTTTCATAATCGGACGACATCATCGCGGCGGACTCAAGCACTCGACTCAGGACTTCCGGCTGCAAGCCCCTTCGCCTGAGCACAGCCGAGAGCACGCCTCTGCGCTCGTAGTCGGACTTAATGGTGTTGGTCGGCTGGAAGAAGGCTGCGGCAAGCTGTGCGTCTTCAAGTCCGAGCGCCGCCACCTCTTTAAGCACTAACCCTTTCTCGTAGTCGGAAGAGATACTGACGGCGGAGCGAACCACAAACAGCATCACCTCACGATTCGCAGCGCTCTTCTTCAACAGCGCCGAGAGCACGCGCCTGTGCTCGTAGTCCGATTTAATAGTTGCGGTCGCTTCGAAGAAGGCCGCAAGCGTTTCCGGTTTGCCCGCGAGTTGATCCGAACTCTTGATGAGAAATTGCGCCTGCTCGTAGTCGGATGAAATCTCGCGCGCCGCCTGGCGGAAGACTGTCTGCAAGGCGCTTGAGTTGAGATTCCTGTTTTTGAGGAGCGCGTCGAAGTATATGCGCTTGGCATAATCGCCCTTGATGAGCGAAATCTCTTCGAGGACGCCGTTCAATCCGCGCCGCTCGAAGATTGTCTGCACCCTTCTCTCCGCATCTATCGCGCCCTGTCGAACAGCTTCAAGTATGATGCCCGCGACCCAAGCTCTATCCTGCGCGTCTAGGGCGCGCGTCTGCCCGTTAAAATAGTAGGTGCGCTGCAATTGACCATTAGCGTCCCGCACCACGTCAAGGCGGCGCGTGGTTCCGTCTCGCTTCTCTTCTATACGAACAAAGCCACCGTCAGAAATGCTCTTGATGTCTGTGTAGTCGTCTGTAAACTCCGCCCTGCCGCGAATCTCTACACTCCTTTTCCAGTTGCCGTCGTCCCAAATCCAGTTGACGTGCGAGTCCGTAGTCGTCGTCGTTGTCCTTCTCTCCTGCGCCATCAACCGAAGCGCAGTCGCTTGAAGACACAGGATGCTTATTGCAAGCAGGGATAAGATTCCGGCTTTTGAGATGGAAGTTTTATACATTTTCAAATCTCCGTTCTTTAAATTATCAAGCGCATCACTCGTAGCGAAGTGCGACCATAGGGTCTACGCGGGTTGCGCGCCGCGCAGGGATAAAGCTGGCGAAGAAGGCGACCGCCGCCAGCAGCGTTGAGACGACGATGAACGTCGTAGGGTCTGTCGCGCTGACGTTGAAAAGCAGGCTCGCCATCAATCGCGTCAAGGCGAAGGAAGCTATAAGGCCGAGGACAAGGCCAATAGTTACCAGAAGCATTCCCTGTCCTATGACCATCCTCAGTATGTCGCGCGTGCTTGCGCCCAGAGCTATGCGAACGCCTATCTCGTGCGTGCGCTGCGTGACCGAATAACTGATGACGCCGTAGATGCCCACGCAGGCGAGCAGGAAAGCAAGAGCCGCGAAGAGTCCAAGTAGTATGACCGAGAGACGCTCCGGCGCGACTGATTGCGAAAGCAGATGATCCATTGTCTCTATACCGAAGATTGGCTGGTCGCGGTCAATCGCCTCGACCTGGCTTCGTATGGCCGGAATCAGCGTCAAAGGATTCGCGTTCGCAGAGCGCACGACGAGCGTCACCTCCGGCCCAGCGCTCTGCGCGAAGGGCAGATACATTTCCACGGAGCCTTCCTTGTTCAAGCCGTAGTGATGCACGTCGCCGACCACGCCCACAATCGTCATCCAGGGACTGTCCTCGTCTTCTTCGCCTCCCTGCTTGACGCGTTTGCCTATGGGGTCAACGTCGGGGAAGAAGCGATTGGCGAAGGCCGTGCTGACGACTATGACCGGCGTGGAGTCTTCCCTGTCCTCGTCCGTGAACGTGCGGCCCTTGACGAGAGGAATGCCCATGGCGCTGAAGTAGCTCGGACTGATTGAGCCGTAGGTCGTGGTCTGTTCGTTGCCGTAGGCCACGGGTGCCTGGCCTTCTATGGTCAAGTCCGTGCGAGAGTCGTCCGTGAGCGGCGGGTCTGTAGAGAATCCTGCGCCGCGCACGCCAGGGATTGCCTGAACGCGCTCAAGGAGAGTGTTGAAGAAGTTGACCTGCTTTTGCCCTTCGTCATACTTCTTTTCAGGCAGGGTTATCTGCATCGTCACCAGATTGTGCGAGTCGAAGCCGGGACGGACTTCCAGCAAGTGCCAGAAGCTCTTCATCATTAGCCCCGCGCCTATCAGGAGCACGAGCGCGAGCGCCACTTCCACCACGACCAGCATGCTTCGCACGCGATTGCGATGACGGCTTCCCGCGACCGACTGCGCGCCCTCTTTGAGAGCATCCACCAAATCGGGCTTCGTGGCCTGAAGCGCAGGAACTAACCCGAGCAGGATGCCTGTGCCGAGCGAGACCGAGAGAGTAAAGAGCAGCACAGCCGTGTCAATCCCTATCTGCTCCATGCGAGGCACGTCTTCCGGCAGAGTTGCGCGCAGGGCGTCAATGCCCCAGAAGGCTATCAGCAGACCGAAGACGCCGCCCGTGAGCGCCAGCACTATGCTTTCAATCAAGAACTGTCGAATGAGACGGCGACGGCTTGCGCCCACTGCGAGCCGTATGGCGACTTCGCGCTGGCGTGCGGCAGCACGCGCAAGCTGAAGGTTGGCTACATTCGCGCACGCAATCAACAGAACGAAGCCCACTGCGCCGAGCAGAATGAAGAGCGCGGCAGAGACATCTTCCGTCAAAGCGTCTTGCAGCGATTGAAGCCTGGTGTTCCAGCCAGTGTTCTCGCCCGGATGATCCTGTGCCATCTGAGCGCCGAGCGCGGTCATGTCTGCCTTCGCCTGCTCGAACGTGACGCCCTCTTTGAGACGCGCCGCGACGTACAGGTAACGATGCCCGCGCGACTTCAGGACTTCGGGGCTGAAAGTCAGAGGCACCCAGAGGTCTATACGTTCCAAGCCTTCGGGAAAATGAAAGTCGTGCGGCATGATGCCTACGACCGTGTAGCTCTCGTTGTTGAGCGAGATGGTTTGGCCTACGAGGTTCGGGTTCGAGCCGAAGCGACGACGCCACAGGTCATCGCTCATGACCACAACCTTGTTGCGCCCCTCCTGCTCTTCCTCTGCCGTGAAGGTGCGACCCTTGGCGGCGGTGACGCCAAGGAGCGGAAAGAGGTCTGCCGAAACAGTTGCGCCGAGGCTTCTTTCAGGCTCGCCTACGCCGGTGAGGTTAAAGCTCTCGCCTGTGAGGGCGGCCATGTGCTCGAAGACGTGATTATGCTCACGCCAGTCAAGAAAGTCCTGCGCCGAGGCGGGCAAATCTTCAGTAGTCAATTGCGGCGCTCTCCAGAAGACGAACAGAATGCGCTCAGGGTTTTTATAGGGGAACGGCCTCAGGAGCACTGTGTTGACGACGGAGAAGATGGCCGTGTTGGCTCCTATGCCGAGCGCCAGAGCAATGACGGCTATAATCGTCACGCCGGGCTTCTTCATCATCATGCGAAATCCGAAGCGCACGTCCTGCCACAATGTTCCCATCACCTTAATCTCTCTTCCTTATCTCAAAATTTTTCTCACTCGTAACGAAGCGCCACCATAGGGTCTACGCGGGTCGCACGCCTCGCGGGGATGTAGCAGGCTATGAATGCTGCCGCCGAGAGCGAAATCGCCACGCTTGCGAAAGTCAGAGGGTCTGTAGCGGTCACGCCGTAGAGCAGACTGGAGATAATGCGCGTGGTCAGAATTGCTCCGGCAAGCCCCAGCCCGACGCCTATCAGAGCCAGCATCATTCCGTGGCCCAGGATAAGCTTAAGGACATCGCGCCCCTGTGCTCCGAGGGCCACTCGAATACCTATCTCATGTACGCGTTGAGAGACCGTGTAGGACAGTACTCCGTAGATACCTACCAGCGAGAGGAACATGGCGATGATGGCGAAGATGCCGAGCAGCGTCATGGTAAAGCGGCGTTGGGCGACGGATTCCGAGACCAGTTGCTCCATTGTACTGATGTTATAAACAGGCTGGTCTTTATCTACGGCCCAAACTGAACGGCGCACCGCCGTGGCCTGCTTCAAAGGGTCGCCCGCAGTGCGTACCACAAAGGTCATCATCTGCGAGGGGGTCTGTTTGTAAGGAAGATATAACTGCAGGTTGACGTCGGTCTCTAAGTTGTAATGCTTGACATCGCCGGCAACTCCGACAATCGTGCGCCAGGGGCTTTCCGGGTTGGTGCGTATGCGCTTGCCTATGGCGCTCTCGTTCGGCCAATACTTGCGCGCCGTCATCTCGTTGATAATGGCTACTGGCAAAGAGTCCGCGCTGTCCTCAGTGCCGAACGTGCGGCCTTCGCGGATGGGTACGGCCAGAGCTTTAAAGTAATCGCTATTAATCATGTAGCGCTCTATATCGGGCACATCTTCGCGTGAAGCCACAGGGTGGTCTTCGACATAGAAGCCGACACGATCATAGTTCCCGCTAATCGGAAGATTGCTGGTCACGCCCACAGCCTCCACACCCGGCACAGCTTGAACGCGCTCAAGACTCTCGTCGAAGAACGCGGCCTGCTGCTCATCTTCAGAGTATTTCGCGCCGGGTAGAAAGACATACATCGTCAGCACGTTCCGCGGGTTGAAACCGGGATTGACCTCCTGCAGCCGCACGAAGCTCTTGATAAGAAGCGCCGCGCCGACCAGCAGCACGAGCGAGAGCGCAATCTCGGAAACAATCAGCGCGTCGCGCAGACGGCTTCGGGTTGAGCCGCCAATGCCTTTCCCGCCTCCCTCTTTGAGGGCTTCGTTGAGATCCAGCTTGGAAGCGTGTAGCGCAGGCGCAAGACCAAAGAGTATGCCGGTCAAGACTGTAACCAAGAGGGTAAACGAGAGCACGCGCGCATCAATGCCGATTTTGCCCAGATGCGGAATAGAGTCCGAGCCTAGAGACACCAGGAAGTCGGTCGCCCAGAGAGACAGAAGAAGACCCAGACCCGCACCGACGACCGAGAGCAAGATGCTTTCGGTTAGCAGTTGGCGGATGATGTGCAGGCGACTTGCGCCTAGAGATGCGCGAACAGCCATCTCTTTTCGCCTGGCCGTGGAGCGCGCAAGTTGAAGGTTGGCGACGTTGGCGCACACAATCAGAAGCACAAAGCCGACCGCCACCAGGAAAATAAGCAGGGGCTTACGCACGCGCCCGACCAGTTGCTCATGCAGCGAGACTACGCCGATGCTCGCGTTGACATTCGACTCTGGATACTGTTGTTGCAGCGCACGCGCGATGCTGACCATCTCGGCTTGCGCCTGCTGAAGCCCTACACCTGGCTTCAACCTGCCGATGGCCGCATCAACAGAGCGACCGTTGCGTCCCCACTGGCTCAAATCAGGTGCAAACGGCGCCCACAATTCCGGCTCTTCATAACCGATGCCAGCAAAGCGCGGCACTTCGAAATCCGGCGGCATAACTCCAACCACCTGATAGCTGTCGCCATTAAGGGTAATAGTTTTTCCGACAATCTCGCGGTCAGCGCCGAAGCGGCGTTGCCAGAGATTATGGCTGAGAATGGCTACCAGATGGTTGCCGCGTTTCTCTTCCTGTGGGAGAAAGGCGCGGCCAAGCTGCGGGCTGACACGCAGGACATTAAAGAAATTGGCGGAGACTCTGGCGGCAATAAGTCTCTCCGGCTCGCCCTGCCTTGTCAGGCTCGGCGACCACCCGTCATACGCCGCCAAGCCATCAAAGACATTGTTACGCGACTGCCAGTCGTAGAAGTCCGGCGGGCTGAAAGTTCCCGGCCCTCTGCCGGTCTTTGAATTAACTCCGCCGACCCTGACTAGCTGCTCGGATTCTGGATACGGCAGGGGCTTGAGCAGCACTGCGTTGACGACGGAGAAGATGGCCGTGTTGGCACCTATGCCGAGAGCCAGCGTGAGAATGGCGACGAATGTCAGGCCGGGTTTCTTAAGCAGCATCCGCACCGCGTAACGCAGGTCTTGCCAGAGTGTTGCCATAATACTTACACCTACCTTCTTAATAATTCCCCCTGATGCTCACTCGTAACGAAGCGCCACCATAGGGTCTACGCGGGTCGCACGCCTCGCAGGGATGTAGCAGGCTATGAATGCGACCAGCAGCAGCAGGAGAGAGACGCCCGCGTATGTCAGAGGGTCGAAGCTGCTCACCTCAAACAGCAGGCTTGCCAGAAAGCGCGTCAGCAGAAAGGCCGCAACCAGCCCGCAGCCCACGCCTATCAAAGTCAACATCATGCCGTGGCCTACGACCATCTTCAGAATGTCGCGCGCACTCGCGCCCAAGGCCATGCGAATGCCTATCTCATGCGTGCGTTGCGTGACAAGGTAGGACATGACGCCGTAGATGCCTACGGCGGCCAGCAGAAGGGCTACGACCGCAAACATTCCGAGGAGCGTGGCGCTGAAGCGCGGCTGCGAGAGCGATTGATTGAGCCGCTCTTCCATCGTCGCCACATCCGACACGGGCTGGTCAGGGTCAATCGCGTAAATCTCTTTGCGTATGCTCGCGGTCATGCTCTCAGGCGCGGAACTCGTACGCACGGCGAGCATCAAAGTATTGCTCCATCCTTCCCTGCGGCTCTGGTAATAAGGGGCGTAGACCATCGCCTCCGACGCCACATCCAGGCTTGAGCCTTTAACATCCGAGACCACGCCCACGACTACGCGGCGCGTGAAGCGCCCGCCTATGGCCTCTATCGCTTCCTTCGGAAGAAGGTTTTCAGGCGGCCCCATCCAGACGGTTTTACCCACAGGGTCTTCGCCTGCGAAGAACTGTTTGGCAGTGGTCTCGCTGATGATGGCTACCTGTTGAGCGTCTTCGGTGTCGTGTTCGTCAAAGGCTCTTCCGCGACGCAGATTGATGCCCATGGCGCGAATGTAGTCTGGACTCGTCAGGGCGAAGCGCACGACCGGAACCTGCTCGACAGAAGTCGGCATAGGGTGTCCTTCTATGCTAAAGAGTTTTCCCCAGCTATTGCCCGCGCCGAGCGGCAGAACGCTGCTGTAGCCTGCGGACTCAACGCCGGGCAAAGCTCTGACACGCTCCAGCACGCGCTCGTAGAAATTGAGGCCGACCGGCGGCGGGTCTTCAATGCTCTTCGGCGGCGGATACTTGGACGCAGGCAACGCCACACGCATCGTCAGCACGTTCTTTGGTGAAAAGCCCGTGTCAACTTTTCTTAAACGTATGAAGCTCTCTATCATCAGCCCCGCGCCGACCAGGAGAACGAGGGCGAGCGCCATCTCCGAAGCTATCAGAAGACCGCGCAGCCTCCCCTGCCGTCGCCCTTGCGTTCCGCCACGGCCTCCTTCGTTGAGCGCCTGCTGCATGTCAACCTTCGCCACCTGAAAAGCCGGAATGAGGCCGAAGATGAGCGCGGTGAGAAGCGATATAAGAAGAGTAAAGCCTAGCACGCGAGCGTCAACTGTAATCGCGTTGTGACGCGGCAGCGAGGCCGGAAGCAGGGACGCGAGAACGTCTATGCCCCACACGGCCAGGAGCAAACCTGCGCCGCCGCCAATCAATCCGAGCGGCAAACTCTCTATGGCAAGTTGTCTGATGAGACGCGCGCGGCTGGCTCCGAGGCTTGCGCGAATGGCAAGCTCTTTCTCTCTGGCGCTGGCTCGCGCAAGCAGAAGGTTGGCGACGTTGACGCAGGCAACCAGCAGCACAAAAGCTACTGCTCCCAGGAGCACAAGGAGCGCGGGCCGCACGTCGCCCACGAACTGCTCGTGCAGGGGAACAAGCTTTCCGCCTATCCCCTGCGACTTCGCTTCGCTCTGTATGCGCGCCATGATGGCGTTGACTTCTGCCTGCGCCTGCTCAATCGTCACTTCAGGCTTGAGACGACCGACCAGATAGACGAAGTAGTTGTTGCGCGTGTCCATGTTGTCGCCGGGCGCAAACGAAAGCGGCGTCCACAAATCCACCCTCGGCTGGTTATCAAAAAAGGGCATGCCCTTAGGCATCACGCCGACCACCGTGTACGGCACGCCTCCTATGCTAATGGCGCGGCCCACTATGCCGGGGTCAGCGCCGTAGCGACGCTGCCACAACTCGTAACTGAGCAGGGCGCGTGTGTGACCGCCGAAGCGTTCTTCATCCGGCAGAAAGTTGCGGCCCAAAGCGGGCTGAACCTTCAGCACGTCGAAGAGATTCGCAGTGATGCGTGCGCCCTGGACTCGCTCAGGCTCCTGGCCCGCGCCCGAAAGATTCACGTCGCCGTAATAAAAACCCGCTAGCCCCTCGAAGACCTTGTTCTGGTCGCGCCATTCTCTGTAGTCGGGCATGGAACTGCCGGAAGTAGGAACGCCCTGCGACGGCATGGTTGACCACAGCATCACTAGCCGCCCGGCATCAGGATACGGAAGCTGTCTGAGCAGCACTGCGTTCACAACGCTGAAGATGGAGGTGTTGGCCCCTATGCCAAGAGCGAGCGTCAGAACCGCAATCAAGGTAAAGGCTGGCTTCCTGAGCAGTATTCGCAGGCCGTATAGAAAATCCTGGTACAGTCCTTCCATCACTCTTATACCTCCTCACTCGTAGCGTAGTGCGACCATGGGGTCTACGCGCGTGGCTCTACGCGCGGGCAAGTAACAGGCTATGAAGGCGACCGCCGAGAGCAAGAGCGAGATGCCGCCGAAGGTCAGAGGGTCTGTGGCTTCTACTCCGTAGAGAATCTCCGTCATGGCACGCGTCATGGCAAAGGCTCCGAGGAGGCCAAAGCCCACACCTATCATCGTCAACACGAGTCCCTGGCCGATAATCAACTTGAGTATGTCGCCGGGCTGTGCGCCCAATGCCATACGGATGCCTATCTCGTGCGAGCGAGAGGTGACGGCGTAAGACATCACGGCGTAGATGCCTATGGCCGCCAGAAGCAGTGCGCCGAAGGCGAAGAAGCCAAGCATCACCATCGCCAAACGCTTCGCGGAGATTGATTCGTCAACAATCTGCTCCATGGTCTTGATGTTGTAGACGGGCTGCTCTGCATCCAGGCTTCGCACCTCGTTGCGTATGGCCTGGGCGAATTGCGTCGGCTCCGAATTGGTGCGAACCACCAGCGCCATAGACCACCACGGCTCCTGCATGAAGGGACGATAGGCTGTCATCTCAGCCTCTTCATCCAAATCCTCGTCCTTTACGTCCGCAGCGATGCCGACTATCTCAAGCGGGCCGCCCTCTTCGCTGATAATCAGTCGCTTGCCCAGGGCGTCACCGGCGGGAAAGTAACGGCGGGCCAGTTGCTCGTTGATGATGACTACGGGCGTGGAGCCTTTCTTATCCTGTTCGGTGAAGGCGCGGCCCTGCCTGATGGGCGTGCCTATGGTCTCGAAATAATGCGGCGTGATTATCCGGTAGTCGGCGTAAGGCTCCTTGCCTTTAAGCGGGGCGGGCTGGCCGTCTATGCGAAAGTTTGAGGACGAACTACTGCGACCCATAGGGACGTAATTAACTGCGGCAGCGCTCGTCACGCCCGGCAAGTTCCGCACGCGCCCTACGAGTTCATGGTAAAAGTTCAGGCGTTGCTGTTCCTCCGGGTATTTAACCCTCGGTATGGAAAGCTCCATCGTCAAAACATTCTTCGCATTGACGCCGAGGTCAGAGCGTATAAGCTGCACGAAGCTTCGTATCATCAAGCCCGCGCCGACCAGCAGGACTAAGGAGAGCGCGACCTCGGCTATGACCAGGAGGCTGCGTAGTCGATTACGGCTCGCGCCGCTAGACGCGCCCTTGCCGCTCTCTTTGAGCGATTCGTTGAGGTTGACGCGCGTGGCGTGAAACGCCGGAGCAAGCCCGAAGACCGCGCCGGTCAAGAGCGTGACCACGAGCGTAAAGAGCAGGACGTTCGTCTCTATTTGCAGCTTTTCCCAACCCGGAATGTACTGCGTGAAGCCAGGCGGGATTCCGCCTTTGATAAATTCTATTCCCCAGACCGAGAACAAAAGTCCAAGCATGCCGCCCAGAGAAGCCAGCACGATTGATTCCGTCAGTAGTTGCCGAATCAATCGCCAACGGCTCCCGCCCAAAGCCATGCGTATGGCTATCTCTTTCTGTCTTGAGGTAGCGCGCACGAGCAGCAGGTTGGCGACGTTCGCGCAGGCTATCAAAAGCACGAAGACGACCGCGCCCATCAGCACGTTCAGGTAAACGCGCGAGCCACGCGTGTAGCTTTCGTTGAGTCCTTCCACGAAACCGAACCTGCCGCTATTGGTTTCGGGGAACTCCTTTTGCTCCCTCTGCGAGATGCTGTCAATCTCGCCTTGCGCCTGCTCCCTTGTGATTCCGGGCTTCAGTCTTCCAATGACTTCAAGATAATGATTGCCTCTGTCCGTCTGGTCTTTGGCGTTGAAGGCGAGCGGCGTCCAAATCTCGCTCCCGTTGACGGGAAAGTTGAAGTCTTTGGGAAGAATCCCTACGACCGTGAAAGCCCTGCCGTCAACCTTTATCTGGCTCCCTACAAGGTTCGGGTCTGAAGCGTAACGACGCTCCCACAAGCTCTCTTTAATTAACGCCACCTGCTCTTTCCCTGGCTGTCCCTCTTCGTCTGTGAAGACGCGACCGCGAGCGGCCTTCACGTTGAGCGCCGCGAAGAACCTCGGAGAGACGCGAGCGCCCGAAACGCGCTCCGGCTGGTCGCCTTCCGTCAGGTTAAAGGCACGCTTATTGATGGCGGCAATCTCTTCGAAAGCTTTGCTCTGGTCGCGCCAGTCTATGAAGTTTCCGGGCGCAACGGAGCCGTGCTTGACGCCCGTTTCCGGCACGCGCTCGACTATCATCATCAGTCGGTCTTGATTGTCGAAGGAAAAGGGGCGAAGCAAGAGCGCGTTGACGCAACTGAACATCGTCGTGTTAGCGCCAATGCCCAGAGCTATAGCGAGGAGCGCGACCAAAGTGAAGCCGGGATTCTTGGTCAACATGCGAAGCCCGTAGCGTAGGTCTTGCCAGAATATTCCCATAGCTTCTCCTTCTCTTCACCTCTCCGGCGCTCACTCGTAACGGAGCGCCGTCATGGGGTCTACGCGCATGGCCCGGCGCGCAGGGATGTAGCAGGCCAGGAGCGCGACCACAATCAATAGCAGCGAGACGCCCGCGTAAACGAGCGGGTCTTTGGCGCTCACGTTAAAAAGCAGACTTTCCAGAAAGCGCGTCAGGATAAATGCAGCGAGCAGTCCGAGGCCGACGCCCAGAAGCGCTAGCGTCATCCCCTGGCCGACTATCAGCTTGAGGATGTCGCGGCGCTGTGCGCCAAGGGCCATGCGAACGCCTATCTCCTGCGTGCGCTGCGTGACGGAATAAGAGATGACGCCGTAGATGCCTATAATCGCCAGCAACAAAGAGACCGCCGCGAACGTGCCTATGAGGAACGCCGGGTAACGTCTGAGGAAGGTTGAAGGCGAGCGATCTATGACCTCCTGCATGGTGCGAACGTCGAAGACGGGCAGGTCAGGGTCAAGGCTCTGTATCTGGGAGCGCACACTGTTAGTCACCACGCTTGGGTCGGAAGAAGTACGCACGACCAAGTTGAGCGTGCGCCCGGGGTCTTGCAGGTAAGGCCCGTAGACCACAGGGGTCGTAGCCGTATCCATGCGCGTCACCTTTTCGTCTCCGACCACACCTACAATCTCTATCGGCGGCAACTGCACGCTCGGCACGAGGAGCCGTTTTCCTACGGCGTCCTCGCCGGGGTACAGGCGATTGGCAAAGGTCTGATTGACTATCACTACGGGGGGCGAATCCTGCTTGTCCTGTTCCGTAAAGGCGCGCCCGCGCAAGAGCGGCACGTTCATCACTTCAAAGTAGTTGGGCGTGATGTCGCGTACGTTTGCCTCAAGCTCTGTGCCTGGGGGCGGCGCGGGCTTGTCCTCTGCCATGAAGCGCGAGGTGTTGCCGCCCGTCAGAGGGATGACGCTGACGGTCGCAACGCCCTTCACGCCCGGCAAGCTTTCGACGCGCTCAAGAAGCTCTCTGTGAAAAGCTATGAGGTTTGCGTCCTCGGGGTACTTGGTCTGAGGCAGTGGCACTCTCATGGTCAGGACGTTGTCGGGGTTGAAGCCCGGGCTGACCGAAAGAAGACGCACGAGGCTTTTCATCATCAGCCCCGCGCCTACGAGCAGCAGCAGAGCGAGCGCAATCTCGGAGACCACGAACAGATTACGCAGGCGACGGTGCGAGCCTGCGGCTGACGTGCGCCCGCCCTCTTTGAGCGTCTCTTGCAGGTTGAGCTTTGCGGATTGCAGGGCGGGAGCAAGACCGAAGACGATGCCGGTCAAAAGCGAAATGCCGACGGTAAACGCGAGCACGGTCGGGTTCAGAGAAAGCCCGCGCAGGTAAGGCATGGCGCTCAACTGCGCTTCCGGCAGACGCGAGACGAGAAGGTCTACGCCCCACAGTGCCAGAAGAGTTCCCGCCGCGCCGCCCAAAAGCGCAAGCACGCTACTCTCTGTCAAAAGCTGTCGGAGCAAGCGCCACTGGCTAGCGCCGAGCGCAGTGCGTATGGCAATCTCTTTCTGCCTCGCGGCGGAACGGGCCAGAAGAAGATTGGCGACGTTGGCGCACGCAATCAAAAGCACAAAACAGACCGTCGCCAAGAGCACTAGCAAGATGGGCCTCACGTTTCCCACAATCTGCTGGTGAAGGTCGACGACGCGAATGGTCGTGCCCGCGTGTGAATCGGCATGAGCCGCCGCGATACGACCCGCGATGCCTCCCATGTCGGCTGTGGCCTGCTCAGGCGTGACGCCCGGCTTCAAGCGCGCGATGATGTTCAGCCAGTGCGTGAAGCGGCGCGTCTGAAACTGCTGGCTAGGGTTCAGAGGAACCCACAGTTGAGCGTCCGCGCCGAGCGCAAACTGAAAGTTCGCTGGCAGAACGCCTACGACCCTGTAGCTTGCGCCGTTCAGCACGAGCGACTGTCCCACGACTTTCGGGTCTGCATTAAGGCGCTGCTTCCACAGGTCATGGCCGAGCACGACCAGCAACTCAGCGCCGGGCTTGTCTTCTCCTGTCTGAAAGCCGCGACCGAGTATGGGATCGACTCCGAGGACTTGAAAGAAGTTGTCGGTCACGGCTGCGCCGCGTATAAGGTCGGGCGTCTCGCGGCCCGTGAGGGTAAACGCGCGGCGCTGATAACCGGCCACGCCTTCAAAGACGTGGTTCTGCTCTTTCCAGTCCAGATAATCCGGGTACGAAGCCTCTCGCTCGTTGAACTGCTTCTGAGTTGTCGCCTCCCACAGGTGAACCAGCCGCGCAGGCTCTCTGTACGGCAAGGGGCGGAGCAGCGCTGCGTCAACGACCGAGAAGATAGCCGTGTTCGCGCCTATGCCGAGCGCCAGAGTAAGAATAGCTATGGCCGCGAAGCCCTTGTCTTTCCAGAGCATCCGAAAGGTGTATTGCAGGTCTTGCCAGAGTTTTCCCATCTCGCTTGAATTGCCTCTCCCCTTCTTAAACTCTCCCGCCTACTCGTAACGAAGCGCCGTCATGGGGTCTACGCGCGTGGCCCTCAGGGCAGGTATCAGGCAGGCCAAAAGCGCCAGCCCGGCTAACCCCAGGGTGACTGCGGCGAAGGTCGTAGCATCGGTTGCCGTCACTCCGTAAAGCAGACTTGACATCACACGCGTCACGCCGAAGGCGGCCAGCAGTCCCGCCCCTATGCCAAGAAGCGCGAGCGACATTCCCTGCCTGACTACCATGAATATAACGTCGCGGGTTTGCGCGCCGAGCGCTATACGTATGCCTATTTCGTGCGTGCGCTGCGTGACCGTGTAGCTCATCACGCCGTAGATGCCTACGGCTGCCAGGAGAAGCGCGAGCGCGGCGAAGATGCCTAGCAGCATCATGTTGAAGCGCCTGCGGGCCACACTCTCGGCGCGCCACTGCTCCATG
This sequence comes from Pyrinomonadaceae bacterium, assembly GCA_014534425.1. Lineage (GTDB taxonomy): Bacteria > Acidobacteriota > Blastocatellia > Pyrinomonadales > Pyrinomonadaceae > JACVRN01. Next base: position 15,111 of record JACVRN010000078.1, read on the forward strand.
GTCTTCATCTCCCAGATAAGCTGATCCTTGTCCACCTGTTTGATAGCGTTGCGGACAGCCATCTGAAGGCTGGCGGGTTCAGCAGGCGAGGCGGCTCGCACTACAAGATTCACCTGTCTTTCAGGTATCTGGTAAAAAGAGAGGTAGTATTCCGGGTGAGTCTCCGTCTCAAGCTTTTCGTGGCGAATGTCGCCGACCACGCCCACTATCTCAAATGGCGGCATGTCGTCTCTGATTACCAGCCGCTTGCCAAGCGGGTCTTCGCCTGGGAAATTCATGCGCGCCAGCGCTTCACTGATAATCACAACGGGCGGAGCATCCTTTTTATCTCCTTCATTGAAGGCGCGCCCGCGCATCAGGGGAATGCCCATCGTGCGAAAATATCCCGGCGTGACGGTGCTCGCTTCCGCATCCGGCTCTTGGCCCTGAGGCGGGGCCGGGCGTCCGGCTATAGTGAAGCTTGATTCTCTGCCGTTGCCGCTCAGAGGAAGAATATTGACGGCTGCGACCGAAGCCACGCCCGGCACCTCCTTCGTTCGCTGAAGAAGTTGCTGCACGAACGTCACCTGCTGTCCCGCCTCCGGGTATTTAGCCCTTGAGAGAGGAACATCGACCGTGAGAATAGCTTCGGCGTCGAAGCCTGGGCTGGTATTGAGCAGAGAGATGAAGCTACGGATTAAGAGACCCGCGCCGACCAGCAATACAAGCGAGAGCGCGACTTCCGAGACGACAAGGAGGCTGCGAAGGCGGTTGCGGCGCGAGCCTTCCGTGGAACCCCTGCTCCCTTCTTTGAGCGATTCGTTCAAGTCCAGCCTGGAGGCAGAAAGCGCTGGCGCAAGCCCGAACAACAGCCCCGTCAGAATCGACACAGCCGCAGTGAAAGCCAGCACTTTCGTATCCAGGCCAATCTCTTTAACGCGTGGGAGGTCGGACGGGCTTGCAGCGACGAGGAGGTCAAGCCCCCACGTCGCTAGCAGTAGTCCCAGTCCGCCCCCCATCACGGCCAGCAACAGGCTCTCCGTCAAAAGCTGTCTCACGATACGCAAGCGCCCTGCGCCCAGGGCCGTGCGTATGGCTATCTCTTTCTGTCTGGATGCCGCACGCGCCAGCAGTAGATTGGCGACGTTGGCGCACGCAATCAGAAGCACGAAGCCTACAGCGCCGAGTATGACCAGAAGCGCGGGTCTCACCTGACCCACAAGGTCTTCGTGAAGCGGCGTGACGCTCAGAGCAAAGCCGGTGTTAGAGTCAGGGTATTGCTCTTCCAGGCGGCGAGAGATTGTCGCCAGTTCCTCGTTGGCCTGCTGCATAGTCACGCCGGGTTTGAGGCGCGCCAAGACTCTGAGGCTGCGCGTATCGCGCTTATCCTTGGTCGCAATGTAGCTGGGCGAGGTTGAGATGGGCTGCCAGTAATCCGGGCGCTCTCTTTGCAGTGGAAAGCGGAAACTCGCGGGCATGACGCCGACGACGGTCACAAGCTTACTGCCGAGCTTAATCTCTTTACCCACAATCGAGGGGTCAGAGCCAAAAGCTCTCTGCCACAAGTTCTGACTGATGATGACCACAGGCGGGCCGCCTGGCACATCCTCTTCGCGCGTGAAGACGCGCCCCATCAGAGGCTTGATGTCCAGGGCCGGAAAGAGGTCTGCGCTTGAGACCGCGCCGAAAACTCTTTCCGAGTCATCGCCGCCGCTTGAGAGCGTGGTGCCCGAACTGTAAAAGGGCACGACGTATTCAAGCGTCTGACTCTGTGAGCGCAAGTCCTGCATGTCCGGGACGGAAAGAACTATGTGGTCGGCACCTTCGCCATTCTTCGAGGCTCCCCAGACCATCATCAACTGCTGCGGCTCATTGAAAGGAAGCGGCCTCAGGAGCACAGAGTTGACGACGGAGAAGATAGCGCTGTTAGCCCCTATGCCGAGGGCCAGAGCGAGCACCACCACGATGGTAAAGCCAGGGCTTTTGACCAGCATGCGAGCGCCGTAGCGCAGGTCTTGAATCAGGTTTCCCATCTCACACCTCACTCGTAACGAAGCGCGTTCATAGGATCAACACGGGTCGCGCGTCTCGCGGGGATGTAGCAGGCTATGAAGGCCACAGCCGCCAGCAAGAGCGAGATGAAGATGAAGGTCAAGGGGTCTGTCGCGCTGACGTTGAAGAGCAGGCTGGACATGGCGCGCGTCAGAAGAAACGACGCCGCTAAGCCAAGCACTATGCCTATCAGAGCGAGCAGCATTCCCTGGCCCACTACCATCTTCAGTATGTCGCGCGCACTCGCGCCCAAAGCCATGCGTATTCCTATCTCGTGCGTGCGCTGCGTGACCGTGTAGTTGATAACGCCGAAGATTCCTACGGACGCCAACACCAGCGCGACCGCAGAGAAGAGTCCGAGCAGCAGCGTGTTAAAGCGCGAGCGCGCGACCGATTCGCTCAGCCATTGATTCATGGTTCGAATGTCGGAGACGGGCTGATTCGGGTCAATGGACTGAATCTGTGCTTGCGCGGCTGCGGCCAACTGCGTGGGGTCGTTCGTGGTGCGAACGACTATGGTCATCCCGTTGTAGACAAGCTCAGGGTGCGGCCAGTAGACCATAGGGCGCGTTTCGCCTTCGAGGCTCAGGTGTTTGACATCGCCCACGACGCCTACAATCTCCGAAGGCACGGGGTCGTCCATCATGTTAATCGTCAGGCGCTTGCCGATGGGGTCTTCGCCTGGGAAGTATTTCTGCGCGAGGGTTTCGTTGATGAGGACTACGTGACGCGCTTCGGTCTCTTCCTGGTCGTTGAAGGTGCGACCGCGAAGCGTTGGAATGCCCATCGTGCGTAAGTAGTTCTTATCTACGACGCGCACTTCCGTTCCAGGCTCCTGTCCGGCAGGGGGCGCAGGCTTCCCCTCTATCTTGAAGTCCGTGGCTGCGGCCAATCCCGTGAAAGGCAGGAAGCTGACGGCACCCGCGCTTTTCACGCCGGGCAGAGCCTCTATGCGCTCGACCGCCTGCTTAAAGAAGCTCAAGACCTGAGCGTCTTCTTTATACTTGCGCTCTGGAAGAATCACGCGCAGCGTCAGAAGGTTGTCGGCTTCAAAGCCAGGATTGACGGCTTGAAGACGAGAGAGGCTTTTCATCATCAGCCCCGCGCCTACGAGCAGGACGAGCGAGAGCGCAATCTGAGCTATGACGAACGCGCTCGTCAGTCGCCGCGCGCGAGGGCTTCCACCGATGTTCTTGCCGCCTTCTTTCAGCATCTCGCTGGTGTTCTGGCGCGTGGCCTCAAGCGCGGGCGCGATGCCGAAGATGATGCCCGTGAGGACAGAGACAATTGTGGTGAAGATTAGAACGGTCGGGTTGATGCTGATTTTATCCAGCGTCACGAGGTCGCGCGGGCTGAAAGCTATGAGCAACTCTATGCCCCACCACGCGAGCAGGAGTCCAAGCGCTCCGCCCAGGGCAGAGAGCAGTATGCTCTCGGTCAAAAGCTGTCGCACGACGCGAAGGCGGCTCGCGCCGAGCGCGGTTCGAATAGCAATCTCTCGATTGCGCGCGGCGGCTCGCGCGAGCAGTAGATTGGCGACGTTGGCGCACGCAATCAGAAGCACGAAGCCTACAGCGCCCAGAAGTATCCAGAGCGCGGGACGAATCTCTCCGACGAACTGTTCACGAAGCGGGACGACATCAATGCCCCAGCCCGTGTTGAATTCCGTGTACTGCTGTTCGAGGCGCGAGCCTATGGTGTTCATCTCGCTCTGCGCCTGCTCCACGGAGACGCCCGGCTTGAGGCGCGCGACCGCAGACCACCCGCGCCCCTTTCGTACTCGCGCGCTCTCGTCGAACGCGACAGGCATCCACAATTCGGCAGGCTTGCCCGTCAGAGAACCCTTCTTGATGAACCACTGAAAGCCTTCGGGCAAGACGCCTATGATGGTCGATTCTCTGCCGCTCAAGGTGATGCGCTGGCCCACTATTTTAGGGTCGCCGCCGAAGCGCGTGCGCCAGAGGTTATGACTGATGATGACGGGATTGGCGTCCGACGTTGCGTCTTCTGCGGTGAAGCTGCGTCCCTTAATAGGCTCTACGCCGAGCAGGTGAAAGAGATTAGAAGTCGCGGCCTGAGCCGGAAGCTCAACAGGCTCGTCCCTGCCCGTGAGATTAATTCTAAAATCGATGAAGGCCGCCATCTCTTCAAACGACTTGTTCTGGTCGCGCCAGTCCATGAAGTTGCCAGGGTTGATGACGTTCTGATGGCGATTGTCCGTGCGGTTGAACTCCCACACAGTCACCAGCCGCTCCGCGTCACGATACGGCAGAGGGCGCATGATGAGCGTATTGACGGCACTGAAAATCGCCGTGTTGGCACCAATCCCTAAGGCCAGCGCAAGCACGGCTATGAAGGTGAAGCCTGGGCTTTTCCACAGCATACGTGCGCCGTATTTCAGGTCTTGCAGGATAGCTTTCATCAATCTCCTCCTTACTCGTAACGAAGCGCCGTCATGGGGTCTACACGCGTGGCGCGACGCGCTGGCACGTAGCAGGCTATGAAGGCCACGAGCGCCAGCAAGACAGAAATGCTCACGAACGTCAGAGGGTCTGTCGCGCTCACTCCGAAGAGCAGACTTGACATCACCCGCGTCACGCCGAACGCGCCGACCAGTCCACAGATGAGTCCAATCAGCACGAGCAGCATTCCCTGGCCCACCACCATCTTGAGAACGTCGCGGGCGCTAGCGCCCAAAGCCATGCGTATGCCTATCTCGTGCGTGCGCTGCGTGACCGAATATGACATCACGCCGTAGATGCCCACGGATGCCAGGAGCAGCGCGACCGATGCGAAGAGGGTTAGAAGCTGCATGGCGAAGCGGCGCGGGGCTATGGTTTCGGCAATCACCTGCTCCATAGAGCGCACGTTGAAGACAGGCTGGTTACTGTCCGTAGAGAGCACCTGCTGGCGTATGGCAGGGACGACCGTCATGGGGTCGCCGGATGTGCGAACCGAAAGCCCGATGCGTTTCGCTACGGGCACGACCAGTTCGTCAGGCATCTGCTGGAGCGGTATGTAGTACTGAGGGTCTACGGGAACCTCTCCGTCCAGCCCGTAGTGCTTGACGTGCCCGACTATGCCCACAATCTCCACGTCCTTCATGCCGATGCCGTTCTCCAGATACTTTCCGATGGGGTCTTCGTTCGGGAAATATTTCTGCGCGAAGGATTCGTCTATGACGGCTACGAGCGGGCTGCCCGCCCTGTCCTGTGGGCCGATAAGGCGGCCACGCTTGAGTTCAATTCCGAGCGTGCGGAAGTAATCCGGCGTGACCATGTACTCCACACTCATCATCTCGTCCTGGGGCTTAGCCTTCGGGCGTCCCTTGATGGAGAGGCTATTCTCGGATGCGCCCATGAAAGGAAGGCCGGTCGAGAAGGCTGCGGACTCTACGCCGGGAGTGTTTTTTATCTTCTCCTCAAGCTCCATGAAGAAGCGGCGTGCGCGCTCGGCTTCGCCCTGTCGCGCGGTGTAGGAGAGTTGCATTGTCAGAAGGTTTCGCGTCTCGAATCCTGTGTTAACGCTCTGAAGTCGCCAGAGGCTCTTGACCATCAGCCCCGCGCCTACGAGCAGCATGGCTGCAATGGCAATCTCTGCGACGACCAGTGCGCTTCTGACGCGGTGACGGCTGCCCGTAGAGCCACGGTCGCCCTCTTTCAGGGCTTCGTTCAAATCCGGCTTTGAGGCTTGCAGCGCGGGGATGAGTCCGAAGATTACGCCTGTCAGAATAGAAACGATGATGGTGAAGCCAAGCACGCGCATGTCCATTCCCGCTTCCGTGATGCGCGGAATTTGGCCGGGCACGAGAGACTTCAAAGCGTCCGTCCACCATAGCGCGAGCAGGAGGCCGATGACGCCGCCGGTTATTCCAAGCACGACGGATTCGGTCAGAAGCTGCCGGACGATGCGCCAGCGCGATGCGCCGAGCGCCGTGCGAATGGCAATCTCTTTCTGGCGTACAGCCGAGCGCGCGAGCAGAAGGTTGGCGACGTTAGCGCACGCAATCAGAAGCACAAAGCCTACAGCGCCGAGCAGTATAAAGAGCGCGGGCCGCACGTCCTGCACCGTGTTGTCGTAAAGCGATTCAATGTGAATGCGGCGGTCGGTGTTCGTGTCCGGGTACTGCTGGCCGAGCCGTCCCATGATGGCGTCCATATCGCTGCGCCCTTGCTCTATGGAAACGCCCGGCTTCAAACGTCCTATGACGTAGATGCCAGGGTGGCAGCCGCGCGACTTGAAGCACTGGTCATCGCTCTGGCCTATGAGCGTGTAAATGTCCGTGTCCGAGCCGAAGCGAAAATCGGGGGCCGTGATGCCCAGAACCGTGTAGCTCTGGTTGTTCAGCGTAAGTTGCTTTCCGACTATAGAGTCGTCGCCGCCGAACCTTCTCTGCCAGAAGCCGTAGCCGAGTATGACCACCTTCTGTCCGCCGACTCTGTCTTCTGCGGCGGGAAAGTCAGCGCCCTTGAAGAGCTTTGCGCCGAGTGTGGAGAAGAAGGTGGCGGAAGTCATGCGGCCCGCCAGCCGCTCAGGCTCGCCCGCGCCTGTGAGGTTAAAGCTGTCGCGGCGAAAGGCTGCTATCTGTTCAAAGCTCTGGTTCTGGTCACGCCAGTCCTGGAAGTTGAGATAAGCGACGGACGTGTCCTGCGTCGCGGACTTCTCCCAGAGGATGACCAACTGGTTCGGGTCTTTGTACGGCAGAGGCTTGAGAAGGACTGCGTTGACGACGGAGAAGATGGCCGTGTTAGCGCCTATCCCTAAAGCCAGGGCCAGAATCGCAATCAGTGTGAAGCCGGGCGACTTCAACAACATACGAAAGCCATAACGAAGATCCTGCCAGAGTGTATCCATCACGCTTTCTCCTTGCTCTACAGTGAAGCCACGTCCAGAGAGCGCAAGCACTCCAAAAGCAACGAGGGAATTCAGGCGTCGCGCATGAAAGAGAGCCTTCCGGTCTCTCTCAAGAGCGCCCGCCTTCATTCTCGCCGCCAGGTGCCCGGCGCGCTTCTTTAAGCTACTTCGAGACTCTCTTCTTCCTTGACCACGCGCCCGTCGAAGAGATGTATGGCGCGGTCTGCGTAGCGCGCGTACCTGGGGTCGTGCGTCACCATGCAGATGGTCGCGCCGCCCTGATGAAGCTCGCGCAGGAGTTCCATCACGGCCTCGCCGTTCGTCGAGTCGAGGTTTCCCGTTGGCTCGTCCGCGAGCAGTATGGAAGGCTCGCCCGCGACGGCACGCGCGACAGCAACACGTTGCTGCTGGCCGCCGGACAACTGGCTCGGCAGGTGCTTGGCGCGATGGCCCATCCCGACCTTCTCCAGCGCATCCGTCACGCGCTTACGTCTTTCACTTGCTCCCATGCCGCGATAGGTGAGCGGCAACTCCACGTTCTCATAGACCGACAGGTCGCCTATGAGATTGAAGCTCTGAAAGATGAAGCCGACCTCTTTGTTGCGTATCCGCGCTCGCTCGGAAAGAGAGAGGTCTGAGACCAGCTTGTTGTTAAGGATGTAGGTGCCGTCGGTCGGCGAATCCAGTAGACCGAGGATGGAAAGCAAGGTTGATTTGCCGCAACCCGAAGGGCCTGTGATAGAAACGTACTCGCCACGGTTGATGTCCAGGTGCGTGCCCGAAAGAGCGTGCGTCTCCACCTCGTCCGTGTAAAAGACTTTCGTCACGCCCTCAAGGTGAATTAATGGTTGGCCGGATTGACTCATTGGTTTCTCCAATAGGGGTTAGGGGTCAGGGGTTAGGGGTTGGAGAAAATACACTATCCCCCCGCCCCAATACCCCATGCCCCCATTTTTAAATAAAAACAATTCGATTTTAGTCGTCCCCAAGCGCCGGGTAGGAGAGGATA
>JACVRN010000297.1 GCA_014534425.1 Pyrinomonadaceae bacterium
CTATGGGGTCGCTGCTGGGCTTGCCCGTGAGCGGCATAGAAGCATTGAGCCACGCGCCGCTGCTGCGCGCAGCCGACGCCGGGCCTGTCTGGCTGACCGGAGGTGCGTATGGAGTTGAAGGAGGCGCGGCCTGCACCCTGGCTATCATCATCTCGACCATTTTCCTCTGGCGCACGCGCTTGCTTTCGGTCACGCCCGAGATGCTGGACTTAACCGACAAAGAGAATCCTAAACGGGACGCGTTTCCTTCTCCTCAAATCCATGAAAGTCCTGCGGGCGAAGAGAAAGCTATCGCGGAGACAAACGCGTTAGCCTTTGTTTACGCTCCCCTGCATGGTAGCGTCTTAGAGGTCGGAAAGGCTGTTCAGAGCTTCATAAAAGAGCTTTTCCGCGAACCTTCAAAACCTGTGAGAAGCAAAGAGGAAGGTATTTTTAAGAGACGGCAGCGGTCTTGGCCGTCTGCGGCCTGCAAGCGTGGGCTGCGCGTAAGGGAGAAGAATGTCTGAGATTGAAGCGACCGGCGACCTGCTTCTCTTCGCCGGACAAAAAGAGACCGTGGCTTCTGTTGCCCCTGTGACTAGCGTCTCTCCCGATGCGTCGCTCGTTGAAAGTGTGCGTGCAGGCGACAAGGAATCATTTGGCAAGCTCTATAGCCTCTACTCGCCTATGGTGCACGGCATCTTGCTGGCTCGCGTGCCGCGCTCGGAAGTTGACGACCTGGTGCAGGACATCTTCCTCGTGGCTTTGAAGCGGCTGCACACCTTGCGCGACGTGAACGCCTTCGGCGGGTGGCTGGCTATGATTGCGCGCAACCGCGCCATGGATTTCTATCGCCAGTCGCGCATCACGGAAGAGTTGCCCGAAGACATCGTAGGGCGCAGTTTCCTCGATACGGAAGCGCGCGAAGTGCTGGCGGTGATTCGCCAGCTACCGGAAGCCTACAGGGAGACGCTGGTCTTGAGGCTCGTGGAAGGCATGACCGGGCCTGAGATTGCGCAGAGGACTGGCCTGAAGGCCGAGTCGGTGCGCGTCAACCTGCATCGCGGGATGAAAATCCTGCGCGAGCGGCTGGGGATTACGGAGACGGTATGAAAGACGATTACCTGTGGGACAAGTCGGGCGAGGCAGACCCGGAGATTGAACACCTTGAGCGCGTGATGAGCGGGCTCAGGAGCAAGCGCACTGCTCAGGACATGATGCCTGCCTTCGAGAAGCTGCAACGCACCAGGCCGCGCAGCTTCCCAAGGCTGATGGCGATTGCCGCCACGGTGGCTTTCGCAGCGCTGGCACTGGGGGCTTTCGCTTTCATACAGCGAGAGGCTAAGAAGCAAAACACTGGCGGCCAGCCCATAGTTATGGTCAATCCGGTGCCAACTGAGACAGCCGCCGCGCCCGCGGTCATTGATACGCCAAAGCAGGATGAAGGACAAACGCCTGCAGTCGAAGTTTCAATCACCAGGCCGAAGCGTGCGGCAGTAGAGACCAGACGCCGCGCGGTTAACAGAAGCCTGGAAGCCTCCGTCCATGAACGCGAACAGGCGGAAGGCTTGATGGCTAAAGAGCAGCTCATCAAGGCGCTTGAGATTACCAGCAGCAAGCTCAGTTTCGTACAGAAGAAGGTCAAGGGCAGCGCGGCACCCTCGCTCGTCCCATCATCTTAAATAAGGAAGTATCAGCACATGAAAGAAGTTGTCATGAAATCAGCGGCGTTGAGAATGTTAACGCTCGCATTGGTCGCAGCCCTCTTCGCGCTCGCTCCCGCAGCGGCACGAGCGCAAGACCCTGCGAGCCTGCAACTGGCGCCACTAGAC
>JACVRN010000311.1 GCA_014534425.1 Pyrinomonadaceae bacterium
CGCTGGAGACGATCTCGTCTAGCTTCGCCAGAGACTCCTTACTGAAGTCGAACTGAACCCGAGCCAACTCTTGCGCCGGCTGGGCCGCTTTCTTTTTATCCATTGTAGCTGCCATGTCGTCTACACTTCATCGCGTCTCGGCGCCGCGATCCTCCCTGAGCTTCACGAGGGCTCCGCCTCCAGCAATACCGGCGACGAGCAGCCCAAGGTCTTCGACTAGTTTGCCGAATGTAAGATTCTGGTCGCGCATCGCGACCACCAAGATAATGGTGCCCAATATAAGCACTAGAAATACAAAAGCGAAATCCTTAGCACCTTTACTAAGCCCCCAGGACGCCGAGGCTTTGCCCTGAGTGGCACATGCGGGCGCGCGCGCCAGCGCAAGCTCCACAGCGCCACCATCGGAGGTCTCGGCCGGAAGAGTCCTTTCAGTTTCTTCGACCGTCCACCCGGACGTCTCTGAAGCCACTCTAACGTCTTGAATATCTACAGCCCCGCCTTGGTGCTGCTCTCGCGCAACGTCTTCCGCTGCGTCGAAGATTTGCCAGATAAACGATGACATAGGCGCCCCTCATTCAGGGACGTCTGTCAACCAGTCTTCCTTCCGTTCAATTCTTACCTGTCGTGGTGACGGCCGACAGACCGCCCCGGTTGGTCATTGACTTCCAATCCGAACGGAAGGAAATCCACGACAGGAAGATGTTGGCGACGTGAATCAACACAAAAGACTGTGCTCACGTCCGCTCGCGCTACCGCTACGTGCGGTCGGGCTGCCTTGAAGAGCGGGCGGGCCGAACCCAGCGGTGTCGTCGGGGCCGATGTAGCCGATGTCGGAAGCGAGAGTGGGGACGAACGGGATGGCTTCCCCACGGGCTGTGTTGCAACAATAGCTTTTCAGGTATTATCCCGTCCTCACGCTCTCGTTATCTCTTTAATCTGGTCTCTTCATGAAGCGTAACTCTTCGCCGTTCAAGTGGCGCCACTTCGAGCCCACCATCATCCTTTTGTGCGTTCGCTGGTACTGCCGGTACTCGCTCTCCTACCGTGACTTGGAAGAGATGATGCGCGAGCGCGGGTTGAGCGTCGACCACGTAACCATCTTCAGGTGGGTTCAACGCTACGCGCCGGAAATCAACAAAAGGATGCGCCCGCACTTGAAGATGAGCGGCACTTCTTACCGGCTTGACGAGACGTACGTGAAGGTCGGCACAAAGTGGAAATATTTGTACCGCGCCGTCGACTCGGCAGGGGACACCATCGAGTTCATGCTTTCGGCTAAACGCGACGTTTCCGCGGCAAAACGTTTCTTTAAGAAGTTAATGAGAGCTGACCACCGGAGGCTGCCGTTCACCATCGGCACGGATAAACACGCCTCCTACCCGGAGGCGTTCGCCGCCTCTGTCGAAGAGAAAGTCCTGCCTCCTGACTGTAAGCTGCGGCGGGTGAAATACCTCAATAACATCATCGAGCAGGACCACAGGGCGATCAGAAGGAGGTGGCGAGCAGCCCAATGCTTCCGCTCCTTCCACACGGCGGAACGAGCGATAGAAGGCATCGAGGCTCTGCACATGATGAGCAAGGGGCAGTTGAAAAG
>JACVRN010000269.1 GCA_014534425.1 Pyrinomonadaceae bacterium
CGACGCCAACGCCGAAACCGAAGCCCTAAGGATGCAAAGAGAAAAGCCGCCCGCGCGATGTGCGCAGGCGGCCTTCCGGTGAACTGTTGGGATTGGCCTGTGTGCCGCCGGTCTGCTGCTCGATTGGTTAAGAGCGCGAAACCGAAATGGACGACCCGGACTTTGAATCCTAACAAATTCAGATTATCAGTCCGTAAGGTCAGGCCGCAGCCACCTCACTGTGATAAGAACTCATACTTTTTTGATCACCTCCTTTCCAGTGTTGCGCGGCATAATAAAGGACAATAAGTTGTGCGTCAAGCATCTTTTTTGCCCTCTATCTTGTGGATTTACTTTAAGCCTCGCGGAGGTAGGCCAGCCGCCCTCCCGTATAGACTGCGCGGGCGTGTTCAAGACCGAAGAAGTAGGCCACCTCTCGATAGTCTGCGCAGTCGTGAACGACGAAATCGGCGCGCTTGCCCGTTTCGAGCGACCCCGTCTCCCTTCCTCTGCCGAGGCTGTAGGCGGCGTTGATGGTCGCGGCGGTTAGGGCTTCGGCGGGCGACATCTTGAGATGCGTGCAGGCGATGGAGAGAATCATCGGTATTGCGGGCGTCGGCGACGAACCCGGATTGAAGTCTGTGGCGAGCACGACCGCTAGGCCAGCATCAATCATCTCGCGCGCCGCAGGATAACGCGTATGGCCGAGCGCATAAACGGAAGCGGGCAACAGCACAGGCTGTACACCGGCTTTCTTCAGGGCGGCTATCCCCGCCGCGTCCGTGTGCTCAAGATGGTCTGCGGTGGAAGCGTTTAGTTCTGCTGCAAGCTCTGCTCCGCCTGACAGAGATAGCTGGTCTGCATGAAGACGAAGACGAAGACCGTGCTCGCGCGCAGCAGTGAGGATGCGCCGCGTCTCCTCTACCGTAAAGACTTTCTCTTCACAAAACGCGTCGCAATACTCCGCCAGCCCTTCCTGCGCCACGCGCGGCAGCATCTCTTCGATGATGAGCGCGACGTAATCAGCGCGTCGTTCACGGTACTCGTCGGGAATGTCGTGTGCGCCGAGAAAGGTCGGGACGTAGCGAAGCAAAGTTTCATTGTTTAACTGCCTGACGGCTCGCAGCAGTTTTAGTTCATTCTCGATTGACAGGCCGTAGCCCGATTTGGCTTCTATGGTCGTCGTACCTGTTTGCAGAAACCAACGGCTGTAACGACGGCCCGCATCAACTAATTCGTCGAGTGTGGCGGCGCATGTTCGCCTGACGGTCGAGCGGATGCCGCCGCCTCGCGCTGCAATCTCCTGATAAGTCGCCCCCGCTGCGCGCTGTTCATACTCATCAGCACGCGTGCCCGCAAAGACAGGATGCGTATGCGCGTCAACGAAGCCGGGCATACAGACGCGCCCGCCCGCATCAACCACCTCTGCATCAGCTTCAATCAGCGACTCTATCTCGCTGCGTGGGCCAACACGCTCAATGCGCCCGTCGCGAACAATCATCGCGCCGTCTTCGATAATGGCAAGCTCGCGCATCAACGCGCCCGTGCGCGGGCGAGCCGCGCCTCCGAGCGTGACGAGTTGAGAGCAATTGATGACGACGAGCGCTTCAGACAAGTTAAGAGTCCAAAGTCCAAAGCCCAAAGTCCAAAGTCCGAAATCAAGTTTTGACTTTGGACTTTGGACTTTAGAATTCGGACTGCTTTACTGCTTCATGTAGCGGTCTAGAAAGTCTGCGACGAGCGGATAGACGATGAGACGATTCGAGAGCTTATTAATACCATGCCCTTCATCATCGAAGAGCTTGTACTCGACGGGCGCACCGCGATCTCGCAGGGCCTTGACGATCTGCTCGGCCTCCGTGTAGGGCACGCGCGGATCATTCTTGCCGTGAATCACCATCAGCGGCGTCTTGATGCGCTCCACCCTGTTGAGCGGAGAGACGGAGCGCAGGAATTCCAGGTCGCGCTCAAGCGAGCCGTATTCAACCTCGCGCAGCTTGCGGCGATAGCCGGAAGTGTTTTTGAGAAAACTCTCAAAGTTGGCGATGCCGACCGTATCAACTGCCGCCGCCCACAGGTCCGGGTAGAGCGTGATCGCGGCGAGCGTCATGTAGCCGCCGTAAGAACCTCCCATGACAGCGATGCGTCGCGGATCGGCCCCGCCCTGAGTCTTCAGCCATTCGACAGCCGCCGCCAGGTCTTTGACCGAATCCTCGCGCTTGCGCACGTCGTCCAGGTGCGTAAAGGTCTTGCCGTAGCCCGTGCTACCGCGCACGTTCGTGGCAAGGATGCCGTAGCCGCGAGAGAGAAAGTACTGGTAGATGCCGCTGAAGCCCGGGCGCTCCTGTCCTTCGGGGC
>JACVRN010000021.1 GCA_014534425.1 Pyrinomonadaceae bacterium
CGACAACGCAGCCATCTTCGAAGCCACGCACGGCACAGCGCCCAAGTACGCGGGACAGGACGTTATCAACCCCGGCTCCGTGATTCTTTCCGGCGTCATGATGTTCGACTTTATAGGCTGGAACGAAGCGGGTCAGCTAATCATAGACGGTTTGACGGAGACTATCAGGCAGAAGCGTGTCACCTACGACCTGCACCGCCAGATGGAGGGCGCTACCAAAGTCAAGACGAGCGAATTCGCAGACGCAATTATTGAAAATATGAAATAGCTGTCAGCCGTCAGCCATCAGCTAAAGAAAAAGCTGATAGCTGAATGCTTCTTTGAAAGGAATCAAAGCGATGGGCAAGCGAAACAAGATAACGGTGGTGGGAGCGGGAAACGTGGGCGCGACCGCCGCGCACTGGTTGGCGAGCAAGGAGTTGGGCGATGTCGTTTTGGTTGACATAGTAGAAGGCATGCCGCAGGGCAAGTCACTTGACCTCGCGCAGGCCGCGCCGATTGAGGGCTTCGACGCTCGCATGGTCGGGTCAACCAACGATTATTCTCTGACCTCAGGCTCGGACGTTGTGATTATCACTTCGGGGCTGCCGCGAAAGCCCGGCATGAGCCGTGATGATTTGTTGAAGACGAACGCGGACATTGTCTCGCAGGTGGTGGATCAGGTCGTGAAGTATTCGCCGGATTCAATTCTTATCATCGTCTCGAATCCTCTGGACGCCATGTGCCAGGTGGCCTTGAGGCGTTCGGGCTTTCCCAAGCACAGGGTCATAGGCATGGCGGGCGTGCTGGATTCCGCGCGCATGCGCTGCTTTCTGGCAGAGGCCCTAGACGTGTCCGTAGAGAACGTGACGGCCTTCGTGCTCGGCGGGCACGGCGACACTATGGTTCCTCTGCCGCGTTATTCGACCTGCGCCGGAATTCCCGTGACGGAGCTTTTGCCCGCAGACCAGCTAGACGCGATTGTGAAGCGCACGGCCAACGGCGGCGCTGAAATCGTGGGCCTGCTGAAGACAGGCTCGGCCTATTACGCGCCTTCGGCTGCGGCGGTCGAGATGACGGAGAGCATCCTCAAAGACAAGAAGAAAATCCTGCCCTGCGCCGCGTATCTGGAAGGCGAGTACGGCATCAACGGCCTCTACGTGGGCGTGCCTTGCAAGCTCGGCGCACGCGGTCTTGAGCAGATTATCGAAATCAATCTCACGACCGAAGAACGCATTGCGCTCCAAAAGAGCGCCGCCAGCGTTCAGGAACTCGTCAACGTCCTTGGAATCTGAAGAAGGCAAAAGCAGAGAGAGAAAAAATGCGCTTTCACTTTTGCTTTGGCTTTTAGCTCCGTAGGAGCTTGATGTTTATAGCTTAAGCGCAGCCAGAAAGAATAAAGCTCCGTAGGAGCGGCATATTTCGCATTAATAACATGCCGCTCCTACGGAGCTTTACTAATTTAATCACGACCCGGCTATAAACATATGGCTCCTACGGAGCCGACTTTTAACTTAATGCAACTGTCTTTGCCGTGAGAAGCTCGTTGATTGTGTGCTGTAGGTCGTCGCGTTTGACGGGCTTGACGAGGAAATGGTCTGCGCCTGCGCGTCTTGCACAGCGTCGCTCTTCGTCCGTGTCGTGGCCTGTGAGGATGATTGTGGGGATGGCCCGCAACTCTTCTTCGCGCTTCATGGCTGAGATTAGCTCGCCGCCGTTCATCCCAGGCATTGCCCAATCCGTGAGCAAGAGGTCTATCTTCTTTTCGCGCAGAGTCCGCAGCGCAGCGAAACCGTCCGACGCCGTCTCCGCCTCAAAGCCCATGCGAACGACGAGCTTCTTCAGGAGCAGCAACAGTTCGGGCATATCCTCTACGATAAGGATGCGCCCGCGCTCTTGATGAGACGGGGCTTGCGCGGCGGGAAAGACTATGGAGTAAGTCGTGCCCGCTTGTGCCTGGCTGCGTACGGAGACGTTTCCGCCGTGGGCCGCAGCTATGCGACGCGCGATTGCCAGCCCGAGGCCGCAAGCCTGCTGTTTGCCCGCGCGCTGTGATTGCCAGAAGGCGTCGAAGACGAACGGAAGCTCTTCGGCGGGAATGCCCGCGCCCGAATCTATGACGTTGACGACTACGAAGCGTCTGCCTTCGTCGCCCATCCTTGTCCCTTTGATGGATTGCGCCTCTATGCGAACCGCGCCGCCGTCCGGCGTAGCCGACAGGGCCACTGCCAGCATGTGATGAAGGGCGCGAGCGGCCTGTCGCTCGTCTACGAGCATGGAAAGTGATTTCTGCTCTACGCGCACGTTAAGCTCTACGCCGCGAAGCGCGGCACCGGCGCGCAGAGGCTCCGCCACATCTTCCAAAAGCTTTTCCACGACCCGCTCGCGCGGCTCAAGACGAAGCGGGCGCTCCCTCTGCTCTGTGACTTCGAGCAGGTTGTCCAGGACTTCACGCATGCGGTCGCCGCTTTCAAGCGCCGCCGCCAGAAGTTGACGGTCTTCGGCATCGAAAGGCTCGCGCGCTTGCAGCTTGCTCTCGAAAAGCTCAAGCAATCCCAGAACGTTCGCCAGGGGAAAACGCATGTTGCGTACGACTGCCTGCACGAAGCCGCTCTTGAGATGCTCAACCTCTTCCAGCTTCTCTGCGAGCAGACGCGCGTCCATCGGCTCTATGGTTTCTGTTTCCATCATTGTCAGTTTTTTTAAGCTGCTCGCGGGGCGCGAGAGTATTTAAGGAGAGAGAAAAAGGCGTGATTACCTGGACGGAGAAGTAATCTCCCCGTCTTTAACTGAGTTTATACAGGTTGGCCCTTGATGGCAAGAGGGAATTTAAAGTTAGAGCTTTTAATCTGCAATCAACGCTTGAGCCAGCCGAAGAGGCCGTAAATTATCGTCTCGCGGTTCTCTTCGTAGATGGCTTTCGTCAAAGGAATCGACATCGGGCAGACTTTGACGCAGTTCTGGGCGTTGCCGCAGTTGGTGATGCCGTCTTCGCCCATGATGGCCTCTAATCTCTCGTCGCGGGTCATCTTGCCTGTGGGGTGCATGTTCTGGTAGCGCACCTGGGCTATGGCCTGCGGGCCTATGTACTGGTCGCCTTCGTACTGCGGGCAGGCTTCGAGGCAGCAGCCGCAGGTCATGCAGCGAGAGTAGGCGTAGCGCTCGGCCACGTCGTCTTGATTCATGCGGGGGCCTGGCCCCAAATCATAAGAGCCGTCAATCTCTATCCATGCGTGCACGCGCTTTAAGTAGTCGAACATGCGCGAGCGGTCTACTCTGAGGTCGCGTATGTTCGGGAACTTGGACATGGGTTCTAAAGTTACGGGCTGCTCCAGTTGGTCTATGAGCGCGGAGCAGGACTGGCGCACCTTCCCATTGATGACCATAGTGCAGATGCCGCAGACCTGCTCCAGGCAGTTCATATTCCAGACAGGCGGAGTCGTCTTCTTGCCCTCTTTAGTGACTGGATTCTTTTGAATCTCCATCAGGCAGGAGATGATGTTGAGATTCGGGCGGTAGGGAATCTCGAAGGTCTCCCAGTAGGCGGGCGCGTCCGGGTTCTCGCGCCTTTGTATCTTAATCTCGACCGTCCTGGGCGGCGTGCGTCTTGCTGTCTCGCTTGCGTTACTAGCGTGTGCGCTCATAGCTTGTCGGATTTACCCCCTGCGTCCTCGATTGATTTTCCCTGCTCGCGGCGAGTCTCTGCCTGGCCGTGGTCAACGTCCCTGACCTTCTCTTTGTTCTGATCCCAGATGGCGGGGCCTGAAATGTCTCTGGGCTTCTGCTGCAAGTCGTCTGTGGGCACCTGCTTGGCTCCGGGCTGTGCTGCTGCTGCGGCTGTGGTCTCCTTGGCCTTGCCCTTGCTGTAGTCGCGCTTGCGCGGAGGAATAAGACCTATATCAACCGCTTCGTAAGAGAAGACTGGGCCTTCGCCGGAGTATTCAGCGATGGTGGTCTTCAAAAAGTTCTCGTCGTCGCGGTTGGGAAAGTCGGGCTTGTAATGCGCGCCGCGCGATTCGTTGCGATTGAGCGCGCCGAGCGTTATCACTCTGGCAAGTTGCAGCATGTTCCAGAGTTGGCGCGCGTGCGGCAGAGCCATCGTCGCCCACAGGTTCGAATCGTTGATTGAGATGTGACGATAACGCTCAATCAATTCCAGAAGCTTCTGGTCTGTCTGCTGCAACCGGTCGTTGTAGCGCACGACCGTCACGTTGTCCGTCATCCACTTGCCCATCTCGTCGTGAATCAAATACTGATTCTCTGTGCCGGATTGTTTGACGAGCGTGTCGTTGATTTCCTGCTGGCGCTGCAACTCCTGCTCGTAGAGGCGAGAGCCGTCAGCGCCGTTTCGTTCTACGTTCTTCGCGTACTCTATGGCGGCGGGCGCGGCCACGAAGCCGCCGTAGACGCAACTGACGAGCGAGTTCGCGCCGAGACGATTCGCGCCGTGAATGGAATAGTCGCATTCGCCTGCGGCCAGAAGGCCGGGGATGTTCGTGCGCTGGTCAAAATCAACCCACAGGCCGCCCATTGAATAGTGGACGCCGGGAAAGATTCTCATGGGCACATGGCGTGGGTCGTCGCCCACGAACATCTCGTAGATTTCAAGAATCGCGCCGAGCTTGCGGTCAAGCGTCTCTGCGGGAATGTGCGTTAAGTCAAGGTAGACCTGATTCTGCCCGCCTATGCCAAAGCCGTCCAGGCACACCTGAAAGATTTCGCGCGTGGCTATGTCGCGCGGCACCAGATTGCCGTAGGCAGGATACTTCTCTTCAAGGAAATACCAGCGCTCTTGTTCAGGTATCGAACCGGGCGAGCGCACGTCTCCCTTGGCGCGCGGAACCCAGACGCGCCCGCCTTCGCCGCGCGCAGACTCACTCATCAACCTGAGCTTGTCTTCGCCCGGAATCGAAGTCGGGTGAACCTGTATGAACTCGCCGTTGGCGTAACGCGCGCCCTGTTGATAACAGGCGGAGACGGCTGAGCCTGTGCAGACCATAGAGTTCGTGGACTTGCCGAAGATAAGCCCAGGCCCGCCCGTAGCCATAATCACCGCGTCGGCTTTGAAGGCGCGAAGCTCAAGCGTCTTCAAGTCCATCGCCACAAGCCCTCGACAGACCTGATGGTCGTCCATGATGAGCGACATCATCTCCCAGCCTTCGTACTTCTTGACCTTGCCCTGCACCTCGTAACGTCTGACCTGCTCGTCCAGAGCATAAAGAAGCTGCTGGCCCGTGGAAGCTCCGGCAAACGCCGTGCGGTGATGAAGCGTTCCGCCGAAGCGACGAAAATCGAGCAGCCCTTCGGTCGTGCGCGAGAAGGGAACGCCCATGCGGTCGAAGAGGTAAATGATGGCCGGTGCCATCTCGCACATGGCTTTCACAGGGGGCTGGTTCGCCAGAAAGTCTCCGCCATAGACCGTGTCGTCGAAATGCTTCCAGGGGCTATCGCCTTCGCCTTTAGTGTTGACCGCGCCGTTGATGCCGCCCTGCGCGCAGACCGAATGCGAGCGCTTAACGGGCACGACCGACAGCAAATCAACTTCGTGTCCGGCCTCGGCTATCTTCATGGCCGCAGCCAACCCCGCAAGGCCCCCGCCGACAATCGCTATCTTGATGCCATTACTCGTTGCCATCAGTAAAGAATACCTCCCAGCAATCCTCCCGGACGAATGAAAGCAATCATAGCGTTCAGGGCCACGGCCAAAAGCAGCACGCCAAAGGCTATGCAGGCGTAACCGGTCAAGCGTTGCGCGCGTGCGCCTATGGCGATTCCCCAGTCAACCATGAACAGCCACAACCCGTTGGCGAAGTGCCACACGGTCGCCGTAATGCCTATGACGTAGATGATGGCAATAGGTATGAGCCTGAACTCTCTCGCCACTATGTCGAAGGCTTGGTCGGGCGCGTGCGCGACCGAGATGTTGAGGTTCGGAATCAGTCCGAAGCGGAAGTTCAGCACGTGAAAGAGAATGAAGAAGAAAAGAATCACGCCCGTCAAGCGCTGTATCAGGTAGAACCAGTTGCGCGGGTACGGATAGTTCAGGTTGTTCGGGCGCGCTTCTATCGTTATCACCAGCCCGTAAACCGCGTGGTAGATGAGCGGGATGAAGATAGCGCCAATCTCTATGAAGAGGATGTAGGGAATGCTCTGCAACTCTGCGACGGCCTTGTTGAAATCGCCTGCGCCGGTCATCGCCTTAGAGTTGGTGTAGAAATGCTCCAGTAGGAATGCGCCGAGCGGGACGATGCCCGACAACTGGTGGAGCTTACGCAAGATGAACGTCCTGCTCAAACGTATAGCCACAGGAAAACACTCCTCGTTCTACGAAAGGCGCTTTCAAGCTTAACGCTCTGAAGCCATCTTCCGCAGCGTGTGGATTAAATTTTCAGGCCGAACGCGTGTGATTATAATCTCGCGCGCCGGAAAAGCAAAACAGGCGAAGCGAAAGTCAGGAGAGTCCGCAGAGTCCAGAGAGTCTGGAGAGAAGAACCGCCCGCGACCGCTCCGGCTCCGCTTCTATGTTTGCTCGAAATCAAAATGATACGCCGCCTCGCTTATAAGGTAAAATGAAAAATATTGCCTAACCTATTGAGGCAAACTTATAATCAAGCGGTCAGCTATCAGCAGTCAGCTTTTAAATCTCTGCAAGCTTGAATTCAAAGCTCAAGCTCGAAAACGGGGAAAGCTGATAGCTGATGGCTGATGGCTGATGGCTGATGGCTGATGGCTATTATGCAGATTGAGACGCTGAAAATCTTTTGTGACCTGGTGGAGACGGAGAGTTTTTCTCAGGCTGCGGAGCGAAACTTTGTGACGCAGTCGGCTGTGAGCCAGCAGGTGCGTGCGTTGGAAGAGAAGTTCAGGCGACGCCTCTTGGAGCGCGTGCGCGGGCGACGTGAGGTCAGGCTGACCAACGCGGGCGAGGTCTTTTATAGAGAGAGCCGCAACGTGCTGGCCGCGTACGCTCTGCTACAGGAGAGCATGCGTGAGCTTTCGGGGATGGTCTCCGGCACAGTTCGCGTGGCGACCGTCTACAGCGTGGGCCTGCACGAACTCCCGCCCGTGGTGCGCCGCTTCATGGAGCTTTATCCTGCGGCCAAGATTGACCTCGAATACAGCCGCACGACGCGCATCGTGCGCGATGTTCTCTCGGGCGCGGTGGAGCTTGGCGTGGTGGCCTTCCCGGAAAAGCGGCGAGGGTTGAGCATCATCCCGATTCGCAGCGACAGGCTGGTTCTCATCTGCCCGCCCACGCACCCGCTCGCCGCTCGTAAAAAGATTAAGGCGTCAGAGCTACAGGGCCAGGGCTTTGTGCTTTTCGAGCGGGATATACCTACGCGACGCGCTACGGACAAGATTCTTAAATCGCACAACGTCACGGTCACGCGCGTCGCAGAGTTCGACAACATTGAAACGATAAAGCGCGCCGTGGAAGTCGGCATGGGTTGCGCGATTGTCCCGCGCCCAAGCGTGCTGGACGAGCAGAGAAGCGGCCAGCTAGCCGTAGTCGCGCTCAATGAGCCGGAATGGACGCGCGCGGTCGGCGTCATACACCGCTCCGCGCGCACGCTCTCCACCGCCGCCAGAAAATTCATAGAGCTACTGACGCAATGAGTCTAAAAGAGTCTGGAGAGTCCAGAGAGTCTAGAGAGTCACAAAGACTTTCTTTTCTCTCCAGACTCTCCAGACTCTCCAGACTCTCTAGACTTTTATGTTTGAGTTATCTGCGAAGAGGCTTGCGGAGTTGATACGGTCGCATGCGGTTTCGCCCGTGGAGGCTGTGGAGGCTTATCTGGCTCGCATAGAAGATTTGAACCCGCAGCTTAATGCGATTGTCACGCTCGCGCCGGATGCCTTGGAGCGTGCGCGGGAGATGGAGAGCGCCGTCATGCGCGGAGAGGGTGCGGGCGCTCTCTGCGGCGTGCCTGTGACGGTGAAGGATACGTTTGATGTTGGGGGCTTGCGCTCTACTAGCGGGTCGCGGCTGCGCGCAGGGAGGATTGCGAAGAGGGATGCGCGGGCCGTAGAGCAACTCCGTGCGGCGGGTGCGATTATCCTTGGCAAGACGAACGTGCCGGAGATGGCGCTCACCTATGATTCTGAAAACGCTGTCTTCGGTCGCACGAATAACCCGCATGACTTGAGCCGCACGCCCGGAGGCTCAAGCGGAGGCGAGGCCGCGAGCGTCGCTGCCCGTCTTTCAGCCGCAGGGCTTGGAAGCGACCTAGTAGGCTCCATCCGCATCCCCGCTCACTTCTGCGGCATCTTCGGTCTCAAGCCCGGCTCAAGAACTGTAGACGGCCACGGTCATTGTCCAGAGATGGTCGGAGCGCTGCGCCAGGCCGCAAGCTTCGGCCCCCTGGCCCGCTCCGTAGAAGACTTGAGATTGATGATAGACGTGCTTTCCGTCATCGGCCTGGGTGACGAAGGCCGCGCTTGGTGGGATGCCCAGGGTGAATTGAAGAAGGGCACGCGCGTAGGGTTGTGGCTGGACGACCCTCTGACGCCTGTGACGGAAAGTGCGCGGCGCGCAGTGGAAGCCGTGGGCCGCGCACTTTCCGATGCCGGTCTTGAAGTGACGGAAGAGACGCCGCCCTCAGTCGAAGATGGAAGCGCGTTCTGGCTCAAAAGATTTTCAGCCGATGTCTTGAAAGCCATACGGCAGGTTTATAGAACGCCGCAGGATTTGGAGCAGGCGGGCGCGGCTGTGCGTGCGCTTCTTTCAAGAGCCGAAGCTTCGCAAGCGTCTCGCGCCGAACGCCTCAGCATAGAAGAAGAGAGCGGCACGCGTCGTAGAACTTTAATCGAATGGATGAACGATGTCCCGCTCATCGTCGCGCCGGTAGGAGCCGTGGCCGCCTTCGAACACGGCGCGCGGAAAGTCTCTGTCGCTGGCCGCGAGATGAGCGTCTTTAATGCTTTCAGTTACTCGCAGATCTTCAATACCTTCGACCTGCCGGTCGCGTGCGTGCCCGCCGGTCGCACGCCGGAAGGCTTGCCCGTAGGAGTGCAGATAGCCGCGCGCCCCTTCTGCGAAAAAGCGGTCTTGAATGCCGCGCAGATAGTCGAGCAGTCGCTGGGCGGATACAATCCGCCGCCCGTTTACTCTTCAACAAAGTGAGACAATTCGTTATAGTTCTGGCCGCAATCAAAAAGCGTCCACCCCCAACACGTACGGAGGCGTATCATGCAGCAAGCAACAGTTTTTCTACTTCAGGCAGAAGCCGGAGCCGCGTTTCTACTCTTCTTCTTCATCTTCATAGCCATCTCGCTGCTCATCATAGCGGTCAAGACTATCAAGATTGTGCCGCAGGCGACCGTCATGCTCATAGAGCGACTGGGCCGCTTCAGCCGCGTAGCCACGAGCGGCCTCAACATCATAGTGCCCTTTCTGGATAAGCCGCGCGGCGTCTATTGGACTAACACCAGGCCGGGGATGAGTTCGATTGACCTGCGCGAGCTTTACATAGACCTGCCGCCACAGCCCGTCATCACGCGCGACAACGTGACGATTCACGTCGACTCTGTCGTGTACTGGCAGATAACAGACCCCATCAAGGCCGTCTACGAAGTCGCAGACCTGGTGGGCGCAATCGTGCAGTTGACCATCACGGGCATGCGCGCCGTCATGGGCGACATGGATTTAGACCACACGCTCTCGCAACGCGACCAGATTAATTCCAAGCTGCGAATCATTCTGGACGAGGCTACGGACAAGTGGGGAGTCAAGGTGACACGCGTTGACGTGAAGAACATCACTCCGCCCGACGACGTGCGTATGACTATGGAGAAGCAGATGACGGCAGAGCGCACGCGTCGCGCGCTCGTCCTCCAAGCCGAGGGCGAAAGACAGGCCGCAGTGACGCGAGCCGAAGGCGAAAAGCAGGCCGCCATCACACGGGCCGAAGGCGAAAGCCAGTCGGCAATTCTCGCCGCAGAGGGCGCAGCGCAGGCGCGACTTCGCAACGCTACAGCCGAAGCCGAATCCATAGCCCGCATAGCGCAGGCCATGGAAGGCCACGGCAACCCCGCGCAATACTTGATAACCGCGCGCTACATTGAATCCCTTCGAGACATGACGCGCACCAACAACTCCAAAGTCATCTTCATGCCCGTAGAGACTTCAAGCATGCTGGCAAGCGTCGGCGCGCTCAAGGAAGTCTTCGCCGAAACCGGAGAGAAACGTCAACAGGACGGCGGCCAGCAACAACCCCCGCCCCGCCCGCGCCAACTTCCCGGCCAGGGATAAAGTCACAGGTCAGTACCGCCTGCCTAAGCTGGGCGGGTATTGGTTGCATAAGAAACCCGCCCGCTACCGTAGGCGGTACTGACCTATTTTCGTGTAGCGAGAGCCTTGCGGCCCGAGGTCGCTTTTTATGAGGACGATTTCCGCGACTGTGAAAGCGTCGCTTTCGAACTCCATGCTTTTGTGCTGGCTAGCTATCTTTCTTGCGCCTTCGGGCGAGCGCAGGCGTGCTATGGTCAGGTGCGGGTGAAATCTCTTTCGCTCGCGTGCGAAGCCGAGCGGCGCGCATTCATCTTCTATTCGTCGATTAAGCGTATCGAGTCGGCCCGAAGAGTCCGTGACGCCCAGCCAGAGCACGCGGGCGAGTCCCGAAGGGGGAAACGCGCCCGTCCCTCGTAACAGGAGCTTAAAGGAATTTACCGTAGAGGCTGCGCTTGAGAGAGCGTCCGACAACTGCGCGACTCTGTCCTCTTCCGTGTCTCCGAAAAATTTCAGGGTCAGATGCAGTTTGTCTTCCCTATCCCAACTGGCCCGCACGTCCGGCGCTGCTTCGCGCAACCACGCAATGTAGCGAGCGGCCTGCGCCCGCACACCTTGCGGCAACTCTACGGCACAGAAGAGGCGTAGACGAGACGCAGTGGCTTCTCTTTCGTCAACTTCGCTTCTCATCAATTCGCAGGAGCCATAATTAAGGTCTCGCGTGTTGCGCGCTCGACGGCGGCTTTGGTGAAGGGAAAGACGCGCGGGGTGACGTTTCGCCAGTCTTCCAGTTGGTCTCGCCAGTGCGGGCTTGTGGGGATGCCGGATTCGCCAAGGGTTATGCCCTGCTGCGTTCTGTCCCAATCGCCGATGTCTGCTATGAAGCGCATGGAGACGCTGCGGCCCACGTTGACGGTCGTGAGATTCGCGCCCGCCCCGTTCTGGGGAAAAGGCGGAATCAAAAACTGCTGGCCGACTAGCGGGACGCGCGCCAGAGGATGCGGGAACGTGACCTGCACGTAGCGTCCCCAAATCCACTGCGTCTCGTCCGCTCCCAGACGCTTTGTCAAAGCGGCGCGTGCGTCCGAGTAACAGGCCAGCAGAAGCTCCGCGTAAGAATTAAACTCTTTCGGCAGCCAATCGCGCGGCTGCTCCTGTATGAGCCTGTCAAAGAGCGTACCGGCGTTGCCCCATCCGTATTCCTTAGCCAGCGCATCACCGAGCGCCGCTTTCAGAATCCGGTCACGAAAGGCAAGGCGCATCTCTGCTACGAGCGGCGCGACCGTTGATTCGGGAACGATGCGTCCATTCCAGTTCTGAAACGAAACGAGCGCAGCGCGCAGCTTCTCGTCATCTTTCACGACCGGCTGCAAAGCCTTCAGGGCCTCGCGCGTGAAGATGGAAGCGGGGATGGAGAAGGTGTCGCCCTGTATGGCGCGAAAGTCTTCGGCTGTCAGCTTCTGCTTTGCTTCCAGAAGCTCAAGTATGCGGCGTGCGCGATAGGGCGCGGCCCATTCGTGCGTCAGAAAATATGGATAATCAGTTCCTACTACGCGTTGATTGGCTGTGACTATGATGCCGGAGGGCGGGTCGAAAAGGCGCGGCAGTTTTTCAAAGGGAATGAAGCCAGTCCACTCGCCCGCGTCCGTAGAGCCGTCGTAAGGCAAACTTCCGTCGCCGGACTTTCTCAACGGCACGCGGCCCGCAGCCGTGTAGCCTATGTGACCGTCCACGTCCGCGTAGACCATGTTCTGCAT
Organism: Pyrinomonadaceae bacterium; assembly: GCA_014534425.1. GTDB lineage: Bacteria > Acidobacteriota > Blastocatellia > Pyrinomonadales > Pyrinomonadaceae > JACVRN01. Next base: position 11,965 of record JACVRN010000021.1, read on the forward strand.
GGGCGCAGTGTAACGCGCGAGCGCCGTTTGAAACTCCGTCCAGTTGCGCGCCGTGTTGATAGCAAAGAAGCCTTCGGCTGCGCTCAATTTCGGGTCGAGCGCTGTCCATTGAAGAGCGTAGCGTTTGCCTTCGCGCTCGAAGACCACGGGGCCGTGACGAGTGACCGTGACCTCCATCACCTGCGTCTCCGTCTCTGTGCTGGTAAAGCTCTTGCGAACGCGCATCTCTTCGCGCAGCACTTCGGCCTCGCGCCAGCCCGAAGACGTCATGTAACGCCTGGGGTTCTGCGGGTCGAACTTTTCCAGGTAAACGTCCGCCACGTCAGGCCCTACGTTTGTGAAGCCCCAGGCGATTCGCTCGTTGTGGCCTATGACGACGCCGGGCAGTCCAGGCGAAGTCACGCCCGCGACTCTCAATCCGGGCGCGCTCAAATGAACCATGTACCAGATGGAAGGGGCGGAGGCCAGAAGGTGCGGGTCGTTAGCCAGAAGCGGCTTGCCCGAAGCAGTTCGCTTGCCAGAGACGACCCAGTTGTTGCTGGCCTCTCGGTTCAAGTCCAGAGCGCCCAATCGCTCCGCCACCTGCCGAACGCCCGCCCTCATTTCGTTGAGCGCTCGCAAAGCAGCTATATCGGTCTGAAGGTTTGCATCTTTCTGCTGCGATGATTTGGCCTTTGCTTTAGTAGTGTCGCGGCCAACGACTACGACATCGAGCGGCGAAGTCTCTACCAGAAGGGCCGCGCGTTTGTCTGCCGGAACATTCATGAGGGCCGCGCGCATGATGTCCGTCTGCCATGTGTCCGAGAGGAATTCGAAGAAGAGCTTGACGGTTAAAAGGGAATCTGCGGGCGTCCAGGGTCTCGGGCGAAACTGTAGAATCTGAAACTCCGGCGGGAGCGATTTCGCGTCCAGCGATTCCATGTAAGCGTTAACGCCGCGTGCGTAAGCTTCCAGTTGCTCGCGCGCTTCCTTAGACGCTCCGGCGACTTCCGCCTCCGCCACTCGCGCGAAGCCGTAGGCGCGAAACATCTTGTCCTGCGTGAGAACGGCGTTTCCCAGAACCTCCGCCGATTCGCCGCGCATGGAGCGCCGCACCAACTCCATCTGCCACAAACGGTCGCTCGCCGTCACGAACCCCTGCGCGAAGCACAGGTCTGTCAGATTCCCGGCCTCTATGTATGGAATGCCACGCTCGTCGCGTCGCACAGTCACACTCTCGCGCAGCCCCGGAAAGCGCAGCGTAGAGGTCTGTGTCTGAGCAGCGACGGGATTGGCCGCGCCGGGAAAGTTGAAAGAGAGAGCGCTGAACAAACAGAGCGAAAGAATCAAGCATGCAAGCGACCGTCTTTTTCTCATCCGTTCTATCCTGTCCATCCTGTTAAATTCTCTTTCTTGAATGCTAATGCGTGGGGTCTATGACGATGATGCGCTCTTCGGTCATGTCCAGCATGGCCGAGCGCACGCCCTCGCGGCCTGTGCCGGACAACTTCACGCCGCCGTAGGGCATGTTGTCCACACGGAATGCGGGGGCGTCGTTAATCATCACGCCGCCCGTCTCTAAGTTTTGCGCGGCAAGGTACGCGCGCCCCATGTCGCGCGTGAAGACACCGGCCTGTAGCCCGTAGCGAGTATTGTTTGCCTCCGTCACAGCCGCTTCAAAATCGCTGAAGGTCGAAACAGTTGCTACGGGCGCAAAAATCTCTTCCGTGCAGACGCGCATCTCGCTGTGCACGTCCGTCAAAACAGTCGCTTCAAGCAAAGCACCACGCCGCACGCCGCCGCAGAGCAGACGCGCGCCGCCCGCGACCGCTTCGTTAATCCAGCTTTCGGCTCGCCGCGCAGCCTCTTCGTCAATCATCACGGAAAGCTCCGTGCGCTCGTCCAAAGGGTCACCCGTGCGTAACGCTTTAGCCCTCTTGATGAACTTGCCTGTCCACTCTTCAGAGATTCTTTCGTGAACAAAGATGCGCTGCGCTGAGATGCAGACCTGTCCCGCGTAGTTGAAAGCAGCCATAGCCGTGCGCTCTACCGAATAGCTGAGGTCAGCCGTCTCGTCAACGATGACGGGCGCGTTGCCTCCAAGCTCAAGCGTGACCTGCTTGCGCGCTGACGTTGCGCGCAGCCGCCATCCGACCTCCGCGCTTCCCGTAAAAGAGATCATCGGCACGCGCTCGTCTTTTATGAAAGTGTCTATGACCGGAATTTCTACGGGCACGATTTGCAGCGCGCTCGCAGGCAGTCCGCTTTCCAGAAATGCTTCGCCCAAGAGGAGCGCGGTCAGAGGCGTGCGCGGGCTTGGCTTGACGATGATACTGTTGCGGCTGGCGAGCGCGGGCGCGACCTTGTGCGCGACCAAATTGAGAGGAAAGTTAAAAGGAGTGATGCCGTAGATGACTCCGCGCGGCACGCGCTCTGTCCAGCCAAAGCGCCCGCGCCCTATGGCCTGCGTGTCCACGGGAACGGTCTCGCCGGTAAAGCGGCGCGCCTCTTCGCCCGCGAACATGAAGGTTGAGACGCCACGGTCTACTTCACCGCGCGCAGCCGCGAGAGGCTTTCCGGCCTCTGTTGCTATCGTGCGCGCAAAATCCTCTCGCCGCTCCTTTATGTAATCGCTGATGCGCCGGAGAGCTTCCGCAATCTCGTAGCGTGCAAGCCCGCGCATCTCAAGCGAGGCCGCAGCCGCAGCCGCGATTGACTCTTCCGCTTCATCAGGGGAAGCGTTCGAGACGCGCGCAATCACTTCGCCCGTGTAGGGCGCACGCACGTCCTGTAGATTAGCGGTCGTGCGCCACTTGCCGCCTATGAGAAGAGGTCTGGTGTCCATCGTTCGAAAGGAAAATAGTAGCACAAGGCGAAGAGAATCCGCTTCCGTTCGAAGCCGTGCGTTGACGCTCCGCTTCCAGAGCCTTTACAATCCTGCGAGTGGCTCCCGATTCTTAAAGCGTTTCGTCCGTCATCAGGGATTAAACTTAACTCATGCTCGGCAGATTTTCCGCTATCGCTCTTATCCTTTTCGCGTTTAGCGCGCAGCCCTCGGCTCAAACATTATCGTGGCAGAGATTCTCTCCGCCGGAGGGACGCTTTTCCGTGCTCATGCCAGGGAAGCCCATGACGGAAGAGCAGAGCAAGGATACGCGCGTCGGCAAAGTCGTGATGCGCTTTTTCACGTCGGGCACGGAGAAGGGCATCTTCATTGTCGCGTATGCCGATTATAAAATGGGCGAGGCGAAGCAGGAGTTGGATGCCAACCGCGACAGCTTTCTGAAGGGAATGAAGGCGACATTGGTTTCGGAATCTGATATAAAGCTCCAGGAAAATCCTGGCCGGGAAATCAGGGCCGAGCGCGAAAGGCTGAGCATCAAAAGCAGAATCTTTCTGGTAGGCAATCGTTACTATCAGGTGGTGGCGATTACGCCCGCGACGCTGCCGGGCAACCTTGAGGCCGACAGATTCCTGACTTCGTTCCAGCTTGTAACGGCGGCGACATCCGAAAGAAGAAATTAAAAGGTAGAAAGATGAAGCGACTGGCTCGCAAAACTCCCATTCACATTTTCATAGCGGCTCTGTTTCTTCTTTTCTGCGCGACACACGCGAGCGCGCAGCAACGGCCATTGATAACGGAAGACGTGGACATCATTCCGCCGGGCACCATGCGTATAGAGGCGGGGATAGATTTTTATCAGAACGCAAAGTTTCCGCTCTCAGGTTTGACGGGCGACCTGACGCGCGTGGGCGTCATAGGCGTCAACATAGGGCTGTCGCCCAACGTGGAGGTTCAGGTTGACGGTGTGGCTCAGAATTTTCTGAGCATCAATTCCATGAGCGTGCCGTCGCCTATTCCTTTGACAGTGCCTCTGGGCGCAAACTCCACGAACGACACAGGCGATTTCACTCTCTCTACCAAGATTAAGTTTCGCAACGAGACGGCGCGAGGCCCTAGCCTCGGCTTTCGCTTCGGCGTGCAGCTTCCAAACTCGAATCAGAAGCGCGGCATAGGCTCTAATCAAACGAACGCCTACGGCATGATTCTCGCGGGCAAAAAGTTCGGCAGGCAGTTCGACAACCAGCAGAGGCGCGTTAATCTGTTCGGCAACCTGGGAATCGCAATCCTCGGCACTACAGACCCCTACATACAGAACGATGTGCTGCTTTACGGCTTCGGCGGCATAGTGCGCCTGAACAGGCAGATTAATTTCGCAGGCGAGATTAATGGTCGCGCCAACACGCGCAGAAACGGCGCGCCCCTGGGAACGGAATCCATCTCGGAAGCGCGTCTCGGCGTGCAGGTCAGAGCCTCCGGCCTGCGCTTCGATTTCGCGGGCATAGCGGGCCTAACGGATTTCAGCCCACGCTCCGGCGTCACCTTCGGCGTCACCTACGACACCCCTCCCGTCTTCGTCCCGGTGAAATAACAGTTTTCAGTTTCCAGTTTTGAGTTTTCAGTTAAAAGCAGTTAGTTTCTTTCTGAAAGCTGAAAACTGGAAACTGAAAACTGGAAACTGTTTTTATGTTCGATTGGTTGCGCGAGACAGCCCTGTGGTTTCAGCAGGGGTTTGCAAGCACGGTCACATGGCTTGAGCATTTCATTATCAGTGTGCCCATGTACGTGGCAGCGCCCGCCATGCTCGTCATAGGCGCGCTGGATTCTTCGCTTCTCTCGCTTCCAGAGATTAACGATTACCTTGTGGTGATGCGCTGCGCCAAGCAGCACTCGGCTGTCTTCTACTTTCCGCTCTTCGCCGCAGCCGGTTCCGTCATAGGCTGCATGCTGCTCTACACCATCATACGCGGCGGAGGACAGGCGCTCCTTCGCCGCCGCTTTCGCACAGAGCACATAGAGCGCGTAGAGCGTGCCTATGCGCGATGGGGTTTTCTGGCGCTGGCAGTCCCAGCGCTTTTGCCGCCGCCGATGCCGTTCAAGATTTTCGTCGCCACGGCAGGCGCGCTCGAATACCCGCGCTGGCGTTTTATGCTGACGATTATGATTGCGCGCTCGGTTCGCTACTACGTAGAAGGAACGCTCGCGGTCTTTTACGGAGAGAACGTCCTCTCTTGGATTAAGGAGAACGGCGCGCTTGTGCTGGCGATTGTCGCCGTAGTCTTCGTCGGCGGGCTAATCATCTATTTAATCAAGAACAGAAAAAAACCTGCGGTGGAAAAAGCCGCACGATGAAAGAGAAAGGAACTCATTACCACTTTGAAGTGGCTCATACATAAGATTACCGGCGGTCTTGCGGCAGTGTCGCAGTACCTCGTGGCGTACGGGGCATTAGGGCTTTTCGCCATTGCGCTTCTGGATTCGGCGCTCATTCCTATGGCGGGCGGGCCGGACGCTGTGATGCTTCTGCTTTCGGCATCGAAACCGACCTGGTGGCCGCTTTATGCTGCGGCGGCGACCTTGGGTTCGACTGCGGGCTGCGTCATTCTTTATTACCTGAGCGCACGCGCGGGCCGCAGCGCCTTGAAGCGCTTCTCGGAAAAAAAGCAGAAGCGAGTTAAAGATTTGCTCGACCGCTACGACGTGCTCTCTGTGCTGGTGGCATCAATCCTGCCGCCGCCTTTTCCCTTCAAGCTGTTTGTAGTCTCGGCTGGAGTGTTTCGCTTAAACATCCTGCGCTTCGCCGTAGCCATAGGCATTGGCCGCGCCTTTCGTTATCTTCTGGAAGGCTATCTGGCAGCGAACTACGGCGACCACGCAAAGGATTTGCTTGCGCGTTATTATCCGGCGATAGGCATCGGCCTGGCCGTCCTTATAGTGGTCTTCTTCGTCGCGCGAAACTTGTTGAAGAAAAAGAAATCAGAGGCCGCAGGGCAGACGTTGGTTGAAGAGCCTTGATTGACGGCAGAGGCTTGGCCTTTAACTCCTGGCCTCTAACACCTGTTCTTTGAAGCGAAATCTTCTGGCCGAAGCAACGTCCTGTACGCCGTGCTCGTTCAATCGCTCAAGCATGCGTATGAAAAGCTCTGCGGTCGCAAGCGCGTCTGCGGGCGCGCGATGACGGTTCGGGTGCGGAATAGAGAAATGCTCGGCCAGCGTAGAGAGTTGATAGTTCATGAGTCCCGGCACGCACGAGCGAGAGAGCTTGACCGTGCAGAGGTGCGCGTTAATCATTCGACGGCCCGGAAAGATGCGGCCTATCTCGTGATTCAGTACGCGCACGTCGAAATGAGAGTTGTGCGCGACCAGCACCGCGTCGCCAGCAAAGTCCAACCAGTCTGTCACGATGTCCGCGAAGAGCGGGGCCGAGCGCACCATCTCTTCCGTGATGCCCGTGAGCCTTGAGATGAAAGGCGGGATTGGCGTTTCAGGATTGACGAGCGTCTGGAATTCCGCCGCCACGCGGCCACGCTCCACGCGATAAGCGCCTATCTCCATGATGCGGCCCGGCGGGGTTTTCGCGCCCGTAGTCTCAAGGTCAACGGCCACGAAATCCGTCGCGGCGAGCAGCCTGCGCTCCGCGTCATCGCACATAAGCTCTACCCTGTGGTCTTCCGTCAAGCGCAGTCGATAATCTTCTTTGATAAGGTCTGCGACGAATGTAGAAGCCAACTCCGCGTCTACCTCCGGCAGATTGAGAATAATGCTTGCGACTTCCGACGCGCTGGCAGAGCCGCCACACACGCGCAGCAACTCCACAGTCTCCTGTACGAGCGGCGAGTCCGAAATCAGATTGCGGTGCGGCTGCATCACCCGTCATTGTAGCACGCACTGAGAAGAAGCATAAGAAACGAAAGAAATTGATTCATTGATTCATTTCTTCATTGAATCAATGAATCAATGAATCAATCTCTTCTATTCTGTTTGAATCCGCTTACGCTCTATCGAGCGTAGCTGCTTGTGATGGTTTTCAATAATTCTTCCGAGGTCAAATATGAGAGAATCCAACATAGCGGCTGTAGAAGGTTATCTTGATGCAATCAGGTCGAAGGATTTGAGCCGAGCGCCGATTGCGCCCGACATATTTTTCACCGACCCGCTCGTAGGAGAGTTGACGGGCGAGGATGCCTGGCGCGGGTTCGTGGGCCAACTGCTTCCGGCGATTAACGGCGTGACCGTCAAGCAGCATGTCGCGGAAGGCGACTACGTATCCGTGCTCTGGGAGGCCGACACGGTCTGGGGCATCATTCCCATCCTTGAGCTTTTCCGCGTCGAAGACGGACGCGTCAAAGAGGCGCGAGCCTTTTTAGACCCCCGACCGATTCAGAACGCGTGAGCAGTTTTTAGAGAGAGGAGCCACAAGAGAGCTTTGCGAACCGAAGAGGTGATAGAGAGATTCAAACGAACTGGCGCGCTCCTCGAAGGCCACTTCATATTGACGAGCGGCCTGCACAGCACCAACTATCTGCAATGCGCGCTCCTGCTTCAGCACACGGCGGAAGCCATAGCCTTCGGCCAGGCGCTCGCTGACCATTACCGCGACCAGAAGATAGAGACGGTCGTAGCTCCCGCCATCGGCGGCATTGTCATAGGCTACGAGGTCGCTCGTTCTCTCGGCGCGCGTTTCATCTGGACTGAGCGCGAAGATGGCCGCATGACCTTGAGGCGGGGCTTCACGGTTCGCCCGGGCGAGAGCGTGATTGTCATAGAGGATGTCATCACCACTGGCGGCTCTACGCGCGAGACCGCCGAGGCGTTGCGCGTGGCGGGCGCACGCGTCATAGGCGCTGCCTCCATCATAGACCGCTCTATGGGCCGCGCTGACGTAGGCGTCCCACGCTTCGCCCTCGCCACCCTGGACGTTCCTTCAGTAGCCCCCTCGGCCTGCACTCTCTGCGCCCAGGGCGTAGAGGCAATCAAACCCGGAAGCAGAAAACAAGAGAAGTGATGAGTACTGAGTAAAGAACCTTCTTTCTTTTACTCAGTACTCAGTACTTTTTTATGAATTTCAAGTTGACTCTTCAATACGACGGGACGGATTTTCATGGCTGGCAGATGCAGGGCGAGGAGCGCACCGTGCAGGGAGAGTTGACGCGCGTGCTGGCGCGGCTTGAGGGAAGAGCGGTTGTCGTTCACGGCTCTGGCCGGACGGATGCGGGCGTTCACGCGGAGGGACAGGTGGCGAGCGTACGGCTTGAGCGAGAGATAACGCCTGAGAAACTACGCGCCGCGATTAACGGGAACTTGACGCGCGACGTGAGGGTCATTAAAGCTGAAGCCATTGAGGATGATTTTCATGCTCGCTACTCTGCGCGCGGCAAGACCTACGTTTACCGCATCTTTAATGAGCAGTTCGTGTCGCCATTCTGGCAGCGCTACGCGCTCGCAGAAACGCGCCCGCTCGATCTTGCGCTCATGCAGGAGGCCGCGCGTCTTTTCGTGGGCGAGCACGACTGGACAGCCTTTTCCGCCGCGCAGTCGGAAACGGAATCGCGCGTGCGTCGTGTGACTGAGGTTGAGGTCACTTCTCGTTGGGACGAGCGCGGGCAGGGTAGCTTAATTGAGATACGGGCGAGCGCGGAAGGTTTCCTGCGCTACATGGTGCGCTCTATCGCGGGCTGTCTTCTGGCCGTGGGACGCGGCGAGATTGATAGGGATGCGGTCGAGCGCGAGATTCGCACGGGCGAAAGAAGCCATCTTTATGCTACCGCGCCCGCGCACGGGCTAACACTACTCAGAGTGCAGTATGATTGACACCGGCCATTCTTAAAGTGAGAATGGCGACAGAGATAAGCTGCAAAGGTTTGGACGCAAAGTGGGACTTTCTGAATTCAACTCGCTTGAAGGAGAGCGCTGAAGGGATGCTCGCGGATTTTGCAGAGGTCGTGCAGAAGGGGACGCGCGATGAGATGCTGCTGGCGAGCATTGATTGGGAGCGCCTTCCGCGCCACGTCGCCATCATCATGGACGGCAACGGTCGCTGGGCCGCCAGTCGCGGACAGCCGCGCATTGCGGGCCACCGCGCTGGCGTGGAAGCCGTGCGCGCTTCCGTGGACACCGGCGCTCGCCTAGGATTGGGCGCGCTCACGCTCTACGCCTTCTCTACGGAGAACTGGAAGCGCCCGCGCCTGGAGGTGGACGCGCTGATGCGTATGCTCAGGCGTTACCTGCGCCTTGAGCTTGATGAGATTGACCGCCAGAACATACGCTTTCAGGCCATAGGCCGCATAGCGGGCTTGAACGCGAACGTGCAGCGAGAGATTGCGCGAGCCGAAGAGCGCACGGCCAAAAACACCGGCATGATTTTAAGCGTCGCACTGAATTACGGCGGGCGTGCCGAGATTCTGGACGCTACGCGCGCGGCGGTGCGCCGCCTGATGGAAGAGGGCAAAAGCCCCGAAGCTCTGACCGAAGAGAGAATCGAGCGAGAGCTTTACACGCGAAGGCTGCCGGAGCTTGACCTGCTCGTGAGGACTAGCGGAGAAATGCGTATCTCGAATTTTCTCCTGTGGCAGGCGGCCTACAGCGAAATCTACGTCACGGAAACCCTGTGGCCGGATTTCCGCCGCGTGCATCTTCTGGAAGCCATAGTCGATTTCCAACGCCGCAACCGCCGCTTCGGCGGCCTGCAACTGGTCGCCAACGCGAAGTAATCCGAAAGAGCAAATGGATACTGCTATTCAAAACAAGGTCTGGACGGACGAGGAGTTGTTGTCGCTGCCCGACGACAGCAAAAAGTGCGAGATAATAAAAGGAGAACTCGTCGTGAGTCCTGCTGGCATTGAGCATGAGGAAATCGGAATGCGCCTTGGTTCAGTCCTATTCAATTTTGTGCGGCAGCATAAGCTTGGCATCGTGTGCGGCTCAAGCGCGGGCTACTGGATGAAAGGCAAGTCATCTTTTCTCTCGCCGGATGTTTCGTTCATAGCTAAGGGGCGGCTTCAAGGGGCAAAGCGAGCGCCGAAGAAATTCTTTGACGGCGCGCCGGATTTGGCCGTCGAGATTCTTTCTCCGAGCGACACGATAGACAAGCTGCATGAGAAGATTGTCGAATATTTCAATAACGGCGCGCGATTAATCTGGGTCTTAAATCCTGAAGACCAGACGCTGCTTGTCTATCACACGCCGCAGCCGGACAAACTCCTGCGCGAAAATGATCTGCTTGACGGAGAAGATGTCGTTCCGGGATTTTCCATGCCTGTATCCGAACTCGATTTTTAGGCGGGTCAATCAAAAGCTTAATGAAACGCATCATCACCGCTCTCGTAGCCCTTCCCCTGCTCATCGCTTCTATTCTGGTTCCGTGGTTGTGGCCGCTCTTCGTGGCGCTCGCGCTCTTTGCCATGACGGCGGGGCTTTATGAGTTCTGGTGGCTGGCGCGAAAAAGAGAGATGAAGCCGGATGTGGTCGTAGGCTTCGCAGCCGCCGCAGCGCTCTTCATAGCTTTCTACTTCAACGACCTGCCGCTCATTATTCTCATACTGATTCTGTTCACCATGGCCGCGCTCGCAGCCGCCATGCTGAAGGGCGCGCCGTTTGATAAGATGGTCGCGTCGGTCGGAGCCACTGTGTTGGGCGTCATGTACGTGGTTCTGCTCGGCGGTCATCTGGTAGCTCTTCGCACCATCGCAGACCCCTTCATACAGCCGCACGTGGCAGACCTGCTGGACTTCTTCTTCCTGGTCATCATGGGTTCGGACACGGGCGCGTATTACACTGGCCGCACCTTCGGGCGTCATAAGCTTGCGCCCAACATCAGCCCCGGAAAGACCTGGGAGGGCGCGGTCGGCGGGATGATTGCGAGTCTTTTGATGGCCGTCATCGCGCACTACTGGTTCTTCCCGGAGTTGAGCCTAAAGGCTGCGCTTCCCCTGGCGGCGGTGATGAATGTTCTAGGAGTCATAGGAGATTTGACCGAGAGCGCCTTAAAGCGCGGGGCGGGCGCGAAAGATGCCGCGCAGATTCTTCCCGGCCACGGCGGCTTGCTTGATAGACTCGATAGCTTGCTCTTCAACGCGCCGCTCATCTACTATTTCGGCTTGTTCTACTTCAGACCGTAAGCTTACTTGACGTGACTACGAAAAAGCTGCTCATAACTATTTTCGGTATCCTGGGCGCGGTCTTCCTGCTGGTGGCGCTTTTTGTGGGCGCAATCGTGGGCTTTGCCTTTTACACCATCAGCCACAGCGAGGCGGCTTCGACCGCCAAGGGATTTCTGAAGCAGAACCAGAAGCTGCGAGATGAGATTGGCGAGGTGAAGGATTTCGGAAGCTTCGTCACGGGCAGCATCAACACTGAAGGCTCTGACGGCGTAGCCACGCTTCACTTGAAAGTTATAGGCGCGCGGCGAAGCGCAAACGCGACCGTCAATATGGTCTACAGCGAGGGGCACGCCTGGCGCGTCACCGGCGCTTCTTACGTGAACGAAGCGGGGCAGACCGTTTATCTGCTGGACAAGTACAACGAATCGTCGCCCTGATTCATGAGCATGAAGGTTAAAGGCATCAGCATTCTAGGCTCGACTGGCTCCATAGGCTGCAACGCCCTGCGCGTGGTGGAGTCTTTGAGCGAACAGTTCCGTGTGGTAGCGCTCGGCGCAGGCCGCAACGTCAAGACGCTGGCCGAACAGGTCGCGCGCCACCTGCCCGAACTCGTCTCCGTCGAAACCGAAGAGAGCGCCAGAGAATTGCGCGCCGCGCTTTTCCAGAAAGACGTTGACCTGCCGCGCATAGTCGTAGGCACGGAGGGCCTGGTTGATGTCGCAACGCATAAGGAAGCGGATTGCGTTGTCTCGGCCACGGTCGGCGCGGTCGGCTTCGTACCGACTTTGCGCGCTCTGGAAGCGGGCAAGCGCGTGGCGCTCGCCAATAAAGAGACGCTGGTGATGGCAGGAGAGTTGATGACTAAAGCCGCGCGTGAATCGGGCGCGGAGCTTCTGCCGGTTGATTCCGAGCACAACGCGCTGCATCAATGCCTGCGCGGAGAGAAGCGCAGCGAGGTGCGTCGTCTGATTCTGACAGCTTCCGGCGGCCCCTTTCGCACGCGCAACCGCGAAGAGATGGAGACGGCTACGGTCGCAGAAGCCATGCGCCATCCTACATGGAACATGGGCGCGAAGATTACCATTGATTCCGCCACGCTCATGAACAAGGGGCTGGAGGTCATAGAAGCGCACTGGCTCTTCGGCTTTAAGGCCGAAGAGATAAGCATAGTCGTTCACCCGGAATCCGTAGTCCACTCCATGATTGAGTTGATTGACGGTTCAATCATAGCGCAGATGGGTGTGACCGACATGCGGCACGCCATACAGTACGCTCTGACTTACCCTGAGAGACACCCGTGCGAGTTGCCGCCGCTAGATTTGACCAAGCTACAGGCTCTTCATTTTGAAGAGCCTGACGTTGTGCGCTTTCCAGCAATCTCGCTCGCCTATCGCGCTCTGCGAACGGGCGGAACCCTGCCCGCCGCCATGAACGCGGCCAACGAGGTTGCCGTAGAGGCTTTCATCAACGGGCGTATCTCTCTCAACTCGATTCCGCGCGTCATAGAGCGCGTCATGGACGAGCATGAAGTGGAAGCTGTCACGGATTTGGACGTAGTGCTCAAGACAGACAGCGCGGCCAGATTGCAAGCCTCTTCCGCCATAGAGCGGCTGGCCGTCGGTGAGAGGATAGAAGTTAGAGGTTAAGTCGAAAGGCTCCGTAGGAGCCAAATGTTTATAGCTTGCAGAAGCAATAAGTAATCAAGCTCCGTAGGAGCGACATGTTCTCTGTTGATGACATAAAGCTCCTACGGAGCCTTATTCGTTTATATTGGAAGAAGGCTCTAAAAGCTCTTCCGCCTCGACCTTTGCTCTTTGCCTTTTTCCGTGTTGACGCTTAAACTCTTGATTTGTGTGCAACCCGGATTTGGGCCGTTGATTCTAACCCCGGTGTTGTGGAGTTCCAGCGTGAATTCGCGTTTGAGATAGAGAGTTCCTGATATGTCTTATATTATCGGCGGTCTTGCTTTTATCTTCATACTGGGTGCGGCGGTCGTGATACACGAGTTCGGCCACTTTGCCGTCGCCAAGCTCTTGAAGATTCGCGTTGAGACGTTTTCCGTGGGCTTCGGCCCGCGACTGTTCGGGCGCAAGTGGGGCCACACGGATTATAGAGTTTCAGCCATCCCCTTGGGCGGCTATGTTAAGCTGGGCGGCGACGAATCTAACGCGCCGATTGAAGGCGAGGGCGCGAGCGACATCCCGCCCGAAGAGCAATTCAACCTGCGCCCCAAATGGCAACGCATAGCCGTAGCCGTCGCAGGGCCGGTCATGAATATACTGACGGCGCTGGCAATTCCGCTCGGCGCTGCGATGCTCTTCGGCATTCCCGTGACGCCGACTTCGCCCGTCGTTTCGCGCATCGCGCCCGGAAGCGCAGCCGAAGCCGCAGGTCTTCAGCCCGGCGACCGCATAGTCTCTTTCAACGGCGTAGAGAATCCCACATGGGATCGCATACGCGGCGACGCGCTCGTAGTCCCAGACCAGCCGCAGCCCATTCCTATGGCGATTGAGCGAGGCGGCGCTCGGCAACAGTTGAGCATCGTCCCGAAGGTTCGCAAAGAGGGAACCGAGACGGTCGGAGACCTTGGGTTCCTGCCCGATTACGGCCTCGTCCCCGTTGTCATTGACCGCGTCTCGCAGGGCGCGGCAGCCGACCGCGCGCAATTGAAGCCCGGCGACCGGCTGCTTGCCATAGACGGCGAGCAGATTCGCAACAGCGAGCAGGCCACGCAGTACATACGTGAGTTCAAGGGCGAGCAGTTGCGCCTGACCATTGAGCGCGACGGGCAGCAGATGGAGATAGCTTCGGGCGTTGACCGCGAGCGCGATGATAAAGGCAACGAGAGGGCCAGGCTTGGCGTCGGCCTTGTGGACGACCCGCCGCGACAGCGCGTAGGCCCCGTGGCTGCCACTAGCTACGCCGTCAACTTCAATCTGGAAATCCTGCGACTGACCGGCAAGGCTCTCTCGCAGTTCTTCACGGGCCAGCGCTCAGCGCGCAACACCATCTCCGGCCCGATTGGAATTGCGCGTGCGGCTTCTACCTCGGCCAACGAGCTTGGTTGGGGCGGTGTGTTCGGCATGCTTGGGTTCCTTTCTTTAAGCCTCGGCGTCTTTAACCTGCTGCCGATTCCCGTACTGGACGGAGGCGCTATCTTCATACTGCTCCTGGAAGCGGTGCTCGGCGTCGTAGGCATACGGCTTTCGATGGCAATACGCGAGCGCATACAGCAGGTGGGCTTTGTGATGCTGCTCTTGCTGATGGTCTTCGTCATCTCGAACGATCTGCTGAAGGAAGCCTCCATCTGGCGCGGCGGGTCGAATAAGCCTCCGGCGCAGACAGCGCCCGCGCCGCAGAAGTAGACGCACTGCTTTAGCAGAGACGAGAAGTTTTGATGATGAGAAAGTCAAAAGCTGTAAAAGTCAAAGACCTTGTGATTGGCGGCGGCGCGCCCGTTCGTGTTCAGTCCATGACGAAGACGGACACGGCGAACGTTGACGAGACGGTCGCGCAGATTGAAGAGATGGTGCGCGCCGGCTGCGAGATTGTTAGACTCGCCGTGCCGGACAAAGACGCGGCGGTCGCGCTCAAAGAGATTAGAAAGCGCGTCCCTTCAGTCCCGCTCGTCGCAGACATACACTTTCATTACAAGCTCGCGCTCCTGGCGCTGGAAGCGGGCATAGATAAGCTCAGATTGAATCCAGGCAACATAGGCTCCATAGAGCGCGTGCGGGAAGTCGTGCGCGCCACGCAGGCGCAGAAGGTTCCCATACGCATAGGCGTCAACGGCGGCTCGCTCGAAAAAGATTTGTTGAAGAAGTACGGCACGGCCACGCCCGAAGCGATGGTCGAATCCGCCATGCGCCACATACGCATTCTAGAAGACCTGGACTTCACGGACATCATCATCTCTCTCAAGGCTTCGGACGTTCACAGAACGGTTGCCGCTTATCGCCTGCTCGCAGAGAAAGTCGATTACCCGCTTCATCTGGGCGTGACGGAAGCTGGCACGGCCTTTTCGGGCACCATCAAATCCGCAATCGGCCTGGGCATTCTTCTGCACGAAGGCATAGGCGACACGATTCGCGTCTCTCTGGCTGCGGAGCCGCAGGAAGAGGTGCGCGTAGGTTGGGAGATTCTGAAATCCCTTGAGCTTCGCAAGCGAGGCGTGACGGTCGTCGCCTGTCCCACCTGCGGGCGCTTGGACGTTGACGACTTCGTCGGAATCGTGACGGAGATTGAGCGCCGCCTGGCTCACATAGAAGAGCCGCTTCATCTCTCCATCATGGGTTGCGCCGTCAACGGCCCTGGCGAAGCCCACGATTCACAACTCGGCATCACCTTCGGTCGCAACGTAGGCATGATTTACAAGAATGGCGTGCCCATGCGTAAAGTCGCGGGCGCGGACATCGTGGAGGCTTTCGTCAGAGAGACCGAGAAGCTGCTCGAAGAAGGCGCTGCCGCGAAAGAAAAGAAAGAGAACACGGAGCTTGTGTCTATCACATAAAGCTTAAAGAAGAGTTTGCTCAAAAGTAAAAGGCTGCTTTCAATCGAAAGCAGCCTTTTACTTTTGAGCGAGAATCCTTTTTTACCTCTCACGGCGAGAGAAGCGTCAGGGGATAGACGGGGATGTTTCTCAGTATCCAGAAGGCTATCACCGCCCAGAAGAGCGCCCTGATGTACACGGCTTTGACGAAGGGCTTCGGCAGCCCTCGACCGCGCGCGGCTACGAGCGCGTAAGAGACGAAGGCGTAAGCCATGACTGGAAGCGAGAGCACCATCAGCGCGTTGTAGTTCAAGGCCGTCAGGATGTGGCCGTGCGTTAGTTGGTGCAAGCCGCGCGTCGTTCCGCAGCCTGGACAGTTGAGTCCGGTCAGGGAATGAAACGGGCACGAGATGTAAAACCCTTCGCCCGGCGTGGCCGGATTGAAGAGCCGCACGTACAGTAGAACCGCAATCGTAGACAAGACTACGCCCAGGGCAAAGAGGCGCTCGCGCAAAGACGCCGTCAGGGGCTTGCGTTCTTCAAGATATAAGGTGTCAATCGCCTGCATAAGAATAAAATAATGCCATTAAGAAGGCCAAAGTCTCAAGTCAAAGCCTCTTTTCTTTGACCCGCGACTTCAAGCTTGTTTGCTTTCTCCGTCTAGATATTTAATCAGCACGACTTCGTTGTGGCGCTCGTTGTAAATCATTTCGTCCACCATGTCGCGTGCTATGAGAATGCCGAAACCGCCGGGACGTATGCCCTGGTCTTCACGCGCCCGCTCGTGCAGCATGGGGTCGCCCTCCGGGTTGAGAAAGGCTGCGATAGGCCCCGAAGGTTGGTAAAGGGATTCTATGCTGAAGCCTTCGCCTGGGTCTTTGATGCGATAGAGAATCATGCGGGGCGAGCGCAGGTAGCCGACTTCTACGAACTGCGTCGGGTCGTTTTTGCCGCCGTACTCTATGGCGTTGCGGAGCATCTCGCGGAAGGCGTAGGTGACGCTCTCACGGGTTATGCGCGGCAAGTCCGTCTTGAGTTGCGACATCAAACGGTCTAGCGGCTCAATCGCCGCAGGGTCACAAGGGACGCGTAGCTCAATCCACTCGGGCCGCGCCGACAGCACCTCAATGTTTATCTTCTCCGGCTCAAGGCGGAACGCGTTCTCGACTACGGAAAGAAGTTGGTTAACGTCGAAGGGCTTCGCCAGAAAGTCCGATGCCTGGTCGCGCATGGCGCTGATGGCCGCCTCAGGCGTGGAGAGCGCCGTCATGATGATGACGCGCAAATCTTTGTTGTATTCGCGCAGGCGCGAGAGCATCTCAAGGCCGTCCATCTTCGGCATCATGACATCCAGAAGCGCAAGGTCAATCGGGTGCTTTTCAATCATCTCCAAGCCCTCGAAAGCATCCCGCGCATCCATGACTTCGTAGCCCTCCTTCCTCAGAGCGAAGCCAATCAGATTATGAAGCTCCGGGTCGTCGTCCACCACCAGAATAGTCTTTGCCATATCGGTCGGGTTCTCCTTGCTTTTCATTCTTCCGCCATCGAGAGAAAGAGCGCGTCGGTCGCAACCTTGCGGTTGACGTTGACTGCCAGTTGACCTCGAAGGGTCTCAATCTCCGTAATCCAGCGCGCGGCGCGGCTTGAGGAAACACGCTCGCTTATCTTTTTAAGCTCGGCGTCCACGTCCTGGTTAACAATCCGCTCCGGCGGCGCGCCCAGGCCCATAGCCCACACGTCATGCACTAGCATCTCAAGCACGTCCAGTCGAGGCTCGTACTCTTCCTTGCGCTTGGCGTCGTTCATCTCTTCCGAGATGCGAAGCAGACGCGCGCGGTCTCCAGAGAGCGCCAGCGCCGAAAGAACCTCAAGCATCGCATCGCGCTGCTCTTGAAAGGAAGCGAGGTCTGTTGAAAGAGCGCGCCCGAGGCTTCCGCGCGCGATGTGCGCCAGAAGATTCGCCTCGCGCCGAGGCATGCGACGCGCGCCTGTCAGGTGCTTTTCCATCTCTTCCACGCGAAGCGGGGCGAAGCGAATAATCTGGCAGCGAGAGCGAATCGTAGACAGGATGGCTGCGGGGCGCGAAGTCAGCAGCACAAGATGCGTCGTAGCGGGCGGCTCTTCCAGGGTCTTCAAGAGCGCGTTGGCCGAAGGCTCGTTGAGTTTGTCGGCTTCCTCTATGAGAAAGAAGCGTGCGCGGCCTTCGTAGGGACGAAAGTTTGCCTCGCGCTCTATCTCGCGCATCTGGGCGACGAGCAGGAAACGGCCAGCCGGTCGCACAAGCCCACGTCCGGGTGCTCGCTCCAGATAATCTTCTTATTGGCGTCCGCATCATCGGATGGCGGAAACTGAAAACGCTCTATGCGCTGGCAAGGCGCGCACGCGTCGCAGGCTTCAAATCCCTTCGGCTCGCGGCAATTCATGGCCTTCGCCATCTCAAGCGCGAATAGTCGCTTGCCGACCCCGTCCTCGCCCACAAACAGAAGCGACCCCGGCACACGCCCGCGCTCAAGCATGCGCCGCAAGACCTCCTTCACCCGCTCATTACCCGCCAGCTTGTCGAACATAAAAATCTCAGGACTCTCTGGACTTGATGAATCGCATGACAACGTCCATCGTGCGCGTGTGGGTTTCGTCAATCGAGCCGCTTGCATCTATGATGCGGACGCGGTCGGGTTCCTGGCGCGCTATCTCAAGATAGGCGTTGCGGACGCGCGTGTGAAAGGCTGCATCCTCAGAATCCAGCCGGTCTCCTTTGTGGCCGTCGTGCATGCGGCGGCGCGCACGCGCCACGCATTCCGCCACGGAGAGGTCAAAGATGAGCGTCAAATCCGGCTTGAGTCCGGCGGTCGCAAGCTCTATGACTTCAGCTATCAACTCTTTTGAGAATCCTCTGCCCGCTCCCTGGTAAGCGCGCGTGGCGTCCGCGTAGCGGTCGGAGAGAACTATGTGATTGGAGTCGATGGCGGGTCTCAAGAGCGTGCGGACATGTTGGGCGCGGTCGGCTGCGAAGAGCAGAAGCTCTGCGAGCGGGTCTACCTGTTCGTGCAGGTCTAGGATGGCCGCGCGCAGGCGTTTGCCGAAGGGAGTGCCGCCAGGCTCGCGCGTGGCTACAACTTCCAAACCGCGCAGGCGCAGGGCGCTCGCCAGCATACGCATCTGCGTGGATTTGCCGCTCCCGTCAATCCCTTCGAAGGTGATAAATAGGCCAGCCACACTCTTATCTTAAGTCTAAAGGTTGAAGTTTCAGAAAGAAGAGCTTCAGGATTCGGAAGGACTCTGCGCGTCGCCCGACTGCAAATCCCCGGAAGACGCGGGCGGCTGTGTCGAGCGCATCTCGCCGGATGCGCGGCGCGCGTGCGAGATGGTCGAGATGGCGTGCTTGAAAATAAGCTGCTCCTGCGCGCCCGTCTCCAGCAGCACCGAGAATTTGTCGAAGCTCTTGATGCGTCCCGTCAATTTCGCGCCGTGCATGAGATAGATGGTGACATTGCTTCGCTCGCGGCGCGCTGTGTTCAGAAACGCGTCCTGTATGTTCTGAGGTGTCGGCTTCGAGTCCAACCCAAGTCCTCCGGTCGGGTTCATCTGTTTGCAACGGAAAACTGCGGTTCGGGAAGAGTACACCACGCAATGGAGCGAAAGCAAACCCTCAGTCAACATTCAATAATTCCTCAACACGCGCGGCAACTTTCGCTTCAGTTTCCGGCTCGTCTCCGAAGCCTGTGAACCACTCCACGCCCGCCTCTCGCCGGAACCAAGTTAGCTGCCGCTTGGCATAATGGCGCACGTCCATGCTCGTCTGCTCAAGGGCGCTCGCAAACGTGCGCTCTCCTCGAAGATACTCTACGACTCTGCGATAGCCGTGCGCTCCGAGCGCGGTCGAAGCGGGCGGCGCGCCGCGAGCTAAAAGCGCTCGAACCTCTTCCATTAGCCCGGCCCTGAAATGAGCCTCAGTCCTTTCGTTGATGCGGCGGTAAAGCTCCGCGCGCGGCGGCGCGAGCGCAAGGACTCGCAGGCGAGAGGCCGCAGGCGGCGGTGCAGGCCTTGCCGTCAATCTTTGCGACAACAGCACGCCCGTCTGAAAGCGAACCTCAAGTGCGCGCTGCACCCTGGGCCAATCGTTGGGGAAAAGCTTCTGCGCCGAATCGGGGTCAACGCGGGCGAGCATTTTGTGAAGATGCGCCGCCCCGCGTCTTTCACGAATCGAAGTCAGGCGCTCACGAAGCGAAGCATCCGTCGGCTGGCTCTGGAAAAAAGGCTCTCTCAGCGCGCGAAGATAAAAGCCGGTGCCTCCGACTATGAAGGCCAGCCGTCCTCTTGCTTCTATCTCATCAATCTTGGCGGCGGCATCGCGCGCCCAGTCGCCCGCAGTGTAGTTGATTTCCAGTGGCACGAAATCAATCAGGTGATGCGGCACGCCTCGCCGCTCTTCAAAGGGAACCTTGGCCGTGGCAATCTCTATCTCTCTGTAGACCTGCACGGAGTCGCAGTTGATAATCTCGCCGCCGAACCGCAGCGCAAGATGAATCCCCAACTCGCTCTTACCCGAAGCGGTCGGCCCCACAATGGCTATGACCGGTTTTTGAGATGCGCCTTTAATCGTCACAGGTGAGAATTAATAGACCAGACGAAGCGCGATTATCAACCAGATAAACGCCAGAAGCAGAAGTGCGCCGGTGATTTGCCCGCGAGAGAAACGCATAGAGTCTCAATTCAGGAAATTGATTCATTGATTCATTTAATCATTGAATCAATGAACCGATGTATCAATGATTAAATTTCCTGCTTATTTCCTCGCATCAGCCGAGTAGATTTCTTTGAGATAGCTGCTGTCCCTGGCCTTGTCGGGCGGGACGGGCTGTTGTATGTAGCCGCGAGCGACCCAGGCGTCGCTGGCCTGCTTGAAGATTTTATCGAAGAGCGGTTCGTTGCCGTCCAGTCCGAACATCAGTGTGTTGTCTGTCAAATCCGCCCACTTGACGTTCTGCAAACCTTCGCGCGTGGCCTGCGGCCCCAGGTATTTATAGATTGGCTCGTTTTCCGTCAGCAGCCAAACGACATATTCAGGCTTGCGCCTGGCCTCTTCCGTGCCGTCGAACCAGCCCTTGATGAAAGCTTTGATGACGCCGGGGTTGCTCTTAATAAAATCTTCGCGCGCCACCATGATGTCGGCTATCAGATTCGAGGCCGTCTTCGTGGAGAAGAGAACGTGCGAGCCTGTGCGCGTAGCGAGCGTCTCCGTGATGTCCGGCTCCCACATCACCGCCGCGTCCACCTTGTTGGAGACAAAGTCTGCTCGCGCGTCGGGCGAGGATTTAGCCGCAATCAGATTCTTTACTATCTCGTCCTGCTCGGCCTGCGACAGCGCGGAGTTCCTGAGGGTGTACTCCAGCAACCACTGCGAAGGACTGCCCGGGACGAGCGAAATCTTCTTGCCCTTCAATTCCTCTATAGTCTTGATGCTCTCGTCCGCGACAATCGCGTCGCCGCCCCTAGACCAATCGGCTTGCATGATGGCACGCGCTCCGACGCCGTCTTTAATCAGCACCGGCAACTCGCTCGTCAGAGCGTCTACGGTCGTCCACATGATGTCCACGCCGCCCGCATCGCCTCCCTTGGTAAGAGCCTCGTTGCGATCCTCAACTTTATCCAGCAGCACGAACTCGACTTCGACGTTATACTTTTTCCAGAAGAGGCATTCCTTGTTCGGCTTGAAACCGTTGTTGGCGACGATGCCTCCGGCGTAGCCCGGCCAGGAAGCGATGCCTACGCGAAGCGGGCGATTCAGCTTTCCGCTTCCGAACATCCCCATCAAACGGTCTCTGTTTGAGAAAGCGGCGAAGGCCAGGCCGATGAGCAGCAACAGGCCAAGGCCGGGCAAGAGCCAGCGCATGTGGTTCGGCGCAGGCGCAGGCTGCGGCAATGCTCGTCCGGCTTGTCCTGCGCGCTTTCCTACCTTATCGTCATGGACGGTGGGCATGTCGGAGGTGGCGCGCGGGTCATGCTCGCCTTCCGTGTCAGGGGCCGTGTCTACTGCCGGAGGCTGCGTGAGCGTGGTCGCCTCTCTGTCGGTCACAGAGCCTCTACCGGGCGCAATCTCTCGCAGCATCTTTCGCATGGCAAGGGCGCTCGGCGGGCGCTTCTCCCGATTCTGCGACATGGCCCGCATCAAGAGGTCTGCAAGCTCAGGTGACACTTCGGGCCAGAGTTCGTTGGCAGGTCGCAGGGGGTCAGGCTCTTCGTTGGCTACGGCGGTGATGCGTGTCAGAGCATCCGGCGGGACGATACCCGTCGTCAGGTGATAGATGGTAGCGGCCAGCGAGTAGAGGTCTGTTCTGGGGTCTGTGCCTGTGCCCTGAATCTGTTCGAGCGGAGCGTAATGCGGCGTGTAGCCTAGGATACTGCCCGAAGTGCTCACCTGCGAGACGTGCTCGGTCAATCCCTTAGCCAGCCCGAAGTCCAGCAGTATTATCTGACCGCGCGCTATGAACTTCAGGTTCTGCGGCTTTATGTCGCGGTGAATAATCTGCGGAACCTGCGTGTGAAGATAAGCAAGCGCGTCGAGTAACTGATCCGCCCAGTCGAGCACTTCTGCGGGTGAAAACGGAGCGCCGCGCTCTTTAATCATCTCCCACAGGTCACAGCCTGAGACGTACTCCATGACTATGTACTGGCCTTCGCCCTCGCTGAAGTGGTCGTAGACTTTCGTCATGGCGGGATGACGAAGTCGTGCCATCAGTCGTGCCTCGCGCTCGAACTGTTTGCGAAGCCGCTCGTCCTTGAAGAGCGTCTCTTTGAGGGCGACGGTGATGTCCAGGCGCAGGTCTTCGGCCTCCCAGACCGTGCCCATTCCACCCTGTCCGAGTTGTCGTACAATGCGGTATCGACTTTGCAGGATTAGACCAGGGGCAAGCATCCGGCGAGGTCTCCTTGACACCTTTTGTTAATAGAGCTTGGTCAATTCAATCCCGGTATAATAGGCCCTCAAAATTTTATCATAAGAGAGACCGGCGCGAGCCATGCCGTAGGCTCCCACCTGGCAGAGACCTACGCCGTGGCCCCACCCGCGACCCGTAAACGTAAAGCCCGTGACGCGGCCCGCATCGTCGTAGCGGCGCTCTATGACGAAGAGTTGTTCGCGCAGGCCCAGGGCCGAGCGTATGCGACCGCCGCGAACGTGGGCCGTGCCGGTTGTTCCTACGAGTTCAAGGTCTGTGACGCGGCGTGATGAACCGCGAGCGGCCACACGAAGGTCTGTGAGAGAGCCTACACCGCGCGCCCAGCGAGACAGTCGCGCCTGCGCTTCATTCAGGGAAAGCTCCGCAGTCCAGTTGGTGAAGGGCGAAAAGCGCTCGGCGGACGCGCCCTCGGCTGCGGGCCGCACCTCCATGTAATCGACTTCGCCGCGTGAGTTAAGATGAAATTGAACAGGCTCGCCGCCTACGACCGTGAGGGAACGCACCTGGTAGGCTGTCGCGCCGAAGGCCCGGAAGAGATAAGCGTCGCTTGCGACCGCCATCGTCAGGTCGCGGCTCTTGGTCGAGCGCAGGACGAGCGCTCCTGCCGAAGCGGGCTTCGCAGTCCCTTTTTGCAGAAGCAGTCGCCCGCGCGCTTCCAGGATGCTTGCAATGGTGTGAAGCATACGCGCACGCGACATAGCCTCGCGCGGTCTGATGGTCACGTCCGGGTGTAGAGAGAGAAAGCCGTCGCGCAGCAAGTAGGCAACGTCGGCGCGGTTGCGCTCTGGAATATCCTGGGCATCGCGGAAGGAGAGAATGTACTCAACGTCCGCAGCATCCATCAAGGTGTCGGCGCGTCCTTCGCCGTAGACGGCTGCGGCCAGCGCGGTGCTGAAGGCTGGCGGGCGTGTAACGTCGTCTATGATTGCCGGAAGAGGATTGCGGGAAAGGCGCGCGACCGCCGCAATCCAGTTACGAACCTCCGATGCTGATGCGCTCGCGGAAAGCCAGGAATCGTTGATGCGCGCTGTGCCTAAAGAGAAGTTATTGACGGAGAGAACAGCTACGTCGCGCGCAAGTTGAAGATTTGCTTCCTCCATTATCTCGGCAGGCTCGCGGCTGGTCTTGACTATGAAGGGAGCAAAGGCTGCGCGCCCCTCTATGGAGCATTCGCGTGCGCGAAGATATGGCTCCGCGTTCGGGAAGATGTTTTCGGAATCCTCCGTGCGCCCGCCGCAGGTGGAAGTGTAGAGCGCGTTGATGGGTTCGCCCCTGTAGGTTGCTATCACTCCGCGCGTCTCTTCGACGGCGCGAGAGGCCAAGGGCTGTTCGGTCGAAAGGCCGCCGTAAACCTGCGAGCGTGTAGTTGGCAGCAAATCGAAACCCTGCGAGGCGAACTGGTTCTTGTTTCTAAAAGCATAGGTGCGAGCGGCCACGGCCTGCGCCTTCAAGGCTTCAATCGCCGGATAATTCAACTCGTTCGGCACAACGCCGCGCACGTAATCTTCCATCCCCAGGACGTTGACGACCGTCAAGCCGCCCTGCGCGTTCGCAAAGACCTCAAGCCGCCCGCGATAAGGCTTTTCGTTGAAGCGCACGGGCGAAGCGCGCTCGTCGTCGGAAGAGAAGACGACGGGAGCGTAAGAGGTAAAGAGCATTGACGCGCCGGAAGCGTAGACGACAGCCGCGCGAGTCGGACTCGTGACGCGCGACACAGGATTCGTCATGCCCTGCTGGCTGGCGCTCTGAGGATTAATCCCGCGAGGTCTCGCAGGGTTCGCGCCACTGGGCTGCCTGTTTCCCGCGTTGGTTGACGAACTTGTGCGGGCGCTTGTGACCGTGGCCGAGACGAAGCCCGCTTCTTCAAGACGTGCGCGCAACTCATCCGCATCGGCGCGCGAAAGATTTCCGCCGATGCGGAGCTTCCAAGTGTTCGTCTGCGCGTCGAGCGAAACCTCCGCGCTCTCGCCCGTCTGCTCTTTTATCTCACGCGCGGCACGCTCTGCATCAACGCGGGTCGCAGCGCCCTGAATCTCTACGCTGAAGTCCGTGCCCTGCGTAGGAGGAAGCGGAGCCAGCACGCGCGGCTCTATGCGAACGCGCGCAACCTCCAGAGCTTCGGGCGCTGCGCTCTCGTCCGTGATTTTCATCAAGCGACCGGCGGTCGAGATGGTGACCGAGCGTGCGTTCGTCGCAAGACCTATACGCACGGTCGGCTCGGAAGACAATTTAGTCGTTTGAGAAATGGGCGCGCCCGTCTCCGCAGGCTCCACGGCGCGGCGCGGTCTGGTCTCCTGCATAGATTGAGCCAGCAGGAGCGTAGGGCACAGGAGAGCGTATGCTATGAACAGGGCTACGGCCTTAGAGCGGGGGAAAAGAGGCACTGAGCTTTCATCCTTTCCGGCGTCTGATTCCCGACCAAGGAGACAGGATTCATACTACTACAATGACCTGAAAGGGGAGAAAGAAATTAACAGGATAGACAGGATAAAAAATTGATTCATTGAATCAATGAACCGATGAATCAATTTCTTCTTATCCTGTCTATCCTGTTTGAATTTTCTTTATGAAAATAAAAGGGCGCGGGCGAGACCTATGAGGCCGCCGGAGAGGACTACCCAGAGAACGTCCGCACGGAAGCGGTAGAGCGCTATGAAGCTCAAGAGGCCGAGCAGCGCGGCGAACCAGTTTATCCCTCCGCTCAGACCATGAGGCCAGATGACCGTTGCGCCGAAGACGAGCGCGAGGTTGAGAATCACGCCGACGACGGCAGCCGTGATGCCTGCGAGCGCGCCCGACAGATTTCGATTCCCGCGCAGGACTTCTATGTACGGCGCGCCTATGAAGATGAAGAAGAAGCAGGGCAGAAAGGTCGTGTAGGTTGTAATGAGCGCGCCCGCGATGCCGCTCAACGTTGGCGACAAGCCCTGTGGATTATTCCATCCGGCCATGAAGCCTATGAATTGAAGAACCATGATGAGCGGCCCCGGAGTGGTCTCTGCCAGGGCAAGCCCGTCAACAGCCTGCGCGTGCGTGAGCCATCCGCGTGCGCCCGTCACGGCCTGCGTCACGTAAGCCAGAACGGCGTAGGCCCCGCCAAAGGTGACGAGCGCCGCTTTTGTGAAGAAGAGATACTCTTCCGCGTGAAGGCTCCTGTACCCGCGCCAGATGACGACAAGCGCGAAGGGCAGCGCCCACAGCAACAGCCCGAAGGCAAACACTCGCAGGTCTCGCTTGCGCGAAGGCAAGGTATGCGGCGGTGGCTTCGCGTTGTCATCGATGACGGTGGGAACGCTCTCCGCTTTATCCCTCTCGGCTTTATCAGCCACGCGCGCTGCTTCACTTTTTCGCTTACTGCTTTCGGAGACGGCGAATGTTTCGGGGCGAAGGCGAGCGCCGACTAAGCCTATGACGCCTGCGGCCAGGATTATGAGCGGGAAGGGGACGTGCAGAAAGTATATGCTGATGAACGCGAGGGCGGCGATGATGAAATGAGTGCGGCCCTTGAGCGCGCGGCTTCCGATTTTTAAGACGGCTTCGACGACGATGGCTATGACCACGGGCTTGAAGCCTGAGAGCACGCCCGCGACCGCCTGGACGTTGCCGTAAGCCGCGTAGATGTAGGAGAGCAGGAGCAGCACGAGTATGGATGGAATGACGAAGAACGCTCCGGCCACAAGCCCGCCCCATCCTCTGTGCAAGAGCCAGCCTACGTAGATGGCAAGCTGCGTAGCCTCCGGCCCAGGCAGCAGCATGCAGTAGTTCAGCGCGTGAAGAAAACGGTCTTCGGAAATCCAACGCCTGCGCTCCACAAGCTCGCGGTGCATGATGGCAATTTGTCCGGCGGGGCCGCCAAAGGAGATGAACCCGAGCTTCACCCAGAAGCGCAGCGCCTCGCGGAAAGAGACAGTGCGAGGCATTGGCGCAGCTTCTTCGCTAGGGTTAGATTTCATCGCGGCTCGAGCGCGCGTGCGGCAAGCTGATGAAAGCGTCGGCGCACGCCGTTGATGTTGACGAAGGGAAGCGTGCGCGCGGCGTGCGTGCGGTTCGTAAAGAGCAGAAAGATGCGCTCGCGCACAGGGTCAATCCAGCAGCTTGTGCCTGTAAAGCCCGTGTGGCCGAAGCTCTCAAGGGGAAGGTCGGGGCCAGCCGTAGAATCCTTCGTCGCGGCCAACTGCCAGGCAAAGGAGCGCGCCTCTTCCAGCGCTTCGGTCATGTTTGTGTGAAAGAGCGCGCAGGTTTCCGCCTTCAGGAGTTCAGAGAAGCGTGCCAGAAATTGCTCTGCGATGCGAAGAGTTTCGCTGGCGGTCGAAAAAAGTCCGGCGTGGCCCGCAGCGCCGCCCAAAAAATGAGCGTTGCCGTCATGCACCTCGCCCCAGATTAATTGCTCGCGCCAGCCCGTATAACTTTCTCCGACCTTCATCTCGCCGCACATCCCGCGCTCGTACATGTTCCCCGCCTCGCACGCGGCCACCTCGGTTTGCAGCGCCATCTCAGGATTAAAGAAGGTGCGCGCAAGCTTGAGCGGCTCGAAGATTTCACGACGCGCAAGCTCTTTGAGAGGCGCGCCAGAGATTCTTTCGAGCAGAAAGCCGAGCGTGATAAAGCCAAGGTCGCTGTAACGCACATGCCTCCCCGGCGAGGATTCGAGAGCCTCTGCGGCAATCACTCGCAACGTCTGTTCCTTCACGCCGCCCGTAGTGATGTAAAGCGGTCGCCATGCCGGAAACCCCGCCGTGTGCGTCACAAGATGGCGGACGGTGATTCCCATCTTGTCCGCTTCATCGAACTCCGGCAGGTAATGACGAATCTCTTCGTCCAACTTCAGCGCACTGCTTTCGACACGCCGCGCGCAGAGCAGGCCCGTGACGAGCGGCTTCGTCAGAGACGCAAGGTCGTAGATGGTAGCAAGCGCCGCGCCGCGCTCGACCGGCTCGCGCACGGCATGGCCCAGGGCATCACGAAAGCGTACGCGCCCGCCCTCCGCCACCAGATAAACTGCGGAAGGGAAGTCGCCCGCCACAATACGCTCGCCCAGAAAAGCCGAAATCTCTTCGTTACGTTCGCCGTCGGTCATGATTTGAGAAATCTATAATTGTAGGGGCAGGGACAAGCCCTGCCCCTACTGTATAACCCGCAAGGAGGCAAGCCCTGTTTGCGTGAAGTGCTCTTCTATGCGTTCGAGCACGCGTAGGGCGAGGGCGAGGGCGCGGCGGCCTTCGGCTCCTGAAACAGGCGATGGTTTGCCCGCTTGCGCTGTCTCAAGGAACGCTTCTATCTCTGCTCTTAACGGTTCGATGTCTGCAATCTCAAGGTGGCGCGTCTGTACGCCGGGCCACATCCCTGTGGAAGTCGGCGGCGCTAGACCGCTTATGCCCGCGTAGCGCGTGGCATAGTCAACCGCTATGTAATCATGCGGCTGGAAGAAACGCATCTTTCGAATCTTCTCCATCCCTACGCGCGAGGCCGTGATATTGGCGACCGCGCCCGTGGCGAACTCAAGCCGCGCATTGGCGGCATCCACGCGCGGCGTCAGAATCGGAATGCCCACGGCGCGCACGTCCGTCACCTCCACCTCTTCGCCCACAAGCCACTGCACTATGTCCAGGTCGTGAATCATCAAATCTAGCACCACGTCTATGTCCAGAGAGCGCGCTGTGAACTGTCCTACGCGATGAATCTCGAAATAGACGGGGTTACGCACGAAGGGATGAAGCGCGGTCAGCGCAGGATTGAAGCGCTCCATGTGGCCGACCATGAGGGCAGCGCTGCCCCTCGTGGCGGCCTCAATCATGCGGTCAGCTTCTTCTAGGGAACGCGCGATGGGCTTTTCCACCAGCACGTGAACGCCAGCTTCCAGAAGAGGGCAAGCTATCTCCGCGTGAGACTCCGTCGGCACGGCGAGGCTGACGGCATCCACTCGGCCAATGAGCGAGCGCCAGTCAGGAGTCCAATCGGTCTCTCTCTCGGCGGCAATCGAGCGCGCGGTCTCTTCGTTCGTGTCGCAGACGGCGACCAAACGGCTTCGCCCTTCCTGCGAGAGCGCGGCATGTATGCGCGCGTGCTGTCGGCCCAGGTGGCCGACGCCAATAATGGCTGTTCGTAAAGTCATGATTAGCTTTCAGCTTTCAGCAGTCAGCAATCAGCAAGGACGAGCAGCAACCTTCACCTGTTGAACATCCGAGCGTCTTCGATGATACTCGTTCGGTTACACAACAAGGCGTTTGGCTGCAGGCTGATCGCTGAAAGCTGATTGCTATATCTCGGGTGACTATACTTGCAACGATTTGTCCTTGCCAAGCGCGCTTGGCTTCTATTCTTTCTCCTTGCCTCTGCTGCTTACTTTTACGGCCTGGGGAATTTCCCTTTCGTAGGCCCGGACGAGCCGCGTTATGCGGAGGTCGCGCGAGAGATGTTCATGCGCCAAGACCTCATAACACCTACGCTCGGCGGCCACACATGGTTTGAAAAGCCCGCGCTGCCTTACTGGACTATGATGGCCGGATACAGTTTGTTCGGCGTGCGCGAGCGGTCTGCGCGACTTGGCTTTGCCTTGATGGGACTCTTGACGGTGCTGGTCATTTACCGGATGGCGTCGCGCACGGAGAGGGCGGATAAGAAAGAGCTAAGATGGCTGGCGGTGTCGAGCGCGATTGTGGCGGCTTCGAGCGCGGGGCTTCTGTTGTTCTCGCACGGCGTCAACTTCGACATCCCTCTGACGTTGACGACGACAATCGCGCTCGCCTGCTTTTTCGTTTCTGAACTTGAGGAAGAGACGCGGCGGCGTCTCTGGTTGCTCGTCGGATTCTACGCAGGCGTGGGCGCGGCGCTCCTGTCAAAGGGGCTGATAGGCTTCATCATCACGTTCGGCGTCGCGGGCGCTTATCACCTGCTGCGCCGCTCGTGGCCCCGAAGCGAGGTTCTGTTGAGCCTGTTGTGGGGCGTGCCGCTTTCGTTGCTGGTTTCTGCCGTGTGGTACGCGCCCGTCATAGCGCGGCACGGCTGGAGTTTCGTCGACGAGTTCTTCATACAGCATCACTTCGCGCGCTACACATCGAACAAGTATCATCACCCGCAGCCCTTCTACTTTTACATTCCAGTCATACTGATGATAGCGCTGCCCTGGACGCCGTATTTGATAGAGGCGCTCGCTCGCGGCTTGAAGCGTGGACAACTTCGCGCGCCGGATGCTTTGAGCAAACTGAGAGCGTTCGCGCTCTGCTGGCTCATAGTGCCCATAATCTTTTTCTCCGCGTCGGGTTCAAAATTGCCAGGCTACATCCTGCCAGCCTTGCCCGGCGCAGTGCTGCTCACAGGCGAAAGACTGTCGCGCTATCTGAGGGGCGAAGGCGGCGCGCTCTCCATGCGCGCGTGCGGAGTGCTGCTGAGCCTGCTTGCCGTCGGCGCTGTTCTGTATGTCAGGCTCGGAGGCTATCCCGTCATGGCCTGCGCCTTGATTGGCGCATCGCTGCTCGTAGCAGGCGGATTGCTTGCGCTTCTCCTGACGAAAACGCGTTGGCTCACGACCCTTGCCGTAGCGTGCGGCATGTTCCTGACGATTATCATCAGCCTGTTGTGCGGCATAGAGGGGATTTCAAGACACATCTCTATAGCGCATGCGCTGGAGCAGGCCGGTGCGCGCGGCTACAATCAAGCGCCCGTCTACAATCTCCACACGATAGAGCGCACGGCTGAATACTACGCTGCGGGCCGCTTGCAGTACGGCGCAAACGGCGAACCCATCAGGTTCGAAGGCGCAACGCAGGTCGAAGCGGCTGCGCGAGAGCAGGGAGGCACTATACTCGTCATAGTCCCTTCGGAATACGCCCCGCAGCTAACCACCTACGCGCCGCTTGAAACCGAGACGATAGACAACAACGGCGAAGTCACCCTGCTCGCCGTGCGAATACAAAAATAAAGGAAGATTCAAACAGGATGGACAGGATAGACAGGATAAAAGCAGAACTATTTCTTTCTCTTTATCCTGTCTATCCTGTTAATTATTTGTCCAGTTCGGAGAAGAAGGCTGAGAGCTTCTGTTCGTCGAGTCGTCCGTCGGTTCTCACGCCACTGCACAGGTCAAGGCCGAAGGGGCCTACGGTTTCGACGGCCTCTCTCACGTTATCGGCTCGCAGGCCGCCAGCCAGAAAGACGGGCACGTCCAGTTGCTCACGAATACGGCGGCTGATTGTCCAGTCGTGCTTACGGCCAGTGCCGCCAAGCTCTTTGACGGCGAGCGATTGGTTGCCGGAATCAAGCAGGACAGCATTAACATGCGGCGCGATTCGGCGGGCCTCTTCCAGAGACTCTTCGCCCGTGACGTGTATGACCTGAACCAGCGAGACGCCGGGCATGGCCTCTCGCATCTCGCGGTAGCTTCCGCGCTCCAGCCGATCGACAATCTGAATCGTATTAACCTTGCAGCGTCGCTGCTGCTCTATGATGAGCGAGGCATCCTGAAGTGAGGTCAGAAGGAAAGAGGCCACGCCGGGCGGGATGCGCGCGGCAATCTCCCGTATCAACTCTTCTTTGATGGGGCCGGGGCCGCTAGGCATCTCCGAGACCAGCCCCAGCGCGGATGCGCCCAAACGAATAGCCGTCCAGGCTTCTTCAAGACTACTGATGCAACAAATCTTGACTCTAGGCCTGGCGCTCGCTTCCATAAAGATTTTAAGAGAGGTCAACGGCTGATGCGGAGCGCTTTGTCCAGAAAGTCTATGACGCGGCGGTCGTAGACTTCTGCCTGCTCGCCCGTCGCCAGTCGAAGGTTGTAGCCGGAGACGGGCAACTCGCTTTGAACTTCCACGCTCGCGCCCTGCGGGAAACAGCGAGCGAGCGCGACGGTCGCGCTCTGTAGCTGAGGCGTGTCCTTGCTTGCCAGCAGCAGCACTTGCCGGTCGGATAATTGCGATGCGGCAGGGCACGAAGGCGCGTCCGAGTAGCCGCCCATGAAGTAAGCTTTCATACCTGTGCGTGCGAGCCATTGCGCGAAGCCGTTGTCCATGCCTGTTCGGTCGCGCACGGCGTTGTTGAGAATGTCGTTCGGCGTTGCCGGAACGGAATCCAGCACCAGCGCCTTTAAATCTTTGGAGCGCGCGGCGGCCTGTAAGCCTGTGTACGCGCCAAGCTCCACGCCGTAGAGTCCTACGTCCGCGCCCACTAGCGGGCGATCCTGCGAGGTCTTCAGAGAGCGCAGATAATCCAGCGCGGCCTGCACGTCGTCGGCTTCGCGCGTGCTGAAGGATGTCCAGTTGACCGGAGGATTAAGTCCGTGCCCGCGAAGGTCGGGCCAGAGGATAGTGAAGTTGGTCGTCTCGTTGAGCTTGACGCCGAGGTTCAAGAGCCACGAGCGGTCTGCGCCGTAGCGATGAAGAAGTATAACGGCGGGCGCTCCTTCGCCGCCTCTGAGGAGCCAGCCGCGCGCAGGCGTTCCGTCTCGATTAGTCCATGTCTCTTCCGAGGCTTTCAATCCGGGGCCGCTCAGTTGCGTGAACTTTTCCGGCGTGACCAGGTATTCCTGGCGCGGCGGACGGGTCACGCCGTACACTATCCAGCCCGTGATGGCGACCAGCACAAGCGCAAGCAGTAATATGATGGGCAGAAAGGCCCTTAAAATTCTTCTTCCGGTTTTTCTACGAGGTGGCATCTATCCTCATCGGGAATTGGTGTCGAAGACAAACTCTGGATAAAGATTTGCTCTTTGAGAGAGCATCATACAGTCTGGAGTCACTCATCTCCAAAACGAGAACGAGCGTTCTCGTAATCCAAGGGCGTGTTGACGTTCTCGAAGAAGAGAGAAGCGCCCGTCAAATCCGCAAGCTCCTCCCAGGCGACGACGCGCGCACGCACCTCCTGAACGAGAGCGCGCGGCCTGCGCTCGCCGCACTCTATCAAACGGCGCGCAGCCTCTCTGCAAACTTCCGCACGATACAGGGCGCAGAGCGGCTGCAAGCGTCCGTCCCTTTGGCGCGGCACTACCGCCTCCGAATCTTCCCTGAGTGCCGCAAGACGCGCGAAAAGCTCTCCGGTGACGAAGGGCAGGTCGCAGGCACTGACGGCAGCCCAGTCGGCGCGGCACGCCGCGAGCGCCCCGTGCAGGCCGCCAAGCGCGCCCCATCCCTCGTAAACATCCGCGACGCTCTCTATTTTCAACGACGCATCTACGTTTTTCGCCCCCGCAAGGTTTACACGCCCCGCGACTTGGCCCAGGGCTTCACAGATTAGCTCCACGAACGAACGCCCCTGCAAAGTGAGCCTGGCTTTGTCACGCCCCATGCGGCTGGACGCGCCGCCCACCAGGATGAAGCCTTCTATGTCCATCACAAGCCGCGTGAGGCCAGAAATAACTTTTGTACAGCTTTTTCTAAAAAGGGAGGTTGCGAAAAACTTTTCAGGCGCAAATTAACACGTGCTGCCACGCCCCGCAAGTAAAACGTTTTGCCCGCAGGCGGCATCATAGGTTCTGCTAATAGTTGCTTGACCGAGGTTGAAAGCCGAAGTTATATTCGCCTTGGCGCTCTTTTCTTCCCCCGGACGTGGCGCTTACCCTTTTTTGAATTTCCGTTTTGGCCCGAAGGTTCCCAGAGGTTATTTAATGAAAAAGTTTTTCGCAGTGGCTTTACTGTCAGCGTTGGCCGTCATCTCATTGGCCGTTCCCGCCATCGCGCAGCAGACCGTCAACTCCAGCGCGAGCGCGTCAGACCCGCGCTTCCTTCCGCTTGACCAGATACGCCCAGGCATGCGCGGCGTGGCCTGGACGGTCTTCGAAGGCGGCGAGCCGGAGCAGATAGAGGTGGAAATCTTGGGCGTGCTGCCCGGATTTATGGGGCCGCGACAGAGCGCCATCATCGCGCGCCTGCACGGGCCAAAGATTGAGAAGACCAACGTCTTCGGCGGCATGTCAGGCTCGCCCGTCTACATAGACGGCAAACTGGTCGGGGCCATCTCTTTCAACTTCCCGTTCGGCAAAGAGCCTATCGCGGGCATCACCCCGATTAAGCAGATGATTGACATCTTCGAGCGCAACCGTGCGGGGACAGACCGCAGTGCGCCGCAGGAGCCGCGCTCAGTCTCCTTCACGCAGTTGGCCTCTACGGAATGGAAGCCGGAATTTCCGAAGCCCATCATGACGGGCGCGCCGCTCGTTGCTCCCGTCAGCGCAGGCTCGCCGCTCGTCCCACTCTTAGGCCAGCAGTTCGCGCCGATTGCTACCCCTGTCGTGTTCGGCGGCATCAGCCAGGAAGCGCTCGCAAAGTTTTCGCCGCAGCTTATCCAAAGCGGCCTCATGCCCGTCGCCGGAGTGGGCGGCTCCGCCAGCATCACTCCCCTGGGCAAGATTACAGACAAGACGCTCGCGCCCGGAACCTCGATCAGCGTGCAGCTTGTTCGCGGCGATTACTCAATCGCGGCCTCCGGCACAGTCACCTTCCGCGACGGCAATCGCATTTACGCCTTCGGCCACCCGTTCCTGAGCCTAGGCTCAAGTGATATGCCTATGACAGAAGCCTCGGTCGTGACTGTGATAGCCAATACGAACAGCCCGTTTAAGCTGACGGTTCCGGGCCAGATGGTCGGAAGCATCTCGCAGGATAGGGCTACGGGTATCTACGGCCAGTTGGGCGAAGCGCCGCGCATGATTCCCGTGCGCGTAAACTTACGCACGAGCCGCGACCGCGTGGAGACCTTCAATTACGAAGTGGCGAACGACACTTTCCTGACGCCGCTCCTTTTGAACCTGACCATCTACAACACTATCGCCTCTTCGGAGCGCGGCCTGGGCGAAGCGACCATCAGCGTCAAGGGACAGATTAACGTCAAGGGACATAATCCTGTTCAGATTGAGCGTCGCTTCTCGGCCACGAACGCGGCCACCCTCGCGGCAGGCTCGGTCGCAGTCCCCATGCAGGCGCTTCTCTCTTCCGGCTTCGACGACGTTGAGATTGGCGGCGTCACCCTAGACATCTCGTCTGCGGATACGAAATACACGGGCACGCTTGAACGCGTCTCTCTTGACCGCACGGAAGCGCGTCGCGGCGAGACCGTAGAGGTGCAGGCGTACGTTCGCACGGAGTCCGGCAAGCAGTTCGTGCAGCGCATCCCCGTAGAGATTCCCTCGGACATTCCTCCGGGCCAGCTAATTCTCTTCGTAGGCGACGGCAACTCGTTGCAGCAGGCGTCCGCCGCGCAGAACTTCGTCCCGCAGAACCTTGGGCAGTTAGTCAACGCCATCAACAACGTGAAGAAGAACGACCGCCTTTACGTCAAGCTCTATCGCGTGACGCCGGGCGCAGTCATAGGCACGAACGAGATGCCTAACCTGCCGCCCTCGGTCGTCGCCACGCTCAACTCCGACAGGGCCTCCGGCGGCTACACCGCGACCAACCTCTCTCCGATTTACGAGAAGGAACTGCCGCCCGCAGAGTTCGTCATCTCAGGCCAGCAACTAATAGGCATAGACGTGCTGCGTTAAAGATAAAGAGCTAGAGAGATAGAAAGCCGGATGAGGATTCTAGTTAATCTCATCCGGCTTTTTTCTTTCTTCGACGATGAAAAGGAAGCGGCGCTCGGATTCGGGGATGAGCAGCGATTGATAGTTGAGACTGGCTTTTTCAATCTCTTCCTGAAGCGCGGGGCCTGCGAAAAAAAGTAGCGTGCTTGAAGGCGGCGACCACTCTACAATCTCCTGAAACTTTTCCGTGAGGCGCTCTATGGCGCGGCAGGTGACGAACGCGGCTTCCACTGTCGGAACGTCTTCGAACCTCTTTGCGATGACCGTTGCCCTGTCGCTCGCTCCGACCGCTCGCAGGGCTTCGCGCAGGAAGACTGCCTTTTTCGACGAAGCTTCTATCATCGTGGCCTGCACGCCCTGGCGCACTATGAGGCAGGGAATTACGGGCAGCCCCGCGCCGGAGCCTACGTCTGCTACGCGCGCATCTTCGGTTAAAAAGGGGAGCGCCGTGAGGGATTCTAGGACGTGGCGCGTGGCGAATTCAGCCCCGGTGCAAGGCGCTACAAGATGAAGCCGCGCGTTCCATCGGGTGACTATCTCGTAGTAATCAGCCAGGCGCTTACTGTCATCGGCACTGAGTTGAACGCCGAACGCCCGCGCGTTTCGTTCGAGCGCTTCCAGAAAATCTTCGACGGCTGCTTTAGCTTCTGTCATCCAGGCTTTAGCTTACACGAAACCTTCAATCCTATGCACAAAGGTTTGTTCGCCGCGCTACATCTTCTGTACAATCAGCCCAGGCTCTCCCTTCGTCAGAACACGAAAAAGAAGAGGTGTAAGAAAAATGGGTCGAGCGAAGCGCAGGCTCTTCATCACAGCTTTGTTAGTCTTGCTGGCCGCAGCAAGCGTCTCCCGCACGAATGCACAGCAGGGCGGGCCGAACTCTCTGCCCGCAATCAAATCGCGTGCAGACTTTGACCGCGTTTCGCGCACCTACAACGCAGAGACGCCCAATCCTCTAGTCCATGCTATGTTCGTCATAGACCGGCGCGACAATAATAAAATCTATTACGTCAACTCGCGCCGCTACACCTTTCACAAGGACTTCGTCAACGGCACGTACCTGTCGCTTGAGCGCGGCAAAGAGTTTTTCGAGAACAACTATCTGAAGCCGAACCGCCGCTTCATACTCGGCACAATCGCCTATCAGACGGCGGTCAAGCGCTGGACGTTCGAGTTCTGGGAAGGCGATTTGATTCCTGCGGAGTTGATTAAGCTCACTTCGGATGTCATCAACAAAACCTTCTTCGAGCCTGTGGCCTACAAGCCGAACTCGCTCAAACAGGAGGAAGCGTCAGCTTCTCTCACAGGCGTCGAGCGAGTGTTGCAGAGCCAGATAGCAGACGTGAGGAGCTACCAGGGCTTGAACCTTGCGAGCGGCATAGGCCGCATACACATCATAGATAAGCTGGACGAACACGTTGAGATTGGCGCAAACGAAATACTTGTCCTGAGCGAGGTGCCGCTCAACTTGCCGCCCGTCGCCGGAATCATCGTCACGAAACCTTCGACGCCGCTTTCGCACGTCAACCTGCTGGCGAAGTCCTGGGGAATCCCTAACGCGTACATCAAGGACGCCGACAAACTGTTGAAGCAGTACGATACCTGGTGGGTCTCGTTTGAGACGCGCCGCGACCAGTACCTCATCAAGCGCGCAGACCTCGCGCAGATTAAAGAGTACCAGCGCCGCGAGGCCGAGCGACTGAAATTGATGACGCCGCGCTTTAATCTGGACGAGAAGCGGCTGGCTCCCTTGAGCGAACAGCGCGCCGCCTCCGTCATAGCCTACGGCGCAAAGAGCGCCAACCTTGGCGAAGTGATGAACGCGCGCATCCCTGGCATCTCTGTCCCTGCGGGCTTCACGGTTCCTTTCTACTACTACGAACAGTTCGCCAAAGAGAACGGCCTCGATGATTTAATCGCTTATCTCAGGGACGACCAAAAGTTCGTTCACGACCCCGCGTACAGGCGCGAGCGTCTGACAAACTTGCGCGAGCGTTTTAAGCAGGGAAAGTTCAGCGCGGAGCTTCGCGCGGAAATCCTGCGCCGGGTCGCAAAGGATTTTCCAGACAAGGGGCTGTTCGTCCGTAGCTCTTCCAACACGGAAGACCTTCCGAATTTCAGTGGCGCAGGGCTTTATGACACCGTTCCGAACGTGCGCGGCGACGACGCGATTATAGAGGCCGTCAAGGCTGTCTGGGCCTCGCTCTGGAACTTCGAAGCCTACGAAGCCAGAGAGCGTGCAGGGATAGACCACTCGAAAGTCTTCATGGCGGTTCTCTTGCAGGAGGGCATCAATTCTGAAAGCTCCGGCGTCATGATTACCACAGACCCCTTCGACAAAGACAATCGCGGCACAATCTACATCAGCGCGAAGAAGGGATTGGGAATCAAGGTCGTCGAGGGCAAAAAGATTGCCGAGCAGATTCTCTATCGCCCGCGCACCAACGCCGTGCAGGTTCTGACGCGCTCTGCCGAAGACAGCCTGCTGACCTTTGACGAGCAGGGCGGCGTGCGCGAAGTCTCTATTAGCGGCGACCGCGCAGTGCTGACGGATGAAGTCGTCAGACGCCTTGTGCGCGCCGCCTCCCAAATCAAACGCGTCTTCGGAGACCGGGATCAGGACATAGAATGGGCCTACATGCGCGACCAGATTTACATAGTCCAGTCGCGCCCGTATATTGAAGGGAAGTAAAACTGCTTTAATGGAGATAAGGTGAGAAGAGTTCAGGTAATAGGGCTGGCGTGTTGGGCTGCGCTCTTTTTCGTGAGGGGGTGCGGCGGCAATGAGCCGAAGCTTGTCAGTAATCAAACGACAGTCGCCAATGCTAATTCGCAGACGGGCGCGCCCGCGTCTGCTCCGGGCAAGCCTTCGGGCGGCGAGGCCATTGATACTTCCGAATACGACGCGCGCATCAAGCAGTTTGAAGACCGTGCGAAGCAGAAGCCCAAGGACGCGGGCGTGCGTAAGCTGCTCGCGCACGCTTACCTGGAGCGCGGCAACGCGCTGACGCAGGCCAGGCAATACCAGGCGGCGCTCGGAGACTATCGCCGCACGTTGCGCTATGACCCTACGAATGAAGAGGCGCGCTACTGGTCTGACACCATCATAGGCATTCTCAAACAGATGAACCGCGAAGTGCCCGCAGAGGGCGCAGAGCCTACACCTATAAAACAGTGATGAGCGAAAAATATTTTGTTGACGGGTTGTTGAGGGGGCGCGTTGCTTTGGTGACGGGCGGGGGGACTGGCATCACTGGCGGCGTGGCTCGCGCTCTGGCCGAATCGGGCGCGCGTGTTTGTCTGGTCAGCCGACGCATGGAGCATCTAGAGCCTGCGGCTGAGAGGATTCGGGCCGGAGGCGGCGAGGCTCTGGCCGTGGCCGCAGACGTGCGGAACATGGAGGAGGTGGAGCGCGCGGTCGCGGCTTGTGTCGAGAAGTTCGGGAAGCTGGACATAGTCGTCAACGGCGCGGCGGGAAATTTTCTTTGCCCTGCGGAAGAGCTATCGCCCAACGGCTTCGGCACAGTCGTAGATATAGACCTCAAGGGCACCTTCAACGTCTCGCGCGCGGCCTTCGCGGAGCTAAAAAAGAATCGCGGGCAGATTCTGAACATCAGCGCGACGCTTCATTACGGAGGCACGCCCTTGCAGCTTCACGTCTCGGCTGCGAAGGCTGGCGTAGACGCGCTGACGCGCAATCTGGCGGTCGAGTGGGGGCGCTACGGGATACGCGTGAACGGGATTGCGCCCGGGCCTATTGAAGATACGGAAGGCATGAAGCGCCTCGTCCCGCCGGACGTGAAGGATAGGCTCAAAAAACATATTCCCTTGAGACGCTTCGGCCTCATACGAGACATAGAGCAGGCAGCAGTCTTTCTCTGCTCGGACGCAGCCAGCTTCATCAACGGCGCGATGCTGGTGGTTGACGGCGGCCACTGGCTCGCAACAAGCCGCTTCACTAACGCATGAGCCGGAACGACCGTGGCCTGCTTCCTCACAGACCGAATCTGATAGACTTCAAAGCTGAAGATTTAGGCGTTACGGAATCTTCCACCTATGCTTGAGCTTAAACCTGCGACATTTGAAGATTTCGTCATAGATGCGTCGCGCGGCAACGTGGTGCCTGTGGTGCGAACTGTGCTGGCGGATTTACAGACGCCGGTCGGTGCTTTCCTGCGCGTGGCGAACGATGCGCCGTACGCGTTCCTGCTCGAATCCGTTGAAGGCGGCGAGCGCGTCGCTCGCTACTCTTTCCTGGGCGCTAACCCTGAGATGGTCGTGCGCGGTCGCGGGGAGAAAACCTTCATAGAAGTCGGCGGCGAAGAGATGACCGAGCGGGACGAGCGCGCCGTGGATTTCCTGCGCGAGCATTTCAGGGCCAGAAAGCTCGCGCGCTCGCACAGCAATCTAGCGCCACTCGCAGGAGGCGCAGTCGGCTTCTTCTCTTACGACGCGGCGCGCTGGTTCGAGCCTGTGCTTGAGAAGGGCTACGACGGAGCGCCTCCTCAGTCGGATGATGCCGTCTGGATGTTCTACCGCACGCTCCTGGCCTTCGACCGCGTGCGCCAGCAGATGTTGATTACCTCCGTCGTCTTCACGGAAGAGGCCGGAGGAAGCCGCATGCGCCTGCGCGAGCTTTACGACGCAGCCGTGGACGAGACCGAGCGCATTGAAAAGCTCTTACTCGAAAATCCAGCGCGGCAACCGGACGAGAACCCTACGGACGATGAAAGCGCGTCCTCGCAGTTTCAATCCAACTGGCCGCGCGAGAAGTTCGAGCGGGCCGTGCGCGACATCAAAGAGCAGATTGCTGCGGGCGAGTGTTATCAGGTCGTGCTGTCGCAGAAATTCAGAAAGCGCGTCGTCGCAGACCCCGTTGCCATCTATCGCGCGCTCAGGGCCACGAACCCATCGCCCTACATGTACCTGCTGCGCCTGAAGGGCGAAGCCATCATAGGCGCTTCGCCCGAAATGCTTGTCAGGTGCAGAGGGCAGCGCCTTGATTATAGACCGATTGCGGGCACGCGTCGTCGCGGCGCGACCGAAACCGAAGACTGGCTCCTGGGCGAAGAGATGCGTACGGATGAAAAGGAAGTGGCCGAACACGTGATGCTCGTTGACCTGGGGCGCAATGATTTGGGGCGCGTGGCCGATTACGGCTCTGTTGAAGTCGGAGAGTTGATGACGATTGAGCGCTACTCGCACGTTCAGCACCTTGTCACATCCCTGCGCGCAAGGCTTCGTGACGGGCTTGACCGCTTCGACGCGTTTGCTTCCTGCTTTCCTGCCGGAACCGTGACGGGAGCGCCGAAGGTGCGCGCGATGGAGATGATTCGCGGGCTTGAGCCTGAAGCGCGCGGCGTTTACGCAGGCTCCGTGGGCTATATTGATTACGCAGGAAATCTGGACTCGTGTATATCAATTCGCACTATTGTCATCAAAGAAGGTGAAGCCACAGTGCAGGCAGGCGCAGGCATCGTCGCGGACTCGCAACCTGAGCGCGAGTATGAAGAGACCGTCAGCAAGGCGCGTGCGCTGGTGCGCGCCGTAGAGATGGCAGAGAAGGGATTATGAATCGCATTGTAACGGTTTTGCTCTTTGCTCTTCTGTTGTTCGCCTCGTTCTCTATGGCGCGCGCGCAAGCCGCTTCGCCGTCTCCACAGGCTCCCAGAAAGAGCAACGAGCGGGCCGCCGCGCCTGCGACTTCTGCCCAGAAGAAGGCAGAGCCTTTCGACGGCGCTACGGTTGCGAAGATGGCCGAGCAGTGCGTGACGCTTGAGACAGAGAGCGGTGCGATTGTGATTGAGATGCTGGCCGAGGCCGCGCCTGAGACGGCCAGGAACTTTCTCAACCTGGTCTCTACGGGAGCGCTCGACACGACTACTTTCAGCCGCGTGGTGAAGGGCTTCGTGGTGCAGGGCGGCAACCTCTCGACGAGCGAGCGCTGGGGCGCGGAATTGTCGGAGCGTGCGCGGCGCACCATCCCCGACGAGCCTAACTACATCAAGCACGTACGCGGTATAGTCTCTATGGCTAGACCCGACACGCCTAACGGTGCCAGCACTCACTTCTTTATACTGGTCAGCGAAGAAGCGTCAATGCTGGACGGAAAATTCGCTGCCTTCGGTCGCGTACTCAAGGGCATGGAGGTCGTAGACGCCATCAACAACATGCAGACCGAAGGCGAAAAGCCCACGAAGCCCGTGCGTATCAACCGCGCCACGGTCGCGCCGTGTGTGAAATGAATAGAAAGAAATTAATCTGCTTTGGGATTAAAGATTATGTTAAGAACAAGATTTATCATCCTACTCTCTCTTTTCATCGCGCTGGCGGGTTGCGCCGACCGTAGCAATGTTAAGCCCAGCCCGGAAAATGCGCGGCGCGCTTTGACCCTTCGCGGCATAGAGTACAGCAATGAATCTTTTCTGGCTTATGCTGCCGCCGGTGATGTCTGGGCTGTGAACGCTTTCCTGGCCGCAGGGATGAATCCGAACGTCAGGAATGACAAAGAGGAAACGGCCCTGATTGTGGCGGCGACCAAGGGAGACTTGAATGTCGTCAAGGCGCTGCTAGACGGCGGCGCGGACATCAACGCCAGAGACAAAGACAATCGCACGGCTCTCATGCGCGCGATAATGAGCGAGCGAGCGCAGGTGGCGACTCTCCTGCTGGACAGAAATCCAGACCTCAATCTTCAGGAGAAGTCCGGTCAGTCGGCGCTCATGATAGCCGCGTGGCGCATGCCTGAGCTTGTGCCCGCGCTCCTGAAGAAAGGCGCGAACGTCAACCTTCAGGATGCCGAAGGCGAGACTGCGCTCGTGCGCGCCTCGCTCGCGGCGGACGCAGACGTTGTGCGCCAGCTTCTTGAGCACGGCGCAGACCCCAACATCAAGAACAAACTCGACGGCACGCCGCTCATGTTCGCCGCCGCCAACGGCCACCTGAACGTGGTGCGCGAGCTATTAAAGGGAGGCGCGGACGTGAACCTTAAAGATTATAAAGGACGCACCGCACGCGCCTGGGCCTTGAAGGGAAACTACACCCCTGTCGTGAACCTGCTGCGCGAAGCCGAAGAAGGAAAGGTGTAAAAGCATTTCTTTGCTGACTGCTGACTGCTGATAGCTGATAGCTTTCTCATGATTTTAGTCATAGACAACTACGACTCATTTACCTACAACCTGGTGCAATACCTGGGTGAGCTTGGCGAGCAGGTGGACGTGCGCCGCAACGACGAGGTGACGGTCGCGGAGATTGAGGCTGATTGTTGCCCGGATAAGATAGTCATTTCGCCAGGCCCCGGCACGCCCGACGGCGCAGGCGTCTCACTTGAGATGATTGACCACTTCGCGGGCCGCCTTCCAATCCTCGGTGTCTGTCTGGGGCATCAGTCAATCGCGCAGGTCTTCGGCGGGCGGGTCGTGCGCGCTCCCGAACTGATTCACGGCAAGGCTTCCGAGATTTGCCACGACGGCAAGACCATCTTCGAAGATTTGGAGTATCGCTTTCAGGCCGGGCGCTATCATTCGCTCATGGTAGAGCGCGAGAGCCTGCCGGATTGTCTGGAGGTCTCCGCCACCACTCCCGAAGGCATCATCATGGGACTGCGCCACCGCAAAATGAAGATAGAGGGCGTGCAGTTTCACCCGGAATCAATCCTCACGACCGAGGGCAAAAAGCTCCTGGCTAATTTTTTGAAGCTGTGAAAAGCAGTAGGCCATCATGGTTGTTGCCGACTCCGGTGAGGAAAGATGAGCCGCAGGCTGGCACTGGATTGCGCTCGCTCTTGCTGCGGTTGATGCGCGGCGAGAATCTCACGCGCGCGGAGGCTTCGTCGCTTCTGGATGCTTTGCTCGACGGAGAGGCCACGGATTCGCAGATTGCTGCGGCGCTCGTGGCGCTTGCCGTCAAGGGCGAGACGGTCGAGGAACTGGCCGGGATGGCGGAGGCCATGCGCGCACGCTCGGCCCGCATCAACTGTCGCCATGACCATTTCATAGACACTGCCGGAACCGGCTCAAGCCACGCCAAGACCTTTAACGTTTCGACCGCCGCAGCCTTCGTCATAGCGGGCGCGGGCCTCCCCGTAGCCAAGCACGGCAGCCGAGCCGCGACTTCTCGCTCCGGCAGCGCGGATGTCCTGGCGACGCTCGGCGTCAACGTCACAGCCGAACGCGCAATCTCGGAAACGTGCCTCAACGAAATTGGCATCTGCTTTATGTTCGCGCCCCTTTATCACGCGGCGACGGCGCGCGTGGCCGGTGTTCGCAGAGAGCTTGGCGTTCACACGACCTTCAACCTTCTGGGGCCGCTCACTAATCCTGCGGGCGCGCCGCGACAGATAATCGGCGTTTGGCACAAGGCTCTGGTTGAGCCGCTTGCGCGCACGCTTTCACTGCTCGGCACAAAGCGCGCGTGGGTCGTGCATGGCAGCGACGGCCTTGACGAGCTTACTCTTTCGGGCAAGAGCTTCGTTGCGGAGGCAAAGGGAGACGGCGAAGTTAAGAGCTTTGAGGTCGCGCCCGGCGACTTTGGTTTACGCGATGGGTCGCTTGAGCATTTGCGCGGCGGCGATGCCACGATGAATGCGCGCATAATACGCGAGGTGCTCGCAGGCGAGCGCCGCGACGAAGCACGCTCGCTCGTAGTCATGAACGCGGCGGCGGCAATCTTCGTCGGCGGCGCGGCTGAAGATTTACCCCGCGCCACCCGCCTCGCTGAGCAGAGCATAGACACAGGCTCCGCTCAAGACAAGCTGAACAGGTTGGTCGAAACGACGAATCATGGATTTTCTGACGGAGATAATGGCGCGTAAGCGTGAGCGAGTCGCGCAAGCCAAAGAGCTTTGCGCGGTTGAAGCCTTGCGTGCTTCTGCTCTTAAGGCGAGAGCGACCGCGCGGCCTCATGCTTTGCTCAACGCTTTGCAGGACGGCTCGCGCCTCAATGTCATAGCCGAGGTCAAGCGCGCGTCGCCCTCCAAAGGGATAATCAACGCGTTGATAAATCCCGAATGGCTCGCGCGCCGGTACGAGGATGGCGGAGCGTGCGCCGTTTCCGTCCTCACGGAAGAAGACCGCTTTCGCGGCTCGCTCGAAGACCTGCGCCGAGTTCGCGCAGCCGTCCGGTTGCCCCTGCTCAGAAAGGATTTTATCTTCGACGAGTACCAGCTCTACGAGGCGGCCTGCGCCGGAGCCGACGCGCTGCTACTGATTGTCGCCGCACTGGACGACACGACTCTTTCGCGTCTCAGACAAATCACGGAAGACGAGCTAGGCATGGACGCGCTCGTAGAAGTCCACACCAGAGA
Source organism: Pyrinomonadaceae bacterium (assembly GCA_014534425.1). Classification (GTDB taxonomy): domain Bacteria; phylum Acidobacteriota; class Blastocatellia; order Pyrinomonadales; family Pyrinomonadaceae; genus JACVRN01. The sequence goes on from JACVRN010000021.1 coordinate 56,145, forward strand.
GGAACTCCGTCGAGCAGCAGCATGCGGCTCACGCCTCGTAGGCGTCAACAATCGCAACCTGCACTCCTTCGAAGTCTCGCTCGATACATCGGTCGAACTGGCGAGCCTTGCGCCCGCAGGCGCGACGATGATTAGCGAAAGCGGCCTGGGTACGACGGACGACTTGCTGCGCCTGCGCGCCCTCGGCTATAAGGGCTTCCTCATAGGCGAAACATTGATGCGCGCCGAAGAGCCGGAAAAATCTCTGCGCGAATTGATTTATGGTTCTAGTTAAAATCTGCGGAATTACAAATCTGAATGATGCCCGCGTGGCGGTTGAGGCGGGGGCCTATGCGCTCGGCTTCAACTTTTATCGGCGCAGCCCTCGCTACATACACCCGCAGGATGCGCGCAATATAGTTGAGCAGTTGCCTTCGAACGTCCTGGCGGTCGGAGTATTTGTTAATGAGGCCGAGCCGGAAATGGTCGCGCGCATGGCTGAGGAAGCGAACCTTAGCACGGTGCAGCTTCACGGAGACGAGTCGCCGGAATATTGTCGCGCGCTCAAGAGTCTCTACGTGATTAAGGCGCTGCGTGTGAGTGACGTGTTTGTGCCGGAGCGTGTGCTTGAGTATGAAACGGAAGCTATCCTGCTGGACGCTTTTGATAGCAGGGAGCGCGGCGGGACGGGTCGCACCTTCGATTGGGAGATTGCCAGGCGCGTCCGTGCGCTTGTCCCCAAGCTTTACCTGGCGGGCGGACTGTCCGTGGAGAACGTCGCTGAGGCTATAGAGAAGGTTCGGCCCTATGCCGTCGATGCGTGCAGCCGTCTTGAGAGCGCGCCCGGAGTGAAAGACGCGGGGCGTGTGCGTAACTTTATTTCCGCCGCGCATGTTAAACCTTGACGGCATACAGGCCCAATCGGTTATGCTGGGCTTCGCGTGATCAGGAAAATTTTCATAAGTAGCAAGCAGGTTCGCTTTTGCCCCTTTCATCTCACTTCTCCTTGCTGTCAGTTTAACTTTCCCTCGGCAGGACAAATTTGAATGAGTTCCCCAACACCGGCACAAGAGGCGTGCGCCTCCGGCTCGCGCGAGCAGGGGCGCGTCCTCATAGTCACAGACAACCCACCCTCAATTACATTCACACAGGCGCTCGAAGACGCGGGGCTGACGGTCGTAGGCACGAGCAAGTCTGTCGCCGCGCTCATTGCTCTCAGGAGAGCGCGCCCGCACATTATCATCGCTGATGAAGGCTTGCAGGGATTGACCACGAAAGAGCTTGCCAACCAGTTGAGACGCGCCGAAGAGAGCGCAGTCCCTTTCATGCTTGTAGGTACGCGCGAAGCTACGCTTGAGCGCCGCAGCGCTGCGCTCTGTGCAGGCGCTTTCGATTACTTTCAGCTTCCGCGAGAGCTTTCGCTATTAGTAGCGCGCTCGTCGCAACTGGTCTCCATACGTCAGACAGTTGACAGGCTGAGGGCAGAGGCCGACCGCGATTACCTGACGGGCCTTCTCAATCGCAGGCGCTTTCGCACAGCGCTGGGCCAGGAGGTCGAGCGCTGGCGGCGTTATCGCACGCCCTGCGGCCTGGTCATAGTCGACGTAGACCACCTCAAGCACATCAACGACACGCACGGTCATTCGGCTGGCGACGTGGTCATACGGCACGTTGCGAGCGCGCTCGCGCAGATGTCTCGTGATAACGACACGGCTGCGCGTCTGGGCGGCGAAGAGTTCGCGCTCCTCCTGGCGGGCGCGAATGCGGAAAAGGCCATCTCCGCCGCAGAGCGGCTGCGCCAGCTTGTCGCGGCGGAAGCCTTAGAAGGCATTGGCCGCATCACCATCAGCCTCGGCGTAGCCACATGCCCGGCCCACGCGCTCAACGAACGAGAGCTTTACGCAGCATCGGACGCCGCGCTCTACAAGGCCAAGCGAGAGGGCCGCGACCGCGTCTCCATCGCTCCGGCAATCAGTTTCTAAGTGCGAGAGAAAGAAATTAACAGGATGGACAGGATAAAAGAGATTGATTCATTTGTTCATTTGTTCATTGAATCAATGAACCGATGATTTAATGATTAAATTTCCTGCTTATCCTGTCCATCCTGTTTGAATCTCCCTTATAATCTTCGCATGGGTGAGACTCTTAAATCCTGGCCGGATGGGCGAGGGCACTGGGGCGCGTACGGCGGTCGGTTCGTGCCGGAAACTTTGATGGCTCCGCTCGAAGAGTTGGCCGAAGGCTATGCTTTAGCGCGGCGTGATGAAGAATTTCAGAGAGAGTTCGCTTCGCTCCTCAGAAATTATTCGGGACGCCCGACGCCGCTCTTCTTTGCCGGACGATTGACAGAGCATGCGAGTAGCGCGCGCCTGTATTTGAAGCGCGAAGACCTCTCGCACACAGGCTCGCACAAAATAAATAACGCGCTCGGGCAGGCGCTTCTGGCTCGGCGCATGGGAAAGCGGCGCATCATCGCAGAGACGGGCGCGGGCCAGCACGGTGTTGCTACGGCGACGGTGTGCGCGCTCTTCGGATTCGATTGCGTAGTCTACATGGGAGCCGAAGACATGCGGCGTCAAAGCCTGAACGTCTTCCGCATGCGGCTCCTGGGCGCAGAGGTGCGCGAGGTCGATAACGGCTCTCGCACTTTGAAGGATGCCATCAACGAGGCTCTGCGCGATTGGGTGAGCAGTCCCGATGATACTTACTATCTACTCGGCAGCGCGCTCGGCCCTCATCCTTACCCGCTCATGGTGCGCGATTTTCAGAGCATCATAGGGCGCGAGACGCGCGAGCAAATTCTGGAGCGCGAAGGTCGCCTTCCGCATCTGCTCATAGCCTGCGTCGGCGGCGGCTCGAATTCCATAGGCATGTTCCATCCGTTTCTTGAAGACAAAGACGTTGCTATGGTCGGCGTAGAAGCTGGCGGGAAGGGAAACGCGCTCGGCGAACATGCCGCCAGATTCAACGAAAGCGGCGGCGGTCGTCCCGGCGTGCTTCAAGGAACCATGAGCTACGTACTGCAAGACGAGCGCGGGCAGATAGCTTCCACTCATTCCATCTCCGCAGGGCTTGATTATCCTTCGATTGGCCCTGAGCACGCCTATCTTCATGACGAAGGCAGAGTCCGTTATGTGTCCGCATCCGACAGTGAAGCCCTTGAAGCTTTCCAAACTCTTTCCAGGCTTGAAGGCATCATCCCTGCGCTTGAGAGCGCGCACGCCGTCGCTCATGCGCTCAAAGCTGCGCGCCAGATGAAGAAGGATGAAATCATCGTCGTCAATCTTTCCGGTCGCGGCGACAAGGACGTAATGAGCGTGGCGGACGCGCTCAAGGGTGAAGAGCGTTGAGCCGCATCGCGCAAACATTCGCGCGCCTGAAAAGCGAAGGTCGGCGCGGCTTCATCCCCTTCGTCACGGCTGGCGACCCCAACCTTGAAACCACCTACGAGCTACTAATGGAACTGGCAGGCGCGGGCGCGAGTTTGATAGAGCTTGGCGTGCCCTTCAGCGACCCAGTGGCGGACGGCCCAGTGATTCAGAGAGCTTCCGAGCGAGCGCTGCGTTATGGTTTCGGGATGGATGAGATTCTGGCTCAGGTTTCGCGCGTGCGAGAGAAACTGGATGTGCCCCTGGTGCTCTTCAGCTACTTCAACCCGCTCTTGCAGTTTGGCCTTGAACGTTTAAGCGTGGAAGCATCGAAGGCAGGCGTGGACGGCCTGCTCGTCACAGACCTTGTGCCGGAAGAATCGGAAGAATTCTCATCCCTGCTGCGGGCGCATAATCTAGACATGATATTTCTGGTCGCGCCCACTTCTACGGACGAGCGACTTCGTATGGTGGCCTCGCGCGCCACAGGCTTCATCTACGCGGTCTCGCGCGCGGGCGTCACAGGCGCACGCGACCGTGTGAGCCGCGACGCGGAAGCTCTGGTCGCACGTGTGCGGCAGTTCTCAGACCTTCCCGTGGCCGTGGGCTTCGGCATCTCGACTGCGGAACAGGTCAGGGACGTTTGGCGTTATGCCGACGCAGCCGTCGTTGGCTCCGCGATTGTCGCGGAGATTGAAAGGCGCGCAAGCTCGCCCGACCTTGCTAAACGCATAGGAGAGTTTGCGCTCTCTCTGCTTCCCGTGCTGGAATCTTAAAGGAAGAGATATGGATAGCCCTGAAAAAAACGAGAGAGGAATCAAGCGCGGCGCGACCGTTCTCATAGTGCTGCACAGCCCGCGCGAAAAATGTTGGGGCCTGCTTGATGAAATCACTGCGGCTGGCATCTTCATGCGCGGCATTGACCTCAACGCGTTTGAAGACTGGACGCAGGCGGTCGCGCACGACGAGCCGTTCGTGGGACTGACAGACCTCTTCTTTCCCATGTGGCGCGTGGAGCGCCTGACGCGCGACGAGCCTTCTGAGGGCGTCCCCTCGCTTGCGGAACAGTTCGAGCGCCGCACGGGCCGCAAAGTAGAAGAGTTTTTTCATTAAGTTCAAAGTCCCAGGTTGAAAGAAAGAGTCTTTGACTTGGGACTTTCCGGCGTGTTATACACCCAACTCGCGCCTCAACGATTCTGACCGAAACTTTTAGGCTTGAGAATGAGCAAGGGGGAATGCTTCTCTTAGCCCGGTCGCGTTGTTTCTTCGGTGGAAAACCCCCTGAAAAAAAGTTGTGTTGCATGTGTGAAACGCTGTTCCATTCTCGCGGCGAGTGTGTTATACTGCACGGCAGTTCTCGCGGCAGCGCCGTGAAAACGCTCTATAAAATCACGAACGCGAAAAGGAACAGTAGAAAGAGATGTATCAAATGGCAGACGATAGAATGAGCGCTGACCGCGGCAAGGCCGTTGAAGCGGCGCTGCTTAATATTGAGAAGAAATTTGGCAAAGGCTCAATCATGAAGCTGGGCGAGCGCAAGGTGGAAGACGTCCCGGCTATCTCAACCACTTCCATCAGCCTCGATGCGGCCATAGGCGTGGGCGGCGTCCCGCGCGGACGTATCATAGAGATTTAC
>JACVRN010000221.1 GCA_014534425.1 Pyrinomonadaceae bacterium
GGCATGGTGGCCGAGACAAGGATAGAGGTCAGGCGCGCCTCGAAGAACGTGTTGATGTTAAAGATGCGATTCTGTAGGTAATTCTTGTCGAGCACGAAGGCCAAGGCAAGATCGGTTTTCGAAAAATTGTCGCGCTCTTTGGAGAAGATTACCCCGCCCGTGAAATAAGCGCGCACGCGCCCCCAGTCATATTCCGGCACAGGCGTCGCAGTCGGCTGTGGCGTTGCTGCCGGAACGGGCGTCGCCGCAGCCGTCGGGGCCGGACTAACTATGGTTATCGTTAGCGTCGTTGAGCCTGCCGGCGCAGGGCTTACGACGCTGACTGTAATTGTGTTGACGCCTTCGGCCAGCGATAGCTGTTCGTTGAGGCCCGTGCTGATTTGAGACGGGCGGATAGAGATGTTTTTGGGATAGCCCTGGACGGCTTGGCTGCCCCTCTGCGCGCTAATCTGTATTTCGTCTACAGGATTATTGGGCGTAAAAGTGATGTGAAGCGTCACGTTCTTCGTGTCGAAGACGTTCTGCGTCCCCGTCACAGGCGTGTTAGTAACAGTGACAGTGCCAGGGAAGTTGTCCGGCGGCGCGACCGGTTCGGAGCCGTCCTTGGACACGTCAGCGATACCCGCATTGCGAAGCTCTGATAGCAGCAGATTGGCAGCCGCCTGCCTCTCTGACGGCGACATAGCGAAGGCCGTCTGCGGCAGTAGAATTGCGACGACAAGGATTAACGCCACTCTTTTCTTCATAGCGGGGCTCCTATGAGAGATTAAGATAAAGCTTGTTCTGTTTTGAAAGATTAAGCACCGGCCTCAAATGAAAAGGATTAGAGATTGGGCTTTTGAGGCCGCAAGGTTATATATCGAATAGCTGAGAATTTCAATAGAAAAAAGTTTACGAAAATTCGTAAGCCATTGCCCGCGCAGCTTTCCTGATTAGCCGCACGGCTGGAACGCCTGCTAAAAGAGAGATAAATATTCAAAAGGGAACGGCAATCTCGTCCACCGTGCGGATGAATTTTGGCTGAAAGTAAAAGTTGCGTTAGCCGGTTTCAGAAAAACATTGTCTTGGATAAAACTGTGTGTTAGAGTCCCGCCATCTTTTCAGGCTTTGGTTCTGGTTTTATCATTTCTTTGCGCTTCAGGACTTCAAGCAGCGCGCAAGCTTAGTCGAAGGCGGCAGGCTCCTCTTAGCTATTTCAGATGACTGTATCAGAGCGGAAATTTCGCTTCCGCCCGGCGAGGTCTGAAACTCGCGCCGGTTCTCTTGCGCTTCCCCGCATGTATTTAACAGCCCTTCCAGATTAGGAGACCTTAAGATGGAATTCAACACCTATAGCTCGGAAGAATTAAAAAGCAGGTCGGAGCTAGCATCGAGTCTCAAGTATGGAGACGAAGCTCAGGCGATGGCGAAGACCGCCGCCGTCATGGGAGCGAGGGTCAAAGACATACCGTTCCCAAAAGGCTTGAAGCCAGTGCTACGGCCTATCAAACCAATTCCGAAGCCTGACGACTCTCTGCCGAAGGTCGATGTCGTCGCCATGATGGACACCGCAGCCGAAGCTCAGGCGATGGCGGACGTGCTGACGCCCGGAATTGACAGAACCAACTGGTATCCTTACGCAAAGAATTTCGAGAAGCACTACATGCCGCTCATAGGCCCGCACGGCCCCTCCCGATACAGCAAGCGCCTGGGCAGCTATTTCATCATAGAGATTAACAATGTGAAGGTGCTGGTCTACAAAACGGAACTGCACATGCACGAAGACGCCATAAAGCTTCCCAACGGCAGCTACACGCTTCCGATTAAAGACATGCTGGCGCAGATAATCAAGGAGGCGCGCCCGAAGCTCTTTCTGACAACGGGGACGAGCGGCGGCGTCTATTGCGACATGAGCCTCGGAGATGTGGCCGTCAGCCGCGCCGCGCGCTTTCACTGCCTTGGGGATTTCAAGAACGCGCCCTTCAATAACAATCTCTACAAGTCAAACTGGACTATATCCAAAAAGTACGTGACGCAGGCCGAGAAGCTGATGCAAAGTTACGCGAGCCATCTGACGGGCAAGTCAGAGCCGAAGGGCACGCCGCCGAGCAAGAACTGCGGCTGCTCGCCGGACAAGTATCCTACGAAAATACATTTTGACGGCGCGGACGGCATACCGGAGTTTCATCCCATCCTGACGACAGATGTCTTCGAGTACGGGACGAGCACGAACAATCTGGACAAGCTGGGAATGGCCGTGGAGATGGACGACGCGGTTCTGGGCCTGGTGTGCAGCGAGATGAAGTCGCCGCCGAAGTGGGCCTGCGTGCGTAATCTCTCTGACCCGACCATCAACGGACACTTGAGCGTCCCTGCACAGAAGAAGTGCGCGGTCTACTACTACCAGAAGTTCGGCTACTGGACGACAGTGATGAGCGCCCTGACTACCTGGGGAATCATCGCGGGCTTCGGCGCAAAGAGTTGAAAGAGAGAAAGGGCCAACGGCTATGGCAACGAAAGCGGCTAAAAAAGGGAGTCCCGTTAAGAAAGCAAATTCCGTTATTTACTCTGTCCAGCAAACCGACAAGCGTGACACGCTCAACGTCAAACAGGTCGCGCAGCCGAGCGCGCTCAAGGGCGCTTACAGCAGCCTGACCACCGTCTCCGCGCAGGGCAAGACCTACCTGCTCGGCTACAACTCTACTGCGGATAACATAGACATTTACCAGTTCACGGGCGCAGCGCCCTGGCTTCAGGCAGACCCGCAGCAGCTAAAGGTCGGCGCGGGCTACGACATCATAGAGCCGTTCACCCTGGGCAACGAGCCGTACGTCGCCTGCTATAAAGCGAAGACAGGAGTGTTCAGGCTCTTCGCCATCGAAAGCAACCTTTCGGTGTCGGGCACCGGCTACGAGTTCTTCCGCAACCACGAGCCAGCGCTCACGCAGGGCTTCACTATGGTCAAGCCTTTCACCTGTTTCGGCGCGGTGGTCTTCATGGGCTACAACGGCACGAACGGGTACGTGGCGACCTACACGCTTTCCATGACGGCGAACTCGGTCGCGGGCGCGCCGCCGCTTCTGATGACGCCCAACTGGTCGCACGTCTGGGCCAAGGGCTGGACGCGCTTTGCCTTCTTCCAGTTTGGCGGCGAGAACTTCTTCTTTAAGACGAACACCTGGAAGCCGAACGTGAACATTGACCACGTTCTTGACGACCTGACTCAAGGGACTGTAGAGGTCGCAAGCAATCTCAACGACGCGCTGAAGGACGCGCAGACGTTGAATATAGTCCAGCCTTTGACGCTCGGAAACGGCGACCCGTACTTTGTGACCTACATGAAGAACGGGCAGCTGACCGTCAATCGCTTTCACAGCGATTGCATGGGCTGGACGACCGTTGCTTCCATGAAATCAATCGCCAACGCGACGCAGGTCGTTCCCCTGTACGTCGGCGGCAAGGCTTTTCTATTGGTTCACTAAAAGAAGATTTGATAATCCTCAAATAGCCGTCCGAAGATTAAGGAGGAAGGGACGCCATGCCATACGACCCGCCGCGCCAGAGAA
>JACVRN010000244.1 GCA_014534425.1 Pyrinomonadaceae bacterium
AAGCTCCCCGGCGCGCTTGGCCGAAGCGTCAACGTCATCCACGTCGACATAAGCCATCCAGTGCGACGGCATACCGCCTTGCTCGGCAGTCAACTGATAGATGCCGCCTACGTGGCTGCCACCGACGACGATCTCGCTGTAGGCAACGCCTGCGGCCTCAGATTCTTTCAGGTTCCAGCCGAGAAGCTCCGTGTAAAACTTCTTCGCGGCCCCGGCATCCGTCGTTGCCAGCTCGTTCCAGCAGAAAGCGCCGTTGGCGGGCATTTCTTGGTCGGACATAACTTTCTCTCCTTTAGTTTAGAAGTCTTTTGCTGCCTTCCGAATCCCTTGCGGGTTTCATTAAAGACAAAAAAGGTGAGTCTCGCCGCTTAAACGAAACTCACCTTATCAACCCACACCTTGATCTTGAGAGACTTTGCGAGGGTCTTTTATGTGTTCACTCTGATAATTGTTCGGCTCTTAATGCGAGGCGAGCCATTCACTGAAAACTTCCGCCTCTTCCTGTTTCCCGCTCCAACGCGCGCGGTTCTTACCCGTCAGCGCGATGACCTGGGCTTGATGCTGCCCGGCGCGATCACCGAGCCGCTCGAAGTAGTTGTAGAGGCGATCAATCTTTTTCACAGATTCGCGCGCCGCTTCCACCGTCTTAAACGACAGCACGTTGCGGAAGAAACGGGAGTAGACATTCTGTTCACGCGCCGTCGTCGTGTAGAGATCAAAGTAGCCTGTCATCAAGCCAGCGCTCTGCAAGACCTGCGCAACGTAGGTCGGACGCGCGGCCACCTGGCGCACGATCTGCGCAACGTCCGTCACACCGCTCTCGTAGAGCGCAAGTATCTGCTCCTTCTTGGAGCGCGGCTTCGCTTCCTGCTCAACACCTGCGCCTTCTGCGCGCTCGGCGGTTCCTTCCTTCGGCTCGCTGGCGTACTCAAGCTCCATCGTCAGCGGCTTCATTTGTTCGATCATTTCTTCAGTCGTCATTGCTTTACACCCCCTTTTGAGAGCGAAAGGCAGTCAGCCGAAGGGCAGTAGACGGTCAGAATTTGAGGTCTCAAAATCTGTTTTGCTTTATCCGCCTACTACCTTCTGCCTTCTGTCCCCTTAGCTCGCGCGGCGCATCCCGCCTGCCGCCGCTTCATGTTGCAGACCCTTGAGGTGGTCTATGAAGCTCGATGCGGCGCGCTTCGAAAGCTCGTCCGTCTTGCAGCGCAGCACCGTCTGGCACTCTTCCTCTACATCGACGCCGATCTCACGACCGATGGCGCGGATCATGCCGAGCTGCTTGGGCGTCACCAGATCAGCCATCGACTTGGCGAGCGGATCGCGCGGGAACTCTCGCGCCTGCGCCGCGCCCTCTTTCTCGATCACGTCGGACTCACGCTGGTAAAGCTCGCGCGCGATGCCGAACTTCACAGCCGCGCGCTTCAAGGCATCGTGCTCGGCCTTCTTGATGCCCATCTCGCTCTCAGCCGTGCCCGTGCCGACGCCTTCGCGCGTCACGCCGTCGATGGTGATCGCAGCGGTGACGGCAACCATGTCGCCGATCTGCACGATGTTGCGCACCGAATGCGACCAGGTCGGGGTGACGCGGTCAAGTAGATCTGCGACCGTGTGCCACTCGACGTATTCGACCATGTGCGTGTTGCCCTGACGATCGGTCCAGCCCTCGCGCGTTTTGACGAGGCTCGAATCGACCTGCTGGCGCAGGGCGCGCAGGGTGTTGGTGAAAGCAAGCGGAACGACCGGGGCGACCGGCTCCGCGTTCATCGCTGACTCTAGCGTTTCGTTCTCCGCTGCACGTGTAGCAACGGCCTGTTCCTGTTTTTTAATCATTTCATGCTCCTCATTGCTTGTGTGTTTCGCGAGCGGGCGAACCTTGGAGCTGATCTCTGCGGCTTCAGCCGTGGCAATCGTCTCTGACGTTTCGTCCTGCTCCCGTTCGGAGCGTGCGCGTTCCACGGTGGGCTCTGTAGCCCTGCGGGTCGCACGCTTCTCGGATGCGTTGACAGTGTTTGTGTTGGGCTCGGTTAATGGGCCGGCTCCTCCTTCGGAGACAGCCTTTTCCGCCGCCGGTTCTTGCCGGATTACGCTTTCGGTGTTTTTCGCCAGCAGCGAATGCTTGACCGCGAGAATGTGCTCGCAACGGAAAGAGGCGTCCAGGGTCGCCTGCTCCTCGTATTCGAGGCAAGAGCAGCGCACTTTCCCTGCTTCGTCGCGCCACACCTCATAGCTGGACTTGCGCCCACGCAAAGAGGGCGTCGCCACGCGAAAGCGGTCGCCTTCGCGCGTCACTAAGCCCATAGCGGCGATCCCCTGCGCACGCTTGTCGCGCATGAGCGCTTTCCTGTCCGTCCCGGTTGCGATGTTTGCTGACATGGCTCTCTTGTCCTCCAAAAACTCTCTTAGGCCGCGCGTTCCGCAGGCATTTCGTTGACGGCGTTGAGAGGCTGCGACGCTTGTCTCACGGGCTGTGCAGCCGCGGCGCTCAGGCGCTGCTCAAGGTCTGCCAGGCGCGCTTCCAATTCCTCCACGCGCCGACCCTGTGCGTAGACCGTTTTGAACAGGCTATCGAATGTCTCCCAGATGTAATCTGTGCTCACGTCGCTAGTTCCTCTCGTGCTTCCTACAGGTTGGCTACCCACCTGTTTCATACGTGAAACAGTGTACCATGGTTCCCGTCTTGTTGCAAGTATAAAACAAAGTCTTGCATCTAAAATTTTCCTGTGATATGGTTAGGGAGTAGAGAGGCCGTCAGAGGCGCTTTCCGAAGCGCCCTGCGTGCCGAAAGGAGGCCAAAATATGGCACAATCTGATAAAAGTTTGGTGAATACGGTCGAGCTTGGGCGCGCCATCCGCCGCAAGCGCGAGGAA
>JACVRN010000274.1 GCA_014534425.1 Pyrinomonadaceae bacterium
CAAACATCTGCGAGCGCGAAGCGTTGTGGTTTCACATTGATGGGGCTTTCGGCGCGCTCGGCGCTCTCTCGCCTAAGCTTCGTCCCATGCTGGCGGGCATGGAGCGGGCCGATTCCTTGGCCTTTGACCTGCACAAGTGGATGTATCTGCCTTATGAAGTCGGCTGTGCGCTGGTTCGCCACGCTGGCCTTCATAGCGAGACCTTTTCAGCAGCGGGCGCTTACCTGGCGCGCACTGAACGTGGGCTCTCGTCCGGCTCGACGTGGTTCGCCGGATACGGAGTCCAACTGTCGCGCGGCTTCCGGGCGCTGAAAGTCTGGCTCTCTTTGAAAGAGCATGGCATAGAGAAGTTTCGCCGTCTGATCGAACAGAACGTCGAGCAGGCACACTATCTACGCGCCCTGGTCGAAGCCACGCCGGAGCTTGAGCTGCTCGCCCCCGTACCCTTGAACATCGTCTGTTTCAGATACGTGGACGCGTCATTGGACGATGAACAGCTCAACAAGTTGAACGAAGAGCTCCTCATACGCCTACATGAGAGCGGTGTGGCCGTGCCGTCGAGCACCATGCTTGATGGCAAGTATGCGCTGCGCGCGGCGATCACAAATCATCGCAGCCGCCAAGAAGATTTCGATATTCTTATTCGCAAAGTCGTCGAACTGGGGAGGGAAGTTCAAAGTTCAAGGTTCAAAGTTCAAAGTTAAGAGCTTCTTGAACTTTGAACTTAAAGAGATGACTAAGCTCAGCATCAATCTTAATAAGGTCGCGTTGCTGAGAAACTCGCGCGCGATTGGAATTCCGAGTGTGACTCGTGCGGCGCTGGTTTGTATCGACGCGGGTGCAGACGGCATCACGGTTCATCCGCGCCCTGACGAGCGACACACCAGGACTTCAGATGTTTATGAGCTGGCGTCTCTGCTGGAAACGAAGCCTGCTGTTGAATTCAACATTGAAGGCAATCCGTTCCCGAAGTTTATGGAGATCGTGCGCGAGGTCAGGCCGACGCAGTGCACGCTCGTGCCTGACAGCCCCGACGCGTTCACGTCGGATCACGGCTGGAACCTGGCCGAGAATGAATCAAGTCTGAAGCCGATTGTTGGTGAGTTGAAAGCCCTGGGAATCCGCGTCAGCCTCTTTCTAGACCCCGACTGTGAGCAGGTCCGGCGCGCCGCAGAGATCGGCGCTGATCGGATTGAGTTATACACAGAGCCTTACGCGGCGTCGTATCTTACCGATCAGGTGGAAACGGTCTTCGAGCGATACGCGCATGCTGCAACGCTTGCTCAGGAGGTCGGTTTAGGCGTCAACGCCGGGCACGACCTGAACCTGAAAAATCTAGGCAAGTTCTGCTCGATCCCTCACATCGCGGAGGTCTCAATCGGGCACGCTCTGATTTCCGATGCGCTGGAGATGGGTCTCCGAGGTGCTGTGCAGGCATACTTGAGAGTGCTTTGGACGACGAATGATGCGAGACTCAAACATGATTAGCATCAGACGAGCGCGCGAGTCGGACTTCGACTCGATATGGCGCATCTTCCGTGAGGTCGTCTTGGCGGGCGATAGTTAAGTCTACGACCCGCAGACGAACGCCACGCAGGCCCGCTCGATATGGCTGTCCGCAGAGGTCACAACCTACGTCGCCTGTCTGGGCGAGAAGGTTGTCGGGACATACATCCTCAAGCCGAACCAGCCCGGACTCGGCTCGCATGTCGCGAACGCGGGCTACATGGTAAGCAAGGAGGCGAGCGGCCAGGGCGTAGGCCGTGCCATGTGCGAGCACTCGCTGGCAGAGGCACGCAAGGCTGGCTTTACGGCCATGCAGTTCAATATGGTCGTCAGCACCAACGAGGCCGCCGTCGCCCTGTGGAAGAAGCTCGGCTTCTCAATCGTCGGAACGTTGCCGAAAGCATTTCGCCACCAAAGACTCGGCCTCGTCGATGCCTACGTAATGCATCGCTTCCTGTGATCTTTTTTGCTGAGAGCCCCCGAAGAAAACTGACCGACACGGGTCGCATCCACTGGCAAGACGCTATAGAATCATCGAAGGCTGGTTAAGAGCGTGTTTACAAAGGGGAGGTTTAAACGCTGGAGGCCGCAAAGGGAAGACGCAAAGAACGCAAAGCCTCTGATCCTTTGCGATGCACTTTGCGCCCTCCAGCGTTTAAACCTCTAGTCACTGCGCCACTCTACTCCGCTTGTTAGTCACGCTCTAAAGGAGAGGACACGTCATG
>JACVRN010000091.1 GCA_014534425.1 Pyrinomonadaceae bacterium
GCACCTGAACGAGAACAGCACATATCTCACGCCGGACGATTGGAGCAAGGTGGACGACCTGCTTGATTACCTTGACGCCAAGCGCCACAACGAAGGCTACAAGATGGTCAACCAGTCCAAGCACATGCAGGACATGAAGCGGCTGATGCGCGGCGAAGTTCCGCCGTGGTCATGCCGCGCGGGCCAGAACTCTCTGATTATACGCACGGACGGAACGCTCGCGCCCTGCTTCCCCATGTACTCCGCCACGCACGACTGGGGCACAATCGAGAATCCGAAGTTCGATGTTAAGCAACTGGACGAGATGAAGACGGAGTGCTCGAAGCATTGTCTTTCGACCTGCAACTACATACTCGCCTACTGCTACAACACGAAGCGCGTCTTGAAGTGGATACTGAACCAGGCGCGTCACGGCTTCCGTGGCTCGACCGACACGATTCAGTAAAGCTTTATCAAAGCGAATAAAGTAAGAGAGGCCGGAAAGCGATTTTTCCGGCCTCTCTTTTATACTGGACTGTGTGCCACTATACGACTTTAACGCGGGATGATGGTTGGGCGAGTTTGCGTCTTCGTGGTGCGGTTGGCCGAGAAGATGCGATAGCCTAGCAGGACGGCAAGCACTGCTGCGAAGGTGAGCGGCAAACGCGTGTCGCTCTTGACCAGCATCCAGTAATGCAGCGCGCCGAGTATGCCCGCCACGTAGACCGCCTTGTGCAGCCTGTTCCAGCGCTTCCCGCCCAGGCGCTTCACCATCTTGTTCGTGGAAGTTATGGCGAGCGGAATCATGATTAGAAAGCTTGCGAAGCCCACGGCTATGAAGGGGCGTTGAACTACGTCGCCGACCGCGCTCTTGAAGTTGAAGAAGCGGTCGAACCAGATGTAAGTCAGAAAGTGCAGCGAGCCGTAGAAGAAGGCGTAGAGTCCGAGCACCCTGCGATTCATCCCCAGCCAGTTCCAGCCCGTCATCTTTCTCAGAGGCGTGACGGCGAGCGACAGCATTAGAAAGATGAGCGTCAGCATCCCCGTAGTGCGCGTCACGTATTCGAGCGGGTTTGCGCCGAGGTTTTTATGCGCCGCGTCCCACGCGAGCAGGGCTAGCGGCACGAGGCTATTGACGAATATTATCGCTTTGATAAAGCGTGCGTCCTCTGGCTTCATCTTTAGAAATTCACCTTCAAATCCATGCCCGTGTAAAGCGAGGCCACCTCTTCGGCGTAGCCATTGAATATTAGCGTGTCGCGCAGGCCGTACTCGCCTATGCGACGCTCGCGCGCCTGGCTCCATCTTGGGTGTGGCACGTTCGGGTTGACGTTTGAATAAAAGCCGTACTCGTTCGGCGCGTACATGCTCCAGGTGGTCTTGGGCTGGTCTGCTACGAGACGAATGTTGACTATGGACTTGATGCTCTTGAAGCCGTACTTCCAGGGCACTACAAGACGCACGGGCGCGCCGTCCTGCGGCGGCAACGCTTCGCCGTAAAGCCCCGTGGCGAGAATCGTCAGAGGATGCATGGCTTCGTCAAGACGCAGGCCCTCAACGTAAGGCCAGTCGAGCACGCTCGTCGTTTGATTCGGCATACGCTTCGGGTCAAAGAGCGTCTCAAACGCTACGTAACGCGCATTCGATAGCGGCTCTACTTCATCCAGCAAAGCTTTCAGGGGAAAGCCTACCCAGGGAATGACCATTGACCAGCCTTCCACACAGCGCAGGCGATAGATGCGCTCTTCCAAGGGCGCTATCTTCATCAAGTCGTCAAGGTCATAAACCTTAGGCTTGTTGACCAAGCCCTCGACTCTGACCGTCCAAGGACGCGTGACGAAATCCTTAGCCTTGCGCGCGACCGCGCCCTTGTCCGTGGAGAATTCGTAGAAGTTGTTGTAGCTGGTGATGTCCTCGAAGGAGGTCAGCTTTTCGCTGGTGGAGCGTACGGATGGGGCCGGAGGCTGTACGCCAGCCAGCTTTTCTCCGCGCGGCGTGGGCTGCGGCGGCTCGTTCAATCGGCGATACAGTTCGCCCGTTGCGACGACCGTCGCCAGCATCGCTGCACCGCGCATAAAATTGCGCCGGTTCAGATAGACTTTTTTATCCGTTATCTCGCTTGACGGAATCTGCTCCGGTCTCTTTATCACCATAAAACTCTCGCCCGAAATATTATGCCATGCTTATCCCAGCATAAGATACGCACGCGGGGCCGTGTGCGGTTTTTCATTAACGAAGGTTTGGGGAAAGCTATTTAATCAACATACTGATTGCCGCACGCGCAGTTTCAAAGGTATATTCGTTGTGATGCCGGAAGAGCTTTTCCGGCTCCCTTTTCAGCGCTACTTCAAAGGAATCTTTTCGGAAAATATGCAAGCACGCTCAAGATGGCGGTTCGGCTTCGTAGTAGCAGTCGCCGTCTCCATCCTGGCCCTCTATCCTCAGCTTAACCTGTGGTATCTGACAGGCAAACAGTGGAACGGCATATACGCCTACAACGACATAGACGAAGTAGCGTATTCGGCCTATCTCAAAGCGCTGATGGACGGGCGACCGCGTCGCAACGACCCTTACACGGGGCGCGATGACCGTAGGAGCGCGCCGCAACAGGAATCGCTCTTCTCCATACAATTTCTGCCGCCTCTGGTCGTGGCGAAAATAGGGAGCCTCTTAGGTCTTTCTCTCTCCTGGACTATGATTGCGCTCGCGGCTTTCATAGGCTTTCTCTCCGGCCTTGTTCTCTTCTGGCTGATAGCGGCTATCACGAATGACGAGCGGGTGGCTGCCCTGGGAGCTTTAATGATTCCCTGCCTGGGGACGCTGGCCTGCGGTCAGGGAGCAATCTTGGAGCTTCTGGGCCGAGACATAGCTTACCCGTACATACCTTTCCTGCGCCGCTACGTTCCGGCATTTCCCTTCCCCTTCTTCTTTCTGATGTGCGGGCTGGTGTGGAAGAGCGTGACGGCTAAGGAGACGCGCCGCAAGATGATGATGAGCGCGGGCGCGGGCCTCGTGTTCGCGGTGCTTGTCTATTCTTACTTCTATATCTGGACGACTGCGGCGGCGTGGCTGTTCTGCCTGGCGCTGGTCTTATGCTTGATAAGGCCCGAAGGCTGGCGGCGCGAGCTAAAGTATCTCGCTCTAGTGGGCGTGCTAATGGTCTTGGCGATGGGGCCGTACGCGCTCATGCTCTCGCGTCGTGCGGAGACTATAGACAGCGTGCAGCTTTTGACCCTGACACGCGCGCCCGACCTTGCGCGAGCGCCGGAGCTAATCTGTCTTGGCGTTTTAGCCGCAATCATGTTTGCAGTAAAGCGCGGTCGCGTCCCGCTAAAGAATCGCCTCACGCTCTTTACCATCTCGCTTGCGCTCACGCCCTACGTGGTCTTCAATCAACAAATCATCACGGGGCGCTCGCTCCAGCCGATACACTACGAGGTCTTCATAGCAAACTATCTGAGCCTCCTGGCCGTAGTGCTCTGCCTGAGTCAAATCCTGCGCGGGAGGCGCGAAGATGGGAAACGAGTGATTCCTGCCTGGGCGTTTGTCTCAGCCTCGCTCCTGATATTCGCTTGGGGCATCGTAGAGGCGAAGGTCACGATTGAAGTTCTTAACCCTCACAACGAGTACAGGAACGCCGTGACGCCCGTGCTCAAGCGGCTGGCAGAGCTTGCGCGTGACGGGCGGGACTCGCGGCCTGCGACAGAGCAGATGGTCTTCACCTACGATTCGATCATCGCGGACGAAGTGCCGACCGTTGCGCCGCAGCCCGTACTGTGGGCGCGTCATCAACACATCTTCGTCGGAGCGAATGCGGAAGAGAACAAGGAGCGTTTCTATCAGTGGATGTATTACACGGGCTACGGCCCGGACTGGCTGGAGACCTCGCTCGCGCAGGGCAACTTCACGGTCGTTTACGCGCTCTTCGGTTGGGGACGTTTAAGCGACCGGCTGATAATCAATCCTCAGCCCCTGACGCAGGAAGAGATAGACAGAGAGGTGAAAGCTTACGGGGAATATGTGGCTTCGTTCGACCGCGAGCGCGTAGCGCGCCTGACGCTCTCTTATGCAGTGGTGCCCGTGAGCGACGAGTATGTTTCCGAGCAGATTGATAGGTGGTACGCGCACGACCAGGGCGAGCGCGTAGGCGAGTTGATAATTTATCGCTTGAAGCTGAAGCCTTGAGATTTTACTGAAGCTCGTCCAGTTCTATTCCGTAGCGTTTGATTTTGTGATTGAGCGTGGTGACGTTGATTCCCAGCAGACGCGCAGCGCGAGTCTGGTGCCCGCCCGTTCTCTCAAGCGCCGAGCGAATCAGCTTGACCTCGAAACGCTCGACCTCCTCGTAGAAGTTTATGCCGCTCGTCACATCTGGAAGCTGCGCGTTACGCAGGTTGTCTATCTCGCGTATCAACGCCTGGGCCAAATCCTTCAGCACCTCTACGTGGCTGCTCAGCGTAGCCTCATCAACAGGCCCGCCTCGCTCGTCATCATCATGAGACAGATAATCGTAGTTTATAGCTGTGACGTTGCTCAATCTATTATTCCCCCTGTGAAATTGATGAAGGCTTAAGAGGAATAGCCGGGCGCTTCCCTCTGTCTTGTGTCCGTGACAGACCCTTGCTTCTTAATTACTTTCCATCTCGGAATTTGTTCCAATTTTTTTACAGGGCCTCTGGCTCTACGCCTCTACTTGCACTTCTTCCAAACCTCTGACGGGGCGCGTGCCAACTGCACGGTTCCGCTAAAGGAATCGAGCGTGATGCGCGTGTTGCCCTCGCCGTACCGGCCCGTCATGCGGCGCACTATCTGGTCTTGCGCCCTGGCTAAATCGCTCGTCGCAGTGTTGGCGGAAAGTTCCCTCTTCAAATCAAAATCCGACAGAATCTGCCCCTTGTAAGAAGAGAGGTTTGCCACGAATCCCGGCGGCTCCTTTTGAATGAACATGCGGACGATGCCCGTGATGGACTTCAGGCGATAGCGCCCGGCTTCGCGGATTGCGCCCGTGAAAGTGATATTGCCGCCGGTGGTTGTGGCGTCCAAATCGCCGCCTATTCCCATCAGCGTGATGGTGCCGTTGGTGGTTCCGGCTTCAGTGCGCCCCTTGGCGCAATCAACGCTTATCGCGCCACTGATTGAGACGGCACGCACGTCTCCGTCCGCGTCCTTGATAAGAACTGCGCCCGTGACGGTCGAGATGCTGACGGGGCCTGAAACATCCTTGACAGAGATATTGCCCGCGCGCGTCTTGGCCTCAAGACCTGCGACCTTAGTGACCTGCACTTCGCCGCTACTGACTATGGAGATGGGCGTGTCCATGTTCGCCACGGTTACGTCGTTACGAGTGTTCGTAAGATATGACGGACTATTGCCGTTTGTGTTAACAGCGTAGCGGCGCGTATCAATCAAATCCACGTGAGCGTTGCGCGGCAGTTTGACCTCAAGTTTGATGTCGCTGACGCCCCGCAGGTATTCAGGCGGAGAAGATTCAGAAAGGTCTGCTCTGGGCGCTCGCTCGCGCGCTCTTGCAGCGTCCTGCTCTGCGCGCTGTGCTGGCGTTGCCGGTCGTGTTGGCGGCACCGGTCTCACTTCCGGCGGCGACGCGGGCTGCGGAGTGCGCGGGCGCGGCGTCATCGTGCCGGACGAAGAAGAGCCTTGCCCTGTGCCTACGGCTTTGCCCTCCTTCTCGCGCGGCATCAGGTCTGGAATCGAGACCGCAGTTGCGACCATGATTCTCTCTTTACCGCGACTGGTTACGACCCTGAACTTGTAGTTGCTGGCTCCCTGCCTGACCAGAGCGACGCTGGCTTCTAAAGCATCGCCGCCTATGCCCGTCACTATGATTGGGCCAAAGCGGTTGCGTAAAGTTATGTGGTCGCCCTCTTCCAGCTTGAGCGAGACTCTGGTCTGTTCTGTGATAGTAGTGGTCGTCGTGGCCTGACCGACCATCTTCTTTTTGCCCTCTTCCTGTCCTGACGAGATGGTCGTCTGAGCCTGCACGAAGCAGGGCAGTGCGGCCAACAGAACCGAGAGCAGAATTGCGACTCTTTTCATAAACCCGATTTTCTCTAACCCTTCACTTATTGTATGTCTCTATCTTCGGCTCTATAAGTAGCCATCTCTCTTAAGACTTCTACCTTCTTGGCGTAGGCCGCCAGCATGTACTGCACCGCGACGGGGTCGTCCGGCTGCTGTCGTGCGGCGCGGCGCGTCTCGCTGATGGTGCGATCGACCGCAGCCAGCGTCTGCTCGAATCGCTCGCGCACGTCAGGCTCAAGCAGCGTGCGGCGTCGCTTTGCGTCGCGGGCCAGCATGGTAATCGCAGCCCTGTATTTCTGCTCAGCCTCGCGCACCAGTTGCTCCGGCGTCTGCTCGTAAGGATATCTTGTGGTGCTTTCAAGAGCGCGCCTGCTCTCGAATCTGTCCGCCGTCTTTAAAACGGGAGGCAGCCGCTCTTCGCTCTTATCATCGAGCATGGCTAATTGCTCGTCACCATTTTCAACCGCTTCTCGTTCTTTCTCGCCCGTATTCTCCACGGGTTGGTCGTTTACTTTTGAAGGAGCAACGGGCGCGGGACTCTCAGGCTGCTTTTGGGCCGTGGTCTGAGTCTGTGCCTGGCGCGAATTGATGTACTTCATGAGTCCTGCGGTCGCGCCCACGGACAGGATTAGAAGCGCAAAGGTAAGCGCGGGGCTGAGACGCGGCGTGCCGAAAAGCGCTACAAGCTGCCTGCGCCATCTCATCATGAGCGAACTTTTCGGCCCGCTCCCGTCTTCATGGATTCTCTGGACAACGCCCGTCCAGAGCGCCGGACTAACATCCACGTTACGAACGTAGAGCGCGTAGACGTTCTGCTCATCGCCGAGCGCTTCGAGTTGGCGCGCGCACTCTTCGCAGTTCATAAGGTGCGCGCGAACTTCTATGGAAGCCTGCTCGTCCAGTTCCCCGTCGAAATATTCTTCAATTACTTTCTGGCAATCTTCACACTTCATAGCTATTTCCTAAATATGGCCGTATGCGACGGCGCATCTCGCGTCGGGCGCGGTGCAAATCGGTCTTCAACTTCGGGATGGAGAAGCCTGTGATGTCTGCTATCTCCTCGTAGCTTCGCTGGTGAAAGACCTTGAGCGTAAAGACCGTGCGCTTGTCTTCGTCCAGCGCATCGAGCGCCCTTTTAATCACCTCGTTGAACTCTTTATTCAAAAGCTCGCCTTCCGGCAGAGGCTCCGAATCGCTCAGGTTCAGCACAAGGGGGTCGTCCATCTCGACTTTATGAGCGTCGCGGCGGCGCGTTCTGAGATGCTCAAGGGCGCAGTTTCGCGCAATCCCGAAGAGCCACGTAGAGAGCTTTTCCGCGTCATGGAGCGAGCCAAGGCCCTTGTAGGCGCGCACGAAGGTCTCCTGCGCCAGTTCTTCTGCCACATCGCGCTTGCCCGTCATGTCGTAAATGAAGCTGAGGATAGGGCGGCTGTAACGGTCAAAGATGGACTGAAATGCTTCGTCCTCGCCGAGGCGAGCGCGTGCAATCAGTTCTTCTGAACCGTTCATCCCGAGAGTCCCAGCATATGCGCCCAGCCCCGCTCCCTCAATCGCCAGCCGCTTCATCATAAGTCCCAACCTGTTAGTTGCAGAAAGCCCCGGAAAGTTTCAACTTTCTCAACCAATTACGCCACAACCAGGATTGTAGGGGCAGAGGACTTGTCCCTACAGTAGAAGAAGTGTACTTGAATGCCCGCGTCGTGTTAACCTTTATACATCCGCGACTGCGCCTCAGACATCTAAATAGCGGTCGCTCGAAATCCTTTGAAAAGCGCACAGGAAGGGGCGCTTAGCTTCTTCGAGTGAAACAGAAAAGGGAAAGCTTAAGATGAATCCATTTCAATCTCAGAATCAGCGTCAACAGCCAGGGCACTGGCAACAACCGGAGCCGAGCGCGTGGGACAGGCTCGCGCCGCGCACTGCCGCACAGGCAAGTTTGGCAGCCCGCCTGGGCTTTATACGCAAAGTCTACGCGCTCTTTTTCATCGCCACGCTCTTCGCGGTCGGCGGCGTAGCGCTAGGCTTTATGTTTCCGCCGCTCATGGACGTGGTGGCTTCAAGCCCCTGGATAATACTTCTTTTATTGTTCGGCGGCGTCATAGGCGCGCAGGCCGTGCGCCATGTGCCGGGCGTAAATCTGCTGGCGCTCTTCGGCTTCACGACGCTGACGGGCGTTATCATCTCGCCGATTCTCTGGTATTTCGGCAGGGTTAACCCTGCCTCGATTTGGCAGGCCGGAGTGCTGACGGTGGGAATTTTCGGCGGGCTGACGGCTTACGTCTTCATCTCGCGGCGTGATTTCAGCTTCCTGCGCGGGATGGTCGTGACGGGCCTCATAGTAGTCATACTGGCGGGCATCCTGAACATCTTCCTGGCTTCGAGCGCGCTAGGCTTTGCCGTGGCGGCTGCCGCGCTGCTGCTCTTCTCGGGCTTCGTGCTCTATGATACTTCTAACATCATACGACGCTACCCGACCAACGAGTACGTGGCGGGCGCTCTCTCGCTCTACCTGGACGCCTTCAACATCTTCCTTGCGCTGCTGCGAATACTGAACGCCGGTAGACGTTAATCAAGGAAGCTAAGACTTAAAAAAAGCGTAGAGGCTCTGAACTTTCAAAGCCTCTACGCTTTTACTTTTTCATCTTCCAGCCAACTCTCAGAAATCAAACTTGACGGCAAGCTGGATTTGTCTCTGCGTCAGGAAGGTTCGCGGCGTTCCGAAGGCTGTGGCTGCAAGCGGCGCGTTCAGCGTCAGCGTATTAACGCCGCCGACGGACGTGGCCGTGAAGTTGCGGAAGAAGTTCGTGTTGACATAGCCCTGACCGCCGCCGCCCGGCGCGGGGCCAATGTTTGCCCGGTTAAAGATATTGAAGCCCTCGGCAATCAACCGCAGGCGCATCGTTTCGCCAATCTTTATGTTGCGCGTAACGCGCATGTCGAACTGGTAAATCTTAGGCGTGCGGAAAGTGTTGCGCTCAAGGCCCGGCACGCGGTCATTGCGCGCGTTGCCGTCGCGGTTCAAGTCAGCGCCGACCGTAGCCGTGTACGGGAACCCGGATTGAAACTGCACTATACCGGAGAAGGTGTAGTCGGAAAGCAGTGCGCGCACGATTGCATTGTCGCTGCGCGTAAAGGTTCCAAGCTCGTAAACGGGGCTGAAGACGAAGCGATGCGGGATGTCTACGTCCGAGATGGCCCAGTCGTCGCGTATGTTGAAGGAGTTCTGAACCACCTTGGCATCGTCGCCTCCGCCTGGCACGACCGCCGTCTGGTCTGGACGGTCATCACGCGTGCGCGAGAAAGTGTAAGAGGCCGTGAATTGAAGCCCGCGAGTGAAGCGCCGCATCAGTTGTACTGCAAACCCGTTGTAAAGCGAGTTCGCGGTGCTCTCAAAGAGGCTGATGCGGTTGTAGTTTGTAAACGGCCTGAGCGGCGTGGTCGAAGTAAATTGCGCCGCCGCATTCGCGCCCGTTCCGGGGAAGCGAAGCACGGTGTAGGTCTGCCCATCGAAGCCTACCGCCGTGGTCGGCACCGGCGGGAAGAGATTCACGTCGCGCGTGCGCGAAAGATGCACGCCCTTGAAGAACATGTAGGTCAGCGACAGGCTCATGTTCGGAAGAATTTCGCGCTCGAATCCTATGCGGCCCTGCTGAACGTAGGGCTGTGCGTAATCGGGCGTAAAGATGAAGAGGTCTGGTCTCGGCGGCGCAACGCCGGTCGGAATCGCGTTGAAGATTCCAGGATAGGTGAGACCTGCGGCGACTATGGCAGCATTGCTTGAGAGCGTTATGCCTGTGGTCTGTATGCCGTTGCCCGAATGCGCTGTGCCCAGCATGATTGCCGTAGTGCGTCCGTAGAAGATACCGTAACCGCCCCTCAGTACCGTGCGCTCGTTGAACGCGTAGCTGAAGCCGAAGCGAGGCGCTATGTTGTTGCTGTCGTCCGGCTGAATGCTGGTGTCGAAGCCTGCGGCGAGCAGAACCGGGTCAGGGTTCCGCAATGGCGGGCGAGCCAGGGTTTGCAGGTCATAGCGCACGCCGAGGTTCAGCGTCAACTTCGGCGTCACCCTCCAGTCGTCCTGTCCGAAGATGGCGAAGTCTGAACTGTTCGGTCTGGTCGTTGCTCCGTCCGTGCCCGCCACTCCGAACCTTTGCGTGAAAGCGGACGGGATGTTGTTCGCAAAGTCCGCGTAGGAGTTGAAGGTGTACTGGCCGTTGAAAAAGCCTGGGAAGAAATTCAGTATGCGGTCAAAGTTCAGGTCAACGCCCGTCTTGAAGTTGTGAGCGCCACGCACGTAGGAGACGTTGTCTATAAACTGTGCGCGCTTGATTGTTGTCTCGCGCGGGCTGAAGTTGTTGCGCCCCAGGAGCAGGAATCCGCCGCCAGTGTTTATCTGCGTCTCCGGCAGGTCGCTGTTTGCGCCGCCAGGCTCTTTGTCGCGCGCAAACTGAAAGCGGAACTCATTGACGAGCCTCGAAGTGATTGTGGAAGCCAGGTTGCCGGAGAAGGTGGTCGTCTTTGCAAGGCTGTCGCCCGAATGCTCTTCGGCTGCAAGCTGGCCCGTGAACTCATTGTTGACGCCCGTAAAATTCTGCTGGTTAAATCGCAGGCTCAACTGGTTATTGCGCGTCACGGAGATGTCGCTCTTAACCATAAAGACATCCTGGTTGCGGCTGATGGCGTAGGTGCCCAGGCGCGGAAGCAATTGAGCCCGTATAGCGGCAGGCTGCAAGAAGAGATTCGGAGCCTCAACGGGATTCGGCAAGGTCTGTCGCTGCCCGTCGTAGGTGAAGAAGAAGAAGGCTCGGTCTTTTACAATCGGCCCGCCTAGACGGCCTCCGAACTGGTTAATCTGAAACGGAGGTCTTTTGTTGAGCCGTCCCTGCTGAGCCAGCGTGGCCTTCAGGTTCGCGGTGTTGGCGTTCAAGGATTCGTCGCGGAAATATTCGAAGACGCCGCCGGAAAAGCGGTTCGTTCCACTGCGCGTCACGACGTTGATGACCGCTCCGCCTGCTCGCCCGAACTCCGCAGAGAAACCGTTCTGGTTAACCTGAAACTCCTGCACGCTCTCTTCCGAAAACTGGTAAGGGGGACGAACGCCCGTGCGCCCGAACGCCTGTCCGAAGAAGGTGTTGTTGTTATCCGTTCCGTCAACCTGAAGATTATTGAGCGTCCCCTTCTGGCCGCCGACCGAAAGGTCGCCTTCGCGCGTCACGTCGCGCACCACTCCGGGCGTCAGCGTAGCGAAGTCCAGATAGTTGCGCCCGTTGACGGGAAGATTTTCTATGGCCTTCTGGTTAACGGTCGTGGCGACAGAAGTGCGCGTAGTCTCCACGACCGGAGATTCGCTCGTCACCTCAACCTGATTAACTACGCCGCTAACAGAGACTTTTATCTCCAGGGGAGTTGCGCCGCCCACCGTCACGACTACGCCGTTCAAGTCCGACTGCGAGAAGCCCTGCGCGACGGTGCGAACGTTATAGATTCCCGGCGGCAGAAGAATAAGACGATAGTTGCCTTCATCATCCGTCGTGACGGTCTTTTCCAATCCCGTCTGCTGGTTCTTGGCGGTGACAGTGGCGTTGGGGATGGCCGCGCCGTTCGGGTCAAGCACGCGCCCTTCTATATTTCCTGTGGTCGCCTGCGATTGAGCAAACGCCACGGAGGATAACAGCACGAAGATTGAGACCAGCGCGCACACGCGGGTCGCATGGGGGATATGTTTTCTCAGCATGATTTTCCTCTTCGCTTGAAGCTTCGGGATAGAAAGCGTCCTTCCTCCTGAACAATTCAGGATGAAAGTTTACCCGCTTGTCTATTGGCTGAATTTGAACTGAATCCGGCTTGTACTCTGGCTGAACGCCCCCTTGAGAAGTCTGGATATTAGTCGAGGGCAATTGAGGAATCAAGGAAATCCGGTTTCGCAACCTGTGGAAAACTCTGAGGGCGAAGAAACAACTGAAGTTTGGTTCAGTTTGAAGATGAGTGTGATGCTAATTGAGGCTCACCGCAGAGACGCAGAGAGGGATTGAATCTAATCTCAGCGCGTCCTCCGTGTCTCTCTGCGTCTCTGCGGTGAATCGTCTCGTTTCTCTTTCTATCTACGCACCGCCATCAAGCGTTCTATCTCTTCTATGGTTGATGGAATCTTCTCAGACATCTTGCGTATGGTCTGCTCCGGCGTAATCACGTAGTCATCCTCTATTCTCACGCCGAGATTTTCCGTGGGGATATAGATGCCAGGCTCTATTGTGAAGACTTCGCCCGGACGAAGCGGGCGCGCATAGTCGCCTGTGTCGTGAACGTCCATGCCAAGATAATGACCAAGCCCGTGTATGAAGAAGTGATCCATTGAATACTCTTTGCCGTCCACGTCCTTGGCGCGCAAGGGACTCTTGCTCATGAACTCTTTGGCGAAGCGGTTGAGGTCGCTCATGGTCATGCCGGGCTTCCAGTGCGCGGCTGAAGCCGTCTGCGTATCCAGCACAAGCTGGTAAACGGCTCGCTGTCGCTCAGTGAATTTTCCACTCGCGGGATAGGTGCGCGTGATGTCCGCAGTATAGAGAGAGTATTCCGCGCCTATGTCGCAGACCACTGTGTCGCCCGCGTCTATGCGCTTGTGATTCTCGCTGTAGTGCAGGATTGTCGAGAAGAGGCCACTGCCTACGATTGAAGGAAAGCCAGGACGCTCGGCCCCTCCGCGCGTGAAAGCGGCTTCAAGTATGGCCTGCACTTCATACTCGTACATGCCCGGCTTGAGGCTTCGCACGATGTCGCGTTGCGCTTCGCCCGTGATGTCTATGGCCTTTTGCAGCAGCACAAGCTCCGCCGCAGACTTAGCCTTTCGCATCTCGCCCACCAAACGCACAAGAGACCTGTCGCCCGTGACTATCTCGACGCCCGGCAACTCTTTTTTCAACTCTTCCACGAACTGGTACTCGCGCACGTAGCCGTTGCGGACGTTGCGCGGCGCGACGGTGTAAACCTTCATAGAGGTCTGTCCCTGCGCGTTCTTGAAGGCCGGAAGCTGCGCGGCCTCTTTCAGCTTGAGCATGAGATTGTCTTCCGCGCTGTTCGAGCCTTGAGCAGAGATGATGGGCGCGTTGCCCTGAGTGGGCATGACTCGCTCCACGCCGAAGCCGCGCGCGGTCTCTTCGCCAGGCGCAAGCTGAATGCCTGTCCAGCGCTCGTCTTGAAGATTGCGCGGCGGAATAAAGACTATCTCGCGTGCGCCGTTCAAAGAGGGCAAGCCCTGCGGCACGAGCAGGAGGCTAGCGCCCGGCGTGCGAACGCCCGTCAGGTACGCTATCCAGTTGTTCTGACGATAGCGCGCCTCAATGCCGTTATCCTCTTCGACGTTGCCGAGCACCACGACCACGCCATCCTTTATCTCGTTCATCAAAGCGGCGCGCCGCGCTCTATACTCGGCGACGGGTTGATTGAGAAGCCTGACGCCCGGCTCGTCGTAATAATCGGCCTCGCTGGCCGCACGCGCCATCCCCCGAAAGGGAGCCAGGGCAAAAGCAATTGTGAATACGAGGCACAGAGCCTTTCGATACGATTTCATGAAAATCATCCTTGAATTCGGAATAGAGATGTAGAGCCGAAAGCGCCCCCACACGCTTTTGTACGTGCGAGGGCGCGAATTAGTTATAGCACAGACCTCAAGAAAGACAACTCAAACCGCAGACCCGCTCAGGGGGTCAGGTCTATACATATTATGCTGATCGAGTAACCGAGTGATGACTCCGTAGGATTTTTTATGGAGACCCTCCAGGTATTTTCATCAATCGGTTTGCTCTCGTACACGATGAGCGATGGACTAGACGTGTAACCGCCACCCATAACCTTGTCGCCGGTTAAGCAAGAGAATTCAGTGACGGTATCACCCTGCGAGCCTCTGTTGGCAGAGCGCGTCGGCAATTCGCGTATATAAAAGCTCGGAGCGGCCCCGGTGCCCGGCGCTCCCGGCTCACCCTTTTCTCCCTTTTCGCCCGTAGCACCTTGCTGGCCGTTGCACACTATGCGAACGCCTGTGCTATCTGTGTACTGCACGCCGCCCACTCCGTTAGTGCAGCGAGCATCGCCCAGGGGAATCACCTCGCTCGTGACAGACTGTCCAGGCTCGCCCTGCGGCCCTCGCTCTCCCATCGCGCCGGTCTCGCCCTTTGGCCCTTGCGGCCCAGCAGGGCCTTGCGGGCCTTGTGGCCCTGGCACGCCGCTCACGCTCCAGCTAATCTGTATCTCGGAATTCCTGCACTGGCCCGGCCCGCTAACCCGCCGCAGTTCTCCAGCGTTTTTCTGGTAACAGGCGTAGATGGTATTGCCGCCCTCTGTTTGAGCCTGCACGGCGCTCGCGGTTATGAGTAAGACGGAAAAAGCTAAGACGGTCAGGACAGGAAAAGTTTTGAGCTTATGCATCGTCGGGGTTCTCCATAAAAAGATTGTATCTCACAGAAATATTGCGGTCTTCGTTCGGATGCGGCCAGTGTCATGACTGTAGGGGCAAAGGACAAGTCCTCTGCCCCTACAGGTCTGGTATCGGTCGCATTATTTTGGGATAGAACTTATAGCCTGATTACGGAAGACGACTAATTAACGCTTGTTTCCAACGCGAACGGCAGACGATGAAAGCGCTGCTCTCAGGCTCGGCGTTCGGCATCGAGCGGTCGCCAGAGATTCAGCAGCCGTCTGCCCGAAGTCGTCTGCATGATGCTCATGACACCCATGTAGCCGTAGCCGAACAGGAACAGGAAGAGAAACGGAATAGGCCCCCACATGTGCATACGCACGGCGTATGCAATCGCCAGTACAAAGTAGAAAGCTAGTCCCAACTCAAGCAGAGGAAGCCACCCGCGCTTGCGCTTGTACTTCTTCCGCTTCCACGTCTCGTCCGACGCCTCTTCGACGCTGTACTTGGGCGTGCGTACAAACTCCGACTTGAGGCCGACCATAGCCTCAAGCACGGCTCGCGCATTCGAGAACGCCAGCCCTATGCCCAGCGCCATCACTAGCGGCAGATGAAAGAGGCGCGGCGCGCGGCCCTGCCTGTCCAAGTACCAGACGCCCGTGCCGTAAAAGAGCACGACCGAGATGGTCGAAAAGAACAGTAGCGGCACGTCGAAAATCATCAGGTGATACAAGCCCTGGTTGTAGCGCACGAGCAGCAAAGGAAATTGAAGCAGGCTGACGAAAATCATCAAGGGATAGCTGATGTTTCCCGTCAGGCGAAAGAACATCTCAAGCTTCACGCGAAGGGGAAGGGGCGCGGCCCAGATTCTCCTGTACAGCTTGATGCCGACCTGCATCACTCCCTTGGCCCAGCGACGCTGCTGGGCCTTGAAGGCGTTTATCTCGACCGGAATCTCCGATGGCGCGTCTTCGTCCAGAAGGTAGACGAAGCGCCAGCCCATAAGCTGCGCGCGAAAGGAGAGGTCAGTGTCTTCCGTCAGGGTGTCGTGCTGCCATCCGCCGGAAAGCTCTATGGCAGTTTTGCGCCAGATGCCAGCCGTGCCGTTGAAGTTGAAGAAGCCGCCTGTGCGATTTCTGACCGTCTGCTCGACTACGAAGTGGCCGTCGAGCATGATGGTCTGCAAGCGCGTCAGCAAGTTGTACGTGCCGTTGATGTGTGACCAGCGCATCTGCGCGCAGCCGACCTGCGGGTCTGTAAAGAAGTCTACGAGCTTGCGAAGGCAGTCGGGTTTAGGCACAAAGTCTGCGTCGAAGATGGCTACAAGCTCGCCCTTCGCGGTCTTCATCCCATTGGCGAGCGCTCCGGCCTTGAAACCCGTGCGGTCTGTGCGGTGTATGTAATGAATGTCGAAGCCCTGGCGCGCGTAAAAGTCTACGCTCCGGCGCGCGACATCTACGGTCTCGTCCGTAGAATCGTCCAGCACTTGAATCTCAAGACGCTCGCGCGGGTAATCAATCTGTGTGACGGCTTTGAGCAGGCGCTCGACCACGTACATCTCGTTGAAGAGCGGAAGCTGAATGGTGATGCGCGGCAGAGTCTCTTCGCCGAAGCGCGCCTTAGGCTCAGGCTTAATCTTGCAGTAGCGCCAGAAGTCTATGACCTGCTTGACGCGGTAGCCGCCGTAGATGGAGAGCACCAGCAGGATGCCGAAGTAGAGTACGAGGATAGTCCAGTCAATCCCGTCTAGGCTGTAGAGCGGGCTGATGTTGCCGGACGTTTTGTTGACGGCATCGCAGAAGCTCGGAAACTTTTCGCACAAGTTATCCGTAGCGAAAATGGCGGCGAGATAAGTCTTAAACATTACAATTCAAAACAGAGGCTCTTCACACAGAGAGCAAGCAAACCGGCTGTCACTTACATAGAACGCCCGCGCCCCGGAAAACTTTCCCTCGAAGACGAGCGCGCACAAGAAACGAGCCTCGCGGGTTGCTTTTAAGTCCCAGCATCCGACACGAAGCCCGGCCATCTAAGACGCTAATTTTACCCTAATAGATGCCCGAAAGACAGGGATGAGGGATGAAGTCAAAGAGGCTCTTTAGCTTTCATCTCTCATTCCTTGCTTTCATCCTTGCTCTTATCAGTTCTCCCAGGTCTAGAAAGCCCGGGACGACGAAGAGGGCGCAGGCCGCGCCGAAGATTGCGCCGGTCGCAAAGCGGGAAAAGTGCGTGTTCTCCCAGATGCCGAAAAACCCTAGCGCGAAATCCACAGTGATGGGAACGCAGGCCAGCAGAAGCCAGATGCGCCGTGGCGAATCGGCGCGCCTCAGAGACCGCGTCACAGGATAAAAGAGAACGCTCGCAGCGAAGCCCGCATAGATTCCAGTGCAGCGAGCGCAGACTCCTAGAGCGTGGCCTTCAAGATGAAAGGAGCGCTCCGGTATCTGGTGACAGAGAAAACTGAAGGCCCTGTAGATGAGACTCGCAGGCTGAATGTGCCCCAGCGCCAGCAGAACCGGCGCGGCAAACACTAGGGCTAGAATTGCCAGCGACAGAGCCGAAAGCAAGCCCCACACAACACGGCCCCCGCGCGCCGCACTTTCCGGCACGCACTGCGGGACATATTCATTGGCTGGCGCGTACATAAATTCAAACAGGATGGACAGGATAAAAGCAGAACTATTGCTTTATCTTTATCCTGTCTATCCTGTTAATCTAAAATCTAATCACTGCGTCGGGGCCGCCTTCTACGTGGACGGTGTCTACGAAGCGTATGTGCTTTGACTCGGTGGTCATGACGAGCGAGTGCGTGCGTTTGCCTGAGCCGAAGAAGCGCACGCCCCGGAGCAGCGCGCCGTCGGTCACGCCCGTCGCCGCGAAGATAATCTTCTTGCCCGGCGCAAGGTCGTCCGTGTCGTAGATTTTGTTAGGGTCGTTGATGCCCATTTCCTTGAGCCGCGCTATGACCTCTTCCTGCTCAGGCACTTTATCCTTGTCAACGCCCAACCGTTCGGGGTCGAAAATCAATCGCGCCTGAATCTCTCCGTTCAGGCATTTCATGGCGGCGGCAGTCAAGACACCTTCAGGCGCTCCGCCTATGCCCATCAGCGCGTGAATGTTCGTGCCCGCGACCGCAGCCGAGATGCCCGCCGAAAGGTCTCCGTCGGAGATGAGTCGTATGCGCGCTCCGGCTTCGCGCACTTCGTTGATCAGCTTTTTGTGGCGCGAGCGGTCGAGCACTATGACGGTCAGGTCTTCTATGTCGCGCCCAAGACGGCGAGCTATGTTCTTGAGGTTGTCACGAACGGGCGCGTCTATGTCTATTACTCCGCGCGACGAAGGGCCAACGACAATCTTATCCATATAGATGTCGGGCGCGTTCAGGAGTCCGCCGCGCTCGGCTGCGGCCAGGACGGCGATGGCGTTGTTGGCTCCGAGCGCGCAGAGGTTAGTGCCTTCAAGCGGGTCAACGGCTATGTCAACTTCGGGGAACTCCGCGCGCAGGTCATCCGATGCTCCGCGTCCGCCAAGCTCCTCGCCGATGTAGAGCATGGGGGCTTCGTCGCGCTCGCCTTCGCCTATGACAATGCGGCCACGCATGGGAACCGTGTCCATCACTTCGCGCATGGCTTCGACGGCTACCTGGTCGGAATACTTGCGGTCGCCCTGCCCCATTGTTCGCGCCGCCGCGATGGCCGCAGCCTCGCAGACGCGCAGGAAATCCAGCGAAAGCTCGCGCTCAGTCTTCAGCTCATGTCCCATACAGTTTTTGTTCTCCTGAAATTTAAGATTCGAGCCGACGCGGGCCGAAACCGTTTGAAGGAGCAAAGAAATGCGCCCGTATAGTAGCAGACGGGACGTGGAATTTGTAGCAGAGAACCAATTATATGAACTTCCACGTATTTCAAGTATAATCGTCGACCAGACAATTCTTTGAATCAGTCCTCGATTAAACCACTAAGCACGAAAGGAGTTGACGCTATGGGTCGGATTCTTGCTTTCGTTTACGGGGTGGTGAGCTACCTGATTTTTTTCTTTACCTTCCTCTATGCCATAGGCTTTGTCGGGAATCTACTCGTACCTAAAACGATTGATTCCGGCACGCCCGTCCCCTTCTCTCAAGCGCTGCTCATAAACGCTCTGCTGCTAGGGCTATTCGCCGTCCAGCACAGCGTCATGGCGCGCCCCGCCTTCAAGCGCTGGTGGACTCGCTTAGTCCCTGAGGTAGTAGAGCGCAGCACCTATGTGCTGCTGGCGAGCCTTGCGCTGATACTGCTCTTCTGGCAGTGGCGGCCCATGAGGGATGTCATCTGGAGCGTGGAGAATCAGGCGGGCCGCTACCTACTTTGGGCGCTCTTCTTTCTAGGGTGGGCCATTGTGCTCACCAGCACATTCTTGATCAACCACTTCGACCTCTTCGGCTTGCGACAGGTCTTTCTATACCAGCGCGGTAAAGAGTACAAGGATTTAGGATTCAGAACTCCGGTTCTCTACAGAATGGTGCGTCATCCGATTATGCTGGGCTTCATCATAGCCTTCTGGTCGGCTCCGCTCATGACTGTAGGCCATCTGGTTTTTGCCATCGCCACGACCCTCTACATTCTGATTGCGATTCAGCTTGAGGAGCGCGACCTGGCGCGCATTCACGGCACGGCTTACGA
The DNA here is from genome assembly GCA_014534425.1 of Pyrinomonadaceae bacterium. Taxonomy (GTDB): domain Bacteria; phylum Acidobacteriota; class Blastocatellia; order Pyrinomonadales; family Pyrinomonadaceae; genus JACVRN01. Next base: position 19,090 of record JACVRN010000091.1, read on the forward strand.
GGAATACAGGCAGAAAGTGTCAATGCTGGTGCCTATGCCGAAGAAGAGGTAGCAAAACGAGAAATTAACAGGGATGGACAGGAGAAGGGATTGATTAAATGAATAAATGAATCAATCCCTTCCATCCTGTCTATCCCTGTTTGAATTCTGCTCAATCACCCGCGACCGTTTTGAGTGATTCGGCTGGCTTCCAGGGCGGCAAGGTTTTGCGCGCTGCCTTTTCGGATTTCAGGCCCAATGCCCAATCGGCCTGCATCAGCGTATGTATGTCGCGCGTGCCTTCGTAGATGACTGCGGCTTTGCAGTTTCGCAAGTATCGCTCGACCGGGTAATCGTTCGAGTAGCCGTTCGCGCCGTGAACCTCTATAGCCATCGAAGCGGCCTTCTCGCTTCGGACGGTCGCCTGCCACTTGGCAAGACTCGTGGCGCGTGCGTTTGATTGCCCTGTGTTCTTCAAGTAGCCCGCGCGCAGCCACAGCAGATGGCACATCTGATAGTCCGCCTCCATCTCCGCTATCTTCTGTTTGACAAGCTGGTGATTCGCTATCTTTGTGCCGAAGGTCTCGCGCTCAAGAGCGTAAGCGATGCTCGCGTCGCGCGAGGCGCGTATCACGCCCGTAGCTCCCGCAGCCACAGTGTAGCGTCCCTGCTCAAGCGCGAACATGGCAATCTTAAATCCCTCGCCCTCAACGCCCACCATGTTGGCCTGCGGCACTCGCACGTCCTGAAGAGAACAGTATCCGGTGGTGCCCGCGCGTATTCCAAGCTTGCCGAGAATCGTCCCCGAAGAGAATCCCTTCATGCCGCGCTCGACTATGAAGCAGGACATGCCCGTGTGGTCGCGCCGCTTGCGCTTCTCTTCATCCGTCCAGCAGAAGAAGAGAAAGTTGTCCGCAAGGTCGGCCAGGCTTATCCACATCTTCTCGCCGTTCAAGACCCACTCGTCGCCCTCGCGCCGCCCCGTCGAACGCGCGCCCACCACGTCAGAGCCCGCGCCCGGTTCGGTCAAGCCGTAGGTCGCGATCTTCTCGCCCTTCGCCTGCGGGACTAGATACTTCCGCTTCTGCTCCTCCGTCCCCCACGAGTAGAGCGTCAGGCAGTTGAGCCCCGTGTGGACGGACATCGCGACGCGCAGGAAGGTGTCGGTGTACTCA
>JACVRN010000319.1 GCA_014534425.1 Pyrinomonadaceae bacterium
GTTAATCATCCCCATTTAGACACGCTCTTAGAGGTCTCGGCTCGTGTCTCGTGAAGAGTTTTTGAGCTACGTGGAGAGAGCGCAGCCGCGAGAGATTTTATCGGATGTGGCGCGCGGCTCGCGCGACCGGATCATCTGGCCGCTCGTCTCGATTCCGAAAGGCATCGTCGTTTTATACCCTGAGTTCCTGCTCTTTTTGACAGACGATGAAAGGAGCGCGAAGGCGCGCGTCCTCTCCTTCGGCGTGACGGGCGTCGCCTCTCGTTTCGTTCCGTTCTTTGATCGTCTGGGCCAGTTGGCAGGCGCTCTCGGCCTCGCATCGTTTGACCGTCAAAAGGCCATGGAGAATCCGCACTCCTTCTTTATCCCGCGAAAGGAGATCGTGGGCGCGCGCCCCTTCTGGCGTGCGACGCACGGCGGCATCGTGCATCTTCGCACACGCGAGATGAAGGACTTTTACGTTTACCAGGACATGCACTCGACCGGAACCTGGAAATATTTCGTGGGCGGCGGCTGGCGCTGGCAAAAACGCCTGGCAACAGCTATCATGCGCTCGCCTTGAACCGGACTTACATGAATTGCGGCAAGTTCCTCGCGCAAGAACCGTCACCGGACGCTTCATATCTGGAAGTCGAATAGCGCGATGATAGATGATACCAGCCTGGAGTTCGATATGTTTGAAGACATCCGGCGCAAGCTTGTGGAAGTCTTCGTGCGGGAGGGGCGTGCGCGTCTCGAAGCCGAGAAAATCGCGCTCTACGTGGTCCAGGGCGTGCGCGACGTGCCGAAGCTTTTAACGGTTCTCACCGAAGAAGAGTCGGATGCCGAGATTCTACGTGCCATACACAGCTTCTTGGAAGACGCATCCACAGCGCTCGACAGGGCGAGGGAGATACTGCTCGGCCTCGATCATCAAGGCGAGAACTGACGCGCTTCACTTGTTCCATCATCTGTAATTTCACGGACGCCGGTCAGGCACTCTTCGATTGGCGTTCACTTAAACCGCATTGATTGCAGGAGGATCGACTAAATGTACCCTCAGACGAAACACAACGCGCTGCTGGCCTTCGTGCTCATGGCAGCCTTCGTGCTCGGATGCTCTTCTCTGGGCGATGACACGGGGAAGGCCAACAAGCTGGTGGATGAAGGCAACACCCTGGTCCAGGACGGAAATAAGCTGGGCGAAGAGGCGGCAGCCAAAAACAAAGAGATTTTTGACAATATCGAAGATTTCCCGGACAATCGCGCAGACCTGAAAAAGCCCGCCAACGAGTTGCTCAATATTATCGATAAGGGCTCGTCCAAGTTTCGTGAGGCTGCGAAAAAATTTGACGAGGCCAGCAAGCTCAAGGTCGATGAGAAGTTCAAAGAGTACCTGTCCCTGAAGTCGCAGGAGTTCAACAAGCACGCCGACCACATCGAAAGCATCAAAGGCATCCCACAGGCTGTTTTAGACGAGAACGTCACAGACCTTAACGCGCTCAACGCCAAGCTCAAGAGCGTCAACGAAAAGATTGAGAAGGTCGGAA
>JACVRN010000264.1 GCA_014534425.1 Pyrinomonadaceae bacterium
AAGTTCGAGCAGGCCAACGGCGGCACGCTCTTTTTGGACGAGATAGGCGACATGAGCGCCAACGTGCAGGCCAAGCTCCTGCGCGCGCTTGAAGAGAGACGCATTGAACGCCTGGGCGGCGCTGACTCAATCCCCGTTGACGTTCGCATCATCAGCGCCACGCATCGCCCGCTCGAACAGGAGATAGCCGCAGGCAATTTCCGCGCAGACCTCTTCTATCGCCTGCGCGTGGTGACGATTGACATAGCCCCTTTGCGCGAGCGTCGCGAAGACATTCCGACGCTGGCAGAGACCTTTGCGCGCCTGGCCGCAGAGCGCTACAACTTTCCGCAACGCCCCATAGCGCAGAGCGCGCTTCGACGCTTAATCGAATACGCTTGGCCTGGCAACGTGCGCGAACTTCGCAACACTATAGAGCGCGCAATCATCCTTGCAGAAGGAGACGAACTGACGGCGCGCGACCTGCCCGAAGAGATTATGGGCGACCGCTTGAAGCGCAAGGGCGGCGAGGGCGAAGCGGAAGAGGACTCTCTACAGGTTCCCTTCACGGCGGACTTCCGCTCAGACCGCCGCGAGTTCGAGCGCCGCTACATAGCCCGCTGCCTCGAAGAGACGGGCGGCAACGTCACCCGCGCCGCCTCAATCTTAGGCATGCACCGCCAGTCCCTACAGCACAAACTGCGCGAGCTCGGCCTCGCCCGCCGCTACGTCTCCGTCGCCGCCGGGGAGCAAGATTAATCCGACACCTGACAGACAAACACTGACACAGAAAATAGTAGGGGCAGATGGACTTGGCCTCTTACCCTACTATTCAGCCTTTGGTTGAGCGTTTCTTTGGCGGCAGCTTGCATTCGTCGTCGCGTGTGCTACGGGAATACGTTCTGCGCTTCATGTTTAGTGCTCAATCGGAAAAAGTAGGATAGAATTCGACCACACCAAACTTTAAGTTGCAGCTTTTCAGGGAGGGTTATATGGCAGAGACTTTGGCGCAGGTGATTGATAAGCAGGAAGCTTTAGATGCGGCCAGCGACGTGTTGCAGCCGGCCGTGACAGACCTATTCAAAGCGGGCGGCGAAGCGGGACAATCGGTCAAGAATTTTCTGCACGGCACATGGCTGGGGCACCCGCTTCATCCTGTGTTGACGGACATTCCCATTGGAGCCTGGACGACCGCTATAGCGCTCGATGCTATGGAGGCCGTCAGCGGGCGCGAAGAGTTCGGCTCGGCTGCGGACGCGGCGATTGCCGTGGGGCTCGTAGGCGCTCTGGGCGCAGCCGCCACGGGCATCACGGATTGGTCTGACACCAACGGTCGCGGGCGAAAGGTGGGGCTCGTGCACGGGCTGCTCAACGTGGGCGCGGCGACTCTGTACGCGACCTCTCTGGTCATGCGTCGCGGTAAGGCCAGGCGCGTCGGCGTAGGTCTCTCGATGCTGGGCTATCTGGTCTCAGGCGCGTCGGCTTATCTTGGCGGCCACCTGGTCTTTGAAGAGAAGATAGGCGTTGACCACACGGCAGGCCAGCAGTTCCCGAACGAGTACGTGCCGGTCATGGCGGACGCGGAGCTTCAGGAGAATCAACTCACGCGCGCCAAGTACGGAGACGTGCCGATTCTGTTAGTCAGGCGGGGGGGGCAAATACACGCGCTCGCAGAGACCTGCTCTCACCTCGGAGGGCCGCTCGCGGAGGGCGAGCTGGTAGGCGACAGCGTGCGCTGCCCCTGGCACGGCTCGCGCTTCTCGCTCCGGGACGGCACAGTCATAGACGGCCCCTCCACACACCCCCAACCCTGCCTCGAAACCAGAATCAGAGAGGGACAAATAGAAGTCCGCCTGAGAAGAGAGAAGCTTTCGGCATGGGATGAGATAGAGGGAATGTAGAAAATTAACCCCGGAAGACAGGATATACAAGATAAAGAAAAGACAATAGCTCTGCTTTTATCCTGTCCATCCTGTTAATTTTCTCCTTACGATAAGAGTTGTGGTAGAATCCTGTTAATCCATTATGTACGACACGTCGCACCAGGTGCAGGTCAATCGCCTGCTCGAAGGCTTTTCGGAGCGCCTTGACGAATTATTGCTGAAGGCGCGCAGTGAACGGCTACAGCTTCCCGCAGAGTTGCTGGATGAGATAGCAGCGACCACGGGTGAGATAATGCTGGTGCTCATGAACTTTCAGGAGAACAGGCAGACGGATGCTCTGCTACAGGAGGCGCTCTCACACGCCAGGAACCTGCGGCAACACCTGCGCACGCGCTCCTTCAGGGATGAAGAGATTGCGGAGGCTTTCGGCAGTCTCAGGCAAGAGGTGGAGCAACTCGTTCGTCAAAGCCGTCGCGCAGCCTGAGCCCGTAAAATTTCAACCCTCTATTCAGTTCCTCCAACAACAACGCTCGCCGGAGATTGTCT
>JACVRN010000173.1 GCA_014534425.1 Pyrinomonadaceae bacterium
AAGTAGCCCGAGGCGTCCTGTACTACCTCTGCGCCTAGCAGTCCGCCGTCGTTGCGCGTAACCCTTGCCGGGTCAGAGCCGCGCTCTACCTAGATGTGTCCCGCCATCAACTCGCTACCCATCTCCGTCAAGACGAAGTTGAGGTCTTCGCGGTTGGCTATGTGAGGCACTAGCTGTTCGTACTTGGCGCGTATGCCAGGCCAGTTGACGCCGTGCATGTTCGGGTCATAGAACCAGTCGCGCATGATGCGCCAGGCGTCAACGTACTCCTGCTTCCACTCTGCGCGCGGCTCTATCTTCATCATCATGCCTTCAAGCTTCAGCAAGCCCGCTTCTGGCTTTTGGCCGGGCGCTGCGGGAGCGATGCCGAAATTCTCTCCCGCCTGAAAGATTATCTGCTTGCCGTCGTCCGAAAGGTCATAGTTGCGTATGCCCTCTATGATGGTCTGCTCGGCCTTGGCGTTTAAGTTGTAGAGCGAGAGCTTGCCCTGTCCAGAAAGATAAAGCACGCCGTCCGAGTTGGCAGCCAGGCGACGGTAGTTCGTGGGCTGCCCCGGTATGGCGCGCACTCTGTTCTCGAAGCCTTCGAAATCAATTCGCACGAGGCCGGGCGTCTGCTTCTCGGTAGGCTTTGATTCGCTCTGCGTGTTTGCGGGCTGCGGCGTGGCCGTCGCTTCCGGCGTACTTTGCGCGCCGGGTTGCGCTCTGGCTCCCTGCGGCGGCGGAGCCTGTGCAGGGTTAGGCGGAGTCGTGAGCGGCGTCTCCCTTGTCTTGATGCGCTCCTCGTCGCTCGTGGGAAGAAAGAGCGCTGGCCCGTCTGCCGAGAGCAGCCCTACGTAAACTCTCGTCGGGTTCGTGTAGACGTAGTTGAACTCGAAGGAACTGAACGTGAGATTGAAGTCGCGGTTCGAGAGAAAATAGAGATAGCGCCCCTTCGGGTCAAAGACAGGCTCGGTGTCGCTGGTCATCCCGCCCGTGAGCCTCTGCGTTGTGCGACCCGCGACCGAATAGACCCAAATCTCCGAGAACAGGTTCTCGCCCAGTTTCGTGTAGGCTATCCAACGGCTGTCGGGCGACCATGTGTAACTCGTGATGTCGTTCGTAGTCGAGCGGTCAACGTCTACGGTTGCGCCCGTCGCAATGTTCACATAGCGCAGGCGCTGTCGCTTGTCGCCGTAAGCAATCATGGTGCTGTCGGGCGACCATTGAAGAGGAAAGCGCCAGATGTCTCCGTCCGTAGTCACGCGGCGCTCTGTCCCTGCGCCGTCGCTTTGGCGAACGTAGATTTCATACTCGCCGGAACGGTCGCTCAGATACGCGACCCACCTTCCGTCCGGCGACCACGCGGGCGACAACTCGCGCACGCCCTGCGAGTCCGTCAGGTTTCGCACCTCGCCCTCTTTGGCAGGTGCCGTGAAGATGTCCCCGCGCGCGGCAAACAGCGCACGCACGCCCGTCGGAGAAAGCGAGAAGGATTCTATGTTCTGCCTGACGTTCTTAAAGTAAGGAACAGTGTCCGCGAAGTCGCCGTAGACTTTGATTGGCACGCGTTCTTCTTTGCCGCCGTTCAGGCGGTAGATGTAACCGCCAGCTTCGTAGACCAACTCGTCGCCTGAGCCGCTAGGCCACAGCACGTCATAGTCCGAGTGGTTCGTCACCTTCCGGGTCTTCTTCGTGCGCGTGTTGTAGGCGAAGAGATTCATAGTCCAATCTCTGTCCGAGAGGTAATAAATTGTGTCGCCCAACCAGACGGGCACCATGTCCTGCGCGCGTGTGTTGGTAATCTGTTCCGAGGTGTTGCTCTGAAGGTCGTAAATCCAAACGTCCGGCGATTGCCCTCCGCGATAGCGCTTCCACCCGCGAAACTCGTTAGTGATGGGCGTGAAGGCTAGCCTGCTTCCGTCCGGCGAAAAACTCGCGCTCCCGCTCTCCGTAATCGCAAGCGGCTGTTCCGTGCCGCCGTCAACTGAGATGAGATAAGGGCGGCTGAGACGATTGCTTTGCGCTACGCGGTTCGAGCGAAAGAGCACGTTTCGTCCATCCGGCGTCCAACCCATCACAGTGTTGTCCCACCCGCCGCGCGGAGGAAGCGGGCCGACATCGTTGTAGTAGGTAAGCTGTCGCGGCTCGCCGCCTTCGGTAGAGATGACGAAGACCTGACGCGTGCCGTTGTACTCGCCTGAGAAAGCTATCCATCGTCCGTCGGGCGAAATCTTCGGAAAGAGTTCAATGCCCGGATGCGAGGTGAGCCTGCGCGCAGTGCCGCCCTGGCTGGGCACAGTCCAGATGTCGCCTGCGTAGACGAAGGCTATAAGATTGCCGCGTATGTCCGGGAACCTGAGAAGACGCGCCATGCCATCGTTCTGCGCGGAAGGCTCGGCTGCGGCCAGTATTGAACCGAAGAGAAAGAGGACGGCTAAGATGAGAGACCTGTGCATTCTTTTAATAGCTCCTTGAGCAAATATTTTAGATGGGTTGCTGCTACTCGTCTTATTGTCCGCGCCCTCTTCGATTCGCCATCATGGCGGCGGCGCGGTCTGCTCTTTGAGCGTCCAGCGTGCGAAGAATGCGAAGCTGTTCCTGCGCCGCGTCGCGTTCTCCTAGAGCGTTGTAGACCAGTGCCAGATTGAAATGGGCCGGAGCGAAGTTGCGGTCGTAGTTGATGGCCTGCTTGAGCGGCTCTACTGCGTCACGAAAGCGGCGCAGGCGGCGATAGGTGAGGCCCAGATTGTTGTAGGCGGCGACGAAGTCTCTGCGATAGCGTATAGCCGTTTGATAGTATTCCGCAGCCTTCATCAGTTGTCCCTGAATCGAATGGATGCGTCCCATGCCGAAGTAGGCTTCGGCTAGGTCGGGTTTGAGCTTTGCGGCCTGCTGCAAAGCCTGCATGCTCTGCTCCAATTGCCCTGAGCGGGCGTAAGCTTTGCCAAGCGCAAGATGAAGACGGGCATCGTCGGGCTTGAGCGCAACAGCCCTCTTGTACTGCTCGACAGCCTCCGCAAACTTTTTCTGGTCGAAATAAACGTTGCCCAATCCTTCGTAGGCGCGCGACTCTTTCGCATTGAGCTTCATAGCCTGCCGGTACTTGCTTTCGGCTTCCGCGTAATTCCTGGCGTCGCGCGCCATGTTCCCTTCTTGCAGCGCGTCCTCCACCTGCTCGCTCACGTCAACTTTCGGCGTCGTCTTCGTGGTCGTCTTAGGTTTCGGCTGTTTGGGCTTTGACCTGGAGCTTACAGGAGGATTGGACGGGCGCTCGTCGTCCTCTGCCGCGCCGCCAGCTATGTCCTCGCGGTTGGCTCCGCCCGCAAGGTCTTCCTGCGCGCGCAAAGCTTCGGCTGCGACCAGGAACAGGCAGAGCGCTAAAAGCCAGGCGAGCGGGGAACGTGCAATCTGTGCCATCTTCTTCGCACCTCTTAAAGCATCAGGGGATTAGTGAAAGGCTCATAGAGTGGCGAGTATACGCGCAAAAGTGGTGGAAGGAAAAAGTAAATCAGCATCGGGAAATAACAGAAAGCGCACCTTCGGCGTGCGCGCGAGAATGTAAGTCTGCTATACGAGATCGTTCTATTAGGGGCCAGATGGCAGGTGACTTTCGGGCTACAACCGGCATCTAAATTCACGGCCCCCAGGCCGGTTTTTCTGAGGGAAAGCGGACTTTCGGCACGAGTCATAGAGGGAATGGTCTCAGGTTTGCAACCGGAATTCATGACTGATTTATAACAATGGGCGCTGCTGGACGAGCGCCCATTATTGAAAAGAGAATTAGAAAAAGATGGAAGAGAGAAGAAAAATCGTAATCCCTTTCGAGCCGGAGACGCCTCACTTCGACGCCGAAGAGACGCTGCTTTCGGCGCGTCCCGTTGTGCCCATCACGCAGACCGATACCGCACACGTTTTTAAATACCCGCAACCCGCAAGACGCGCCCCCTTCTACAAACGCTCGGCCTTTCTCTCGCTCATAGTCATGGCCGCCGTAGGACTTGGCCTCGCGGCTGGCTTGGGGATTGCGCGCTACCGCTACATGCAGAGAAACGCTGCTGCTCCGGTAGTGGCTCAGCCTCAGCCCCAAGCGCAGCCCGCGCCCGTAGTCAACGACGCGCACACGGCTGCCGCCGCCCAGACTCCGCAGGGTGACGAGCAGGCACAGGATCCGACTTTGCCGGAAGTGAAGACCGAAGAGACGACGACCGTTGACGACAATGCCAAGAGCGCTACGTCTGAAGATTCTAAGGATGCAAAGGAAAGCTCTAAGGAAAAGAGCGACGACGATAAGGAAGATAAGGCAAAGACCACGACTACTTCTGCGCCCGCTCCCGCAACGCGCGAGAAGAAGCGCACGACCGTTGAGGATGAAGAGGGCGACACGGCCCCGACTCCTCGCGCGCAGAGACGCGAGCGTAGAGTGCGCGACCGCAGCGAAGACCCGGTTGACATCCCGCGCCGCATAGAGCGCGCCAGCGAACAGATAAATCGCATCCGCGAAATCTTTGAAGGCAGGCCGCAGCGACCATAAGCCGACCGTCTCGCGTAATACGCGTTCCGCGAGGGCGCTCTTAAAGTTAGACGTGAATCAAGCCCACGGCTCAACACCGTGGGCTTAACTCTTTCGCCTCTCTTTCTGCGCCTGGAAAATCTGCTATAAAGTGTCCGTGAAGATGAAGCGCGAGCGCATAGACAGGTTGATGGTGGAGCGCGGGCTTGCTCCTACGCGCACGAAGGCGCAGGCGCTCGTGATGGCTGGCGTGGTGTTGGTCAATGACCAGCGCGTAGAGAAGTCTTCGGAGAGTTTTCTGCCGGACGTGTCGATTCGCATTAAGGGCGCAGATAATGCCGCGTCGCGCTACGTGGGGCGCGGGGGACTGAAACTCGAAGCGGCGCTCAGAGAGTTTCATCTAGACGTGCGCGGCCTTGTGTGCCTGGACGTGGGTGCCTCCACGGGCGGCTTCACCGATTGTCTCTTGCAGCACGGCGCGCGTCGCGTCGTGGCAATAGACGTGGGCCACAACCAGTTGGACTGGCGCATCAGGCAGGACGAAAGGGTCGAGGCCAGAGAGAACGTGAATGCGCGTTACTTGGTGCCGGAAGATTTCTCCGAAAAGTTTGAGCTTGCGGTGATGGACGTTTCGTTTATCTCCGCCACCAAGGTCATTCCGGCGATTGTTCCCCTGTTGACTGAGTTTGGGCGATTCATTACGCTCATCAAACCGCAGTTTGAAGTTGGACGTGGTGAAGTTGGCCGTGGCGGCATCGTCGGCGACCCCGAAAAGCACGCGCGCGTGATAGAAGAAGTCAATCGCGCCGCAGAAGCTTCCGGGCTTCGCGTGCGCGGGCTTATCACTTCGCCTATCAAGGGAGCGGACGGAAACGTGGAGTTCCTGGCGCTCTACGAAAAGAGCTTATGAGCCGTTCAACGGAGGCGGCTGCGCTCACGAAGTTGCAGCGCCTCAAGACCTCTTATCAAACGAGCATACGCCGCGCCTACGAGCACGCGGCTGAGGATTGCCGCACATGCCGAACGCCCGGCGCTTGCTGCCTGGACGCTCATTTCGTCAACGTCCACATCACAAGGCTCGAAGCTGTAGCCATACGCGAGACCATAGAGCGCACGCCCAGACTCTCGGAAGATGAAAAGCGCGCTCTTTATCTTCGCGCCAGGCAGGCGGTCAGGCGATATTCTTTAAGAGCTTCGGGCGATACTTTCTCGCAGACCTTCGCGTGCCCTCTTTACGTCCCGCGCCTGGGCTGTCTGGTGCATCGCCGCGCGAAGCCCGCGCCCTGTATTCAGCACGCCTGCTACGCCAACTGGGAAGACCTGCCGCCCGACTCTTTACAGGCCCGCGCTGAGCATCGCGTGGAAGAATTGAACAGGGAAGTTTACGGCGCAGAGTGGGCTTGGCTGCCCCTGCCGCTCTGGCTCACTCTGGTTGACCCGCGCGGCGACGGCGCGGAGTTGGAAATTTTAATACGCGAATGGACAAGGCGCGGGCGTCAACAGAAAAGCAACTCGAATCATCATGCGCGAAGAAAAAAAATCGACGCGCGCAACAAAAAAGTTAGAAGCTTGCCTGTCATAAGTTAGAGAGTTTTCCACAACTTTTTCCACAGGCGTTGTGGAAAAAGCGGGCGATAGTTAAAGTATTTTCTGCTTGACTCGCAGAAGAGTCACGCGTATAACCCTCCGCACGTTGCAGGTGCTTACGGGCCTTGCGACCGATGCGAGGATCGGCGAGCGGCGTGGCGACGCGCCACTTGAGAGAAGCGACAGGCGGATTTAGTTGCTTCTATTGACGCCTCGCGTCGAAGCCGAAAGGCTTAAGCCACGGGAGGGTTGAAAAATCTTCCCAGGGCCGCCTGGATAAAAACAGGCGGCGCTCCTTCGGAAAGGAACCACCGAAGGAAGTGCTGAAAGTCGCTTAGGAACTTTCGAGTTCTTAAGCCTCGTTGCCGGGATTCGTAACCGGCGGTGGAGGAAAGCCACCACAACAAAAACCTAAGGGCACTGCGCTTACGAGGCGCAACGGCTCGTCTCTTCGGAGACGAATCGGGTGCTGACCGGACTAAAAC
>JACVRN010000053.1 GCA_014534425.1 Pyrinomonadaceae bacterium
ACGCCCCCCCGCAAAGAGGGATTCTTCAGCGCAAGTGCGCGTGCGGAACTCACACGGTCGCGGGCGGCGAGTGCGCGGCGTGTGAGAAAGAGAAGGCTTCCGGTCTATTGCAACGCTCTGCAACCAGCGCCGGGGCAGTCAATGAAGTGCCGTCGATTGTCCATGAAGTGCTGCGCTCACAGGGACGACCGCTTGATTCCGAGACGCGCGCTTTTATGGAGTCGCGCTTTGACCACGACTTCTCGCAGGTGAGAGTTCATACGGATGCAAAGGCTGCGGAGTCTGCGCGGGCTGTGAATGCCCGTGCGTACACGGTGGGCACAAACGTAGTGTTCGGGGCAGGGCAGTACAACAGAGGCGGACGGCGATTGCTGGCGCACGAGTTGGCGCATGTGGTGCAGCAGAGCGAGGGCGTCGCGGGTGTTCAGCCGAGCGCTATTACGGAGAGCGACCATCCTACGGAGAGGGAAGCGGACGCTGCCGCTCAGGCTGTCTTAAACGGACAGCGCCCGCGCGTCGCTTTGAAGTCAACGGGAACGATGCTTCACAGGGACAAGGACGACCTGGTGGCTTATAGCGGCGGCCAGTCGGGCACCATCACGGTCGTGCAGGCTAAGAAGATTATCTTTACCTCGTCGTCTGTTTCGGGCCATCCGGGGCATGGAGTGGACGAGCCGGGTGAAGGCCCCATACCGGACGGCAGCTACAAGATGCATCCTGAAGTTACTCAGCCTACGGTCTCCAAGCTACAGGGCGGCGTCTGCGGTGCCAATGCAATCGGCAAGGGATATCAGGAGATTACCAGCACAGACCCTTCGCCATGCTCTGGCGCTCATTACTGCAACGTGCCTTGCCCTACGACAGCTAACCCGAAGCAGATGTGCTTCACGCCGCAGGATTGCTGGGGGCCAAAGCGCATCAAGATTGAAGGCTCTGCGATGGTGAAGGGAGCCGGAGGCAAGATGGTCAAGCGCGACGGCTTCTATCTTCACGGCGGCAATCCCAAGGATGCCGTCAGTAGCGGCTGTGTCAAGGCTCTGAGCAATGATGTCTTTGACGAGATAAGAAAATTGAAGGGTGAAGTGGAGTTCTGCGTAGGCACGGGCTGTCCCGCGTGGCTGGCTACGCTACAGGCGGGCGCGGCGGCGGCGGCTCTTAAAAATGCGGCGTTCGGCGCGGTAAAAGCGGCGGAACGCGGCCTGCGCTCCGTCGGCTCAGTTTTTGGCTTATGACGACATGGATGGTCGAGTGAGATAATGAGCGGCAAAGTCCAAGTCAAAGTGAAACCGGATTCACAGAATGCTCCAGCGTTGGCGGGCATCCTTCAGCGCAAGTGCGCGTGTGGCACTCACACGGTCGCGGGCGGCGAGTGTGAGTCCTGCCAGAAAGAGAAGGCTTACGACCAGTTGCAGCGCACAGCTACAAGCGCAGATGGCTTTGACGAAGTGCCGGGCGTTGTTCATGAAGTCCTGCGCTCTTCGGGCCAGCCATTGGACGCCGCAACTCGCTCTTTCTTCGAGCCGCGCTTCGGGCACGACTTCAGCCAGGTGCGTGTTCACACTGGAGCGAAGGCTGCGGAGTCCGCACAGGCGGTCAACGCGTTGGCCTACACGGTCGGGCGCGATGTGGTCTTTGCGGGCGGCCAATATGCGCCGCACACTTTCGAAGGCCAGAAGCTTCTGGCGCACGAGCTGTCGCATGTGTTGCAGCAAAGCCAGGGCGGAGCGGGCGCACCAGCCGCGCGTCTAAAGGTCGGAACAACTACAGACCCCAGTGAAGCTGCCGCCGACTATGCTGCTCAGCAGGTCTTGAGCGGAGAGACGCCGCATCTTGCTCCTGCTCAACCGGCCTTGCGGCGACAGGGGCCGCCGAAGGAGACGCCTCTACCGCCCATGTGTCACTTTATTTGGAAGGACGGGAAGCCGCATATGAAGTGCGAGGGCCTTCCGGTGCCGTCACCTCTGCCGAAAGACACGCCCACGATACCGCTCAATCCCAAGGATTGGCCCAAGCCCGGCGACATATTTAAAAAGGGCGGCGAGGGCCTGGGCAATTGCGGACTGTTCCCAGGATTCAAGCCGGGCACGGCCAAAGAGTTCAAGGGGCTGTGCTGTCTCGGTATCCAGAGCGCAGAGAATTGTTGCCCCCCGTGGCGCATAGCTTTCAAAGACTTGCGTTGCTGCAAGGAAGACGAAGCCATACTGGACGGCAAGTGCGTGAAAAGCTCAACGATTCCTACGCTTGAAATCTGCTTGCCGCAGCAGAAGACTCTGGATGGCCATTGCTGTCTGCCGCCATTTGTGCCGGAAATCAACAAGTGCGTTCTGCCTTCTACGAAAAAGACAGAGGACAAGGGGCCTGTGACTCCCAAGCCTACAGCCGCGCCAGCGCCCGCGTCCGTCGAAATCTTTTTCCAGCACGACAGGCCGCAGCCCGGGCAGACGGGCGTTAACGTGCTGACCGATGAAGGCAAGAGCAATCTGCCGCAGATAGCCCAAGCGCTTCGCAGCGACCCGACCTTGAAGGTGCAGTTGATAGGCATGTGCTCGATTGAGGGCGATACAGAGTACAACTACGCGCTGGGGCAGAGACGTGTTGAGTGGCTTGCTAAACAACTGGGGACAGACGCCAGCCGTTTGACGGATGCGCCGGAAAAGGATTTACGCAGCGAGTGCCGTCAGGTGCGTACGGGTCTTGTCAGTTGCGGCTCAGCCGGTGCTGAAAGTAAGAGCAATCCTCGTGACCGAAGGGTTCTGGTGCGATTCTTCAGGACGGGTCAGCCTTAAACTTCAGGCAATAGAGAGACAGAGGGAAAAAGATGTCTACGTTTCCGCGTACGCCGCGCATACTCAAAGGCGGATTGGTGCTGATTGACCCTGTGACGAGCGCCGTCCGTCGCATCATCATCTTGCAGTACAACCCGGACACGCTCAGCCGCAGCTTTCAAGTGCAGAGCGTTGGCGGGGCCGAAGCAGACCGCTCCGAGGCTCTCAGAATCAAGGGGCCGCCCGTAGAGACCATAAAGGTCGAGGCAGAGATTGATGCTACAGACCAACTGGAATTCCCGAAGGAGAATCGAGTAACGGTCGAGTTCGGCATAGCCCCGCAGCTTGCGGCCCTGGAAACGATTATTTATCCGACGAGCGACCAGCTTCAATCGAACAACAGCCTGGCCCAGTCGGGGACTCTGGAGATTGCGCCCATGGAAACGGCGCTCACGCTTTTTGTCTGGAGCAAGACGCGAATCGTGCCCGTGCGCCTGACGGAGTTGAGCATCACGGAAGAGGCGTTCGACATCACGCTCAACCCCATGAGGGCCAAGGTCAGTTTGGGCCTCAGAGTCTTAAGCCCCTACGACCTGGGCTTCCAGCACAAGGGCGGCAACCTGTTTATGGCTTACCTGCGGCAGAAGGAGCAACTGGCCGCGATGATGCAGACGGGCGCGCTGGGAGCGCTCGGACTGACGAGGATTCCATGAGCTTAGCTAACTTTCCAATGAACAGCCGTTACTACGGCATTGAGACCCTGACGCTGGAGACGCCCGCAGGCAAGACCGTCATCTACCTGCGCCGCCGCTTCGTTCCACAGCCCTACAGGTTCGCCCTGCTGCAAGAGCATGTGGTGACGCAGGGCGAGCGTCTGGACAACATCACTGCGCGTTACCTTGGCGACCCGGAACAGTTCTGGCGCGTGTGTGATGCGAACAGAGCGATGAGGCCGGACGAATTGACGGAGACGATAGGCAGACACCTTCGCATAACCTTGCCGGAAGGCATTCCAGGTATGCCAAATGCTTAAAGGAGTCCACCTGACATTGATGATGGGGCCGCTCGTGCCCGTGCCGGTGCCGCAGTCTGTGCTGGATGCGCTGACCAGCGTCACTGTGACGACGAACGATGTCGGCAAGAGCGGCTTTCAACTGACATTCACGCTCTCAAAGCGCTCGCCGCTTCACACGCTTTTCCTTGTCACGGGCGGAAGCCCCATCCCTGTGCTTCGCGTCGTCATCGTCGTCACCTTGAACGGCACGCCCAACGTTTTAATGGACGGCATGGTGACGAATCACCAGATATCTCCGGGCGCGGACGCGGGCCACGCGACGCTGACGCTGACGGGCGAAGACCTGACGGTCATGATGGATAAGGTGGATTTTAGCGGCTTTCCTTATCCGGCGGTTCCCATGGAAGGGCGCGTGGCTTTGATACTCCTGAAATACGCTTTTCTGGGAATCATACCGATGATAATTCCGAGCGTGTTGATAGATGTCATCATCCCCACGACTCAGATTCCGTCGCACAAGGGCACAGACCTGCAATACATCAACCGGCTGGCGGCGCGCGTGGGCTACGTCTTTTATCTGGAGCCTGGGCCTGTGCCCGGCATGAACAAAGCCTACTGGGGGCCGCAGATTAAAATCGGCATACCGCAGCCAGCCCTGAACATCAACATGGACGCGCACACGAACGTCGAGTCGTTGTCCTTCACCTTCGACAATAACCAGCACGGCATCCCTACGGTCTACATCTACAACGAGCAGACGAAGGTGCCACTGGTGATACCGCTTCCGCCGATTACGCCTTTGAATCCGCCGCTCGGACTGATTCCGCCGATACCGACTCACCTGACGCCCGTGAGCGATAACCTGGCGAAGCGTACTCCGGCGCAGGCCATCATGATAGGACTGGCGAAGGCAGCGAAGATGGCTGAGGCGGTCAAAGGCGAAGGGAGCCTGGACGTGCTGCGTTACGGGCGCATTCTGAAAGCGCGTCAACTGGTGGGCGTGCGCGGCGCGGGGCCAGCCTTCGACGGCCTGCATTACGTCACGAGCGTCACGCACACAATCAAGCGCGGCGAGTACAAGCAGAGCTTCAAGCTCAGTCGTAACGGATTAATCTCTACGATTCCAAAGGTGATTCCATGAGCGAGATGAACGAGACGAATAACGGTGACAGGTATTACGGCAAATATCGCGCGACCGTCTTCAATAACATTGACCCGGAACAGCGCGGGCGCATTCAGGCAATCGTGCCGGACGTGTTGGGACTTGTGCCTTCAAGCTGGGCCATGCCCTGCCTGCCTATAGCCGGTAAGCAGATGGGCGTTTACATGGTGCCGCAGATAGGCTCTGGCGTCTGGATAGAGTTCGAGCAGGGCGACTCGGATTATCCAATCTGGACGGGATGCTTCTGGGGCATTGTGGCGGAAGTTCCTGCACTGGCTCTGGCGGGTATTCCGGCCAACCCGAACATCCTTGTGCAAACGGCTGCACAGAATTCAATCATGTTGAGCGACATGCCCCCGCCTACGGGCGGCATCATGCTCAAGAGCGGCGCTTCGACCATCATCGTAGGCACGGACGGCATCAGGATTATCGCGCCCAAAATCGAGATTAACGGCCTGACGATTATCAACCAGGGCGCTCTGACCGTGACTCTTTAATAAGAGCAGAGCGCCCGCGCGCTCTTCATCTTGAAAGGAGAAAACCGTAATGCCCGGAACTTTGCTGCACGTAGGCGCGACAGTCATGTGCGCGCATGGCGGGCAGGCTCAGCCGACTACACCGAACCCGCGCGTTCTGGTAAGCGGGCAGCCGACTGTCACGTTTAGTAGCCCTTATGTCGTCGCGGGCTGCGCGCTGCCGCCGCCGACCGCAGGCAACGGCCCGTGCGTCTCCGCACAGTTCGTCAGTTCCGCCACAAAGCTTCTCTCTAACGGAGTGCCTTTGCTTCTGATGGATAGCCAGGCCGTGTGCACTCCGTCGGGCACGCCTTTGATGATTACAGTGACGCAGACCAGAGCCATTGGCATGTGAGGCGAAAAATGAACATAGACTTTCCATTTCACCTGAGCGCGCGTGGCCGCACGGCGACTACGGACACCTATGACCACATACGCGACATGATAGAGCAACTGCTCTTTACAAGCCCCGGCGAGCGCGTCAATCGACCGGAATTCGGAAGCGGACTCTTGCAGATGGTCTTTGCTCCGAACAGTCCAGAGATTGCCGCGTCGCTTCAATACACTACGCACGCCGCGCTTGAGCAATGGCTGGGCGACCTGATTGACGTACAGCAGTTGGAGGTCGAATCGGATGGGGCCGTGCTGAGGGTAGTGCTGCAATACGAAGTTCGAAGCACAAGCGAGCAGCGCACAGACACCTTTGTTCGTGGAGACGTGTGATGAACGATACTCCTTTGAACTGCCGCGACGAGAGGCGGCGCGCCAAAGCGCGAGAGCGCAACCTGAACGGAATAGACTACGTGAGCGTCGGCCCGAAACAGAAGACGCTCTGCGTTCACCTGTTCGGAGACGTGCCCGAATATATTAACGAGTCGAACGTGGTCATAAAGGGTGGCCGCCGCGTACGCGACATACAGGTCATATCCGCCAAGCCCGCAACGGAAGACGACGACCCCGAACTCGGCGAGTGTCTTCACGTAGAGCTAGACAAGTACGGCGATTTTTCCACCTACACGCTTTGCTTGGTCGAATCTGAAAATGGTCGACCGACAGATAAGCCTCTTAAAGATTTCGACCCGCGATACTCCTGCGTTGATTTCAGCTTTAAGGTTGATTGCCCAAGCGACCTGGATTGCAAGACGGAAGAGACGTGCCCGCCCGAGCCTGAAAGCGCGACCGAGATTAATTATCTGGCGAAAGATTACTCAAGCTTCCGCCAGTTGATGCTGGATCGCCTCGCGCTGGTGATGCCCGACTGGCGCGAGCGACACATACCGGACATAGGCATCACGCTCGTAGAGCTTATGGCCTACGTCGGCGATTACCTCAGCTACTACCAGGACGCGGTGGCGACGGAAGCTTATCTTGACACGGCGCGCCTGAGAATCTCCGTGCGCCGTCACGCGCGCCTCGTAGATTATCAAATGCACGAAGGCTGCAACTCGCGCGCCTTTCTCTTTATAGAAACGGACGGCGATTACAAGCTTGACCCGAAGAACGCCTACTTCATCACAGGCTCGCGTGAATTAGAGCGCGCACCGTCAAACGCCCTGACGGCGGAAGCCTTCAAGCAATTTAACATCCCCGCCAGCCACTACGATGTTTTCGAGCCTCTGGTTGAAAAGGGCGTGCGTTCGATTCAGCTTTACAGGGCGCACAGCGAGATACGCTTTTACACCTGGGGCGATGCCGAATGTTGTCTTGCGCGCGGCGCTACACGCGCAACGCTCACAGACGCCTGGGTGCAGGAGGAGCCGCCCCCGGGCTACGACCCCAACCCGGATTATGAACAGTACGAGAAAGCGTATCCGAAGCCTCCGAAGGACGAGCGCCCGAAGCCACCAACGGAAGATACGCCGCCCGGCGAGCGAAAGAGAGAGCTGCATCTGGCCGTGGGCGACCTTCTCATCTTCGAAGAAGTCCTTGGAGCAAAGACGGGCAACGAAGCAGACCGCGACCCCTCGCACCGTCACGCCGTTCGCTTGACGAAGGTTGAGCCGGGCGTAGACATCATAGACGACCAGCCCGTAGTAGAAATTGAATGGGCGGAAGAAGACGCGCTGCCTTTCCCGCTCTGCATCTCTGCGGTGCTGCCCGCGCCCGACTGCAAGCTTAAAGAGAACATCAGCGTCGCTCGCGGCAACGTCATACTCGTTGACCACGGCAGGACGATTTACCCGCCAGAGCCTCTGGGCCAGGTTCCTTTGAAGACGACCACCGGAGAGTGTGAATGCGGCTCGGTCGAGATGACCAAGGTGCCGGGCAAGTTTCAGCCTGTGCTGAGAGAAGCGCCGCTTACCTTCAGCCAGCCGCTCGACGCGAGCCTTTCCGCTTCGGCAACGCTCGTTCAGGACGCGCACCTTGCGCTGCCGCAAATCATACGACTGACCGGCTTGCCAGGAGTCTGCACAGAGTTGAGCGAGGCCGAGCAGGAGTCTGCGCGGGCCGCATTGCCCGAAGACATTAATCCGAATAATTCAAGGTGGCAGTGGCAGGCGCGTGGCGACCTGCTCGGCAGCCAGAGCACAGACCGCCACTTTGTAGCCGAGATGGATGATGAAGGTCACGCTCACCTGCGTTTTGGCGACGGCGACCTTGGGCGCATGCCTGAAGCCTGCATGAGTTTCGAGGCCATGTACCGTGTGGGCCAGGGAAGAGCGGGAAACGTCGGCGCAGATACCATCACGTATCTAATCTTTCGCAACAATGAATCGAGCGGCGTCCGGCTTCAGCCGCGCAACCCTCTGCCCGCACGGGGCGGCACGGAGCCTGAGCCTGTCGCGGAAGTAAAGCTCAAGGCGGCAGGCGCTATACGCAAGCAGCTACAGCGAGCCATCACCGCAGATGATTATGCGCGACTGGCCGAGCGCAGCAACAGATTGCAGAGGGCCGCAGGAGAGTTGCGCTGGACAGGAAGCTGGTACGAGGCGCGCGTGGCCGTTGACCCGCGCGGCACGGAAGAGGTCGCCGAAGAGCTTCTGAAATCCATAGAGGGCCAGCTTTATCCTTATCGTCGCATGGGGCATGACCTGTCGGTTGCGCCCGCCAGCTACGTTCCGCTTGAAATCAAATTGGAAGTCTGCGTCGAGCCTCATTACCAGGCGGGCCACGTAGAGGCCGCGCTCATGGATGCCTTCAGCACTCATGCGCTTCCCGGCGGCAAGCGCGGGTTCTTTCACCCCGACAACCTGACCTTCGGCGGCGGCATTCACCTCAGCCAACTCGTCGCAACAGCGCAGGCAGTTGAAGGCGTCAGAAGCGTGACGGTCAGCGTGCTGCAACGCAGCTTCAATGAACCGAGCGGAGAGATTGAGTCGGGCGTGCTGCCGCTAGGCACCATGGAGATTGCGCGCCTAGACCGTGACCCTAGCTTTCCAGAACACGGCAAGCTGACTTTTAAGATGACGGGCGGAAGATGAAGTCCAAGCTAAGAGCGCGAAGCACTGCGAGCTTCAACGTGCTTAGCGCTTCGCGGGAGATGTGAGATGGAAAATCGTTGCGGTTGTTGCGAAGGCACAAAGCGAAGTACACCGTCGCAGACGGCGAATCGTCCGGGCCTGAGCGCGATACGTTATCGCGTGGGCACGCACGCGCAGTTTCTTGAGACGATGAAAGCGCGGCTCTCTAATCTTGCGCTTGAGCTTCCATCGCTCTTTGACGAGGGCCTGCTAGGCACCATCAAATCTTATCCTCTCCAAAATTTGAAGACGCGTGATGCGGACGACCCCGCGATTGCCTTGCTCGACGCGTGGGCAGTGGTCGCAGACGTGCTCACCTTTTACCAGGAACGCATAGCCAACGAGGGCTACCTGAGAACCGCCACCGAGCGCCGCTCGATTTTAGAGTTGGCGCGGCTCGTGGGCTACAAGCTCAAGCCGGGCGTGGCCGCGAGCGTCTACCTGGCATACACGCTGGATGATAAAAGCGAGCCGATTGAGATAGCCGCAGGCGCACGCGCGCAGAGCGTTCCCGTCTCAGGCGGCGAACTGCCGCAATCCTTCGAGACCTCAGACCCTCTGCCCGCGCGCAAAGAGTGGAACGTCATCAAGCCCAGAATGACGCGCCCGCAGCAGATTACTCCCTACACCGCTCAGTTCATCAAGACTATCTATTTCGAGGGCACGGAAACCAAACTGAGGCCCAACGACCCTTTGCTCTTCCAGTTCCAAAGCCCGGCGCGGACTCCAGGCGCGACTCCAACCCCGAATCTTACGGGCTTGCCAAATCCCCCATTAATCACCATACGCAAGGTCGAGTCCGTAGAGCCGCAGTTCGCGGATAATCGAACCAAGGTCACGCTGCAAATGAAGCTTGACTTGGCGGGCTTCAAGACGGCCATTCTCTTTCTCATCCTGCGATACAGAGAACTGGGCGCGTTCTGCCTGGCCGGTAATAAAATCATAAGCGAGCTGAGCCATAAAATCGTTGAAGAGTTAAACAGAGTCCTTAGTGATACGGCAATCTCGCAGGCTGTGCAGAGAGTCACGACCGCATTGGCTGTTTTAGAGAGTCTGGAGGATATGCCTGAAATAAGCGGCGACGCTCAGGCGCAGAAGTGGCTCAGCAAACTCGAAGCGGAATTAACAGAGTATGTGGAGGCGGCAGACGAGACCGCTAAACCAAAGTCGCCGCCGACGCGTAAGGTGAATCTGCCGTCCAGCGCCTTTGAGGCTTTTAGAAATCTCGCCAGCCCGCTCTCGCGCCCGGCTTCCTTACAGCCTGCCAACAGCACGCGCCTGGAGCGCGATGTCGTGAAATCCTTCGGCGAGGAGAGCGACCTACGGCCACAAGTGCTGACGGCTTTTAACCCGCGATTGGGCGATACAGCTTATCAGGCGTGGGCCAACACGACCGTCACGCCTACAGCGCCGGTCACGGTTTATGCCATGCGTACGACCGCGTCTCTCTTCGGCAACAATGCTCCCAGGCGAGTAATACAGATTGAACAGGGAACGGGAAGAATCATAAGGACAGGCGAGTGGCCGATTGTCGAATCTGTGCCCGTGGGATCTAAGGACAACATCACGCTGAAACACGAGAGCGAACTGTTCATAGACATTGAGGGCAGCAACGAAAAGATTGTGCCGGATAGCTGGATTGTCATTGATACGAGCCAGATGGAAAAGGCCACCGACACTAAGAATACGAATTTCGTGTGGACAGGAATCCCTGACCTCTCTATTCACAAGGCCCTGAATGTGACGCCAAAAATGTCCAGAGCGGATTACGGCATGACGGGACAGGCCACGCACATACGGTTGGATACTCGCTGGATTCAATACAAGCCCGACAACGAATTGCAAATTTTCAACGGCACCCCGCAAGAGGAGACCGAGTTTCAGCTTATACGCCGCACGGTCATTTACGCGCAGAGCGAAGCGTTGGCTTTGGCCGAAGAGCCTATGGACGACGACGTTTGCGGCGACCGTATAGAGCTTGGACGACTCTACGACGGCTTGAAATCGGGGCGCTGGTTAATCGTTTCCGGCGAGCGCGCAGATGTTGTCGGAACGAGCGGCGTCAAAGCGAGCGAGCTTGTGATGCTCCTGGACGTTGAGCAGAGTTATAACTTGCAGCTTTACGAGGAGAAGGTTCACAGCACGTTCATCCTCGCCAACAGCCTCGCTTATGTTTACAAGCGGGACACCGTGAGCATCTACGGCAACGTGGTCAAGGCGACGCACGGCGAGACGCGCGACGAAGTCCTGGGAAGCGGCGACGCAAGCCGCCCTCTGCAAGAGTTCACGCTCAAGCAGCCGCCACTGACTTACGTCTCAGCGCCCACGCCCGAAGGCATCGCCAGCACGCTGCACGTCTACGTCAACGAGATTGAATGGCACGAGACCGACAGCATCGCAGGGCTTCAGCCGGATGACCGCAACTTCATCACGCTCACGGATGATGACGCCAAAACCACTCTCGTCTTCGGCACAGGCACGGAGGGCGCGCGGCTGCCAACGGGGCCTGAGAACGTCCGCGCCGTCTATCGCAACGGCATAGGCCAGGGCGGAAACGTCAAGGCGGGGCAGATAAGCCTGCTCGCCACAAGACCGCTCGGCGTCAAAGAGGTCATCAATCCCTTGCGCGCTTCGGGCGGCGCGGATAAAGAGACGCGCGACCAGGCTCGCCGCAACGTGCCGCTCGCTTTGAAGTCGCTCGACCGTCTCATCTCAACGCAGGACTACGAAGACTTTGCGCGCACCTTCGCGGGCATAGGCAAGGCCAGCGCGGCGCGACTCTCCGACGGTCATCGCCAGCTAGTTCATCTCACCATCGCGGGCACAGACGACATCCCCATAGACGAGCATTCCGACCTCTACAAAAATCTCCTGCTGGCGTTCAGCCAGTTCGGAGACCCGTTCCTGTCTGTCGAGATTGACGTGCGCGAGTTGATGGCGCTCGTCATTAGCGCCAACGTGAGCCTGCTGCCGGATTATCAATGGGAAGCCGTCGAGCCGAAAGTTCGCGCCGCGCTTCTTTACAAGTTCAGCTTCGACCAGCGCGAGTTGGGCCAACCCGTCTTCCTGAGCGAAGTCATCAGCACGATACAGCAGGTCAGGGGCGTCGCCTACGTGGACGTGGATATTCTGCACGGCATTTCAGAGAGCGAAGCCTTTGACACGGAATCGTCGGATACAAAAAACAACCCGCCGCCTTCCAACCAATCCCAGCAGGAGGAAGAGGTTAAGCAGCCAAGACAATACATTCCGGTCGAGCTTGCCCAGACAGTCACACAAATAAATAGAAAGCGCGCAGCCCTGACGCCGGGCAGAAACATTCTCCCGGCGCAGCTTGCGATTCTTCTGCCCGACGTGCCCGACACTCTGATTCTGAATCTGAAGGAGGTGAAGCGATGACCCGCTCGCTTGATCGCCTCTACGATTTACTGCCCGTCGTTTACCGCATGCGCGATGCCGAGCAAGGCTATCCCTTGCGCGCACTGCTGCGCGTCATAAACGAGCAGGCTGACATCATAGAAGACGACATCGCACAGCTTTACGAGAACTGGTTCATAGAGACCTGCGAAGATTGGGTCGTGCCGTATATTGGCGACCTGATTGGGCATCGCTCCGTGCATGAAGCGGGCGAGCCTGTCGCTGCCATGACGGCACAGGCGCTTGCGCGAAACCGAATCCTAGTGCCACGTCGTGACGTTGCCGCGACCATAGGAAACCGCCGTCGAAAGGGGACGCTGGCCCTGCTGGAGATGCTGGCGAGTGAAGTCGCGGGTTGGCCTTCGCGCTCGGTCGAATTCTACAAGCTGCTGGGCTGGACGCAGAACGTCAATCACCTGCGACCGCTTCAAGGCCAAACCGTGGACATTCGAGACGGTCATGCGATGGACTTGATTGATACTCCCTTCGACACTTCGGCGCACACTATAGATGTTCGTCGCATCGCGTCGCACTGGATGCGCGGGCTTTTCAATCTGCCGGACGTGGGCATCTTCGTTTGGCGTCTGAAAGCATATTCGGTCACACAGGCTCCGGCTCGCTGCATGGATGACGTGGGCGCTCATGCTTATACCATCAGTTCTATGGGCCACGACCTGCAACTCTACAATCACCCGCGCGCCGAAGACGAGGCGACGCACATAGCGGAAGAAGTGAACCTGCCCGTGCCCATCAGCCTGCGCGCGTTCGCAGAGACCCGCGTGATTGATGGCAAGACGCACACCCGGGCTTCTGCCGACTATTACGGCTTGGATGAGAACGGCGCGGCGCAGAGCCTTGCCATCTGGGCACCGGACTGGCCTAAGAAGGGCGCGCCGCAGCCGATTCCGCGCGAGGCTATAATTCCGGCGAACCTGAAAGGATGGCGTTATCGCGCTCCTGAGAATCATGTGCTGGTCGATACGGAGCGCGGGCGAATAATCTTTCCGCCTTATCAACCGCCGAAGAAGGGCGTCAGGGTCTCTTATTATTACGGCTTCAGCGCGGACATGGGCGGCGGCGAGTACCCGCGCCAGCTATCACAGCCCGAAATGTTCACGCTCTACAGAGTGCATAAACGCGCGCACGACGCCGGGGCTAAAATTTATCCGACGATTCAGGAGGCGGTGGACGCATGGCTCACGGATAAGGATAAAGCTCAGGCAGCAAAGCTTCAGGCCGCCACGGATGAGCAGAAGGCCGCAGCCGAGAAAGAGATTTTGAGGCTCAGAAACGCCGTCATAGAAATCACTGACAGCGAGGTTTACGTAGAGCGCGAGGCTTTGCAGATTACGCTCAAAGAAGACGAGACCCTACAGCTTCGCGCAAGCGTTCGCACGCGTCCCATCATTCGCATGTGGGATTACACGGAAGGCATGGACGCTCTGAACGTGAGCGGCGCGCGGGGAAGCCGCTTTACGCTGGACGGCATAACCATCCTGGGGCGCGGCATTCAAATCCTCAAAAACGGCGAAGAGCGCGTCTCGGCTTATCAGGAAGAGACCGTGCAGGGAGCTTATGAGGTAGAAGAAGCTTATCAAAAATTTAAGAGAGATGTTTCGGGCGAGGATGACGACCTCTGCTCCGTGATTATACGGCACTGCACGCTGGTTCCTGGCTGGGAACTTCACGGCAACTGCGAGCCTAAGCACACGGAGCCAAGCCTCTTCATCAATCACACACGCGCACGCATACGCATAGAGCACAGCATCCTTGGGCCAATCAGCGTCGAGGCCGACCAGGTGAAGACGGAGCCTGTGCGCGTGCATATTAGCGACAGCATACTGGACGCGACCAGCAACGAGTTGTCCGCCATTGAATCGTCCACGCTGCCCATAGCCTACGTCCGCCTCAACATAGCGCGCACCACCGTCATAGGAGAGATACACGCGCACGAGATTGAGCTTGCGGAAAACTGCATCTTCAACGCCAAGGTGAGAGTTGCAAGGCGACAACCGGGCTGCGTGCGCTTCTCTTATGTCGCGCCGGAGTCGCGCACGCCGCGCCGCTACGAGTGTCAACCGGATTTGGTCATCGCTGCGGCAGCCGAAGATGACGAGCAGCAGATGAGCGAGGCCGAGCTTGAGGAGAAAAAGATGCACGAGGCTTTGCGCGTGCGCCCGCTCTTTAACAGCACTCGCTACGGCACGCCCGCCTATTGCCAGCTAGCCGAAGACTGCGCCGAAGAGATAAAGCGCGGCGCTGAGGACGAATCGGAGATGGGCGCGTTTCATGACCTGTACCAGCCGCAGCGCCGCGCCAACATTCGCGCACGCCTGGACGAATACACACCGGCAGGGATGGAGGCCGGAATCATTTACGCCAGTTGATTCTGCCATTAAGTTTAGGAGGAAAAGATGAAAGGCGATTTTACTCGCAATACCTTCGACCCGTTCAAGCATTACACGCGCGTGTTGATGCAGCAGGGACGCGTCCAACTGGATTCGGACTGGAACGAGCAGGCCGCCATCCTTCTTCATTACATGCGAGCGCTGGCAGTAGACCTGATAGGCCCTTTCGGCGGCCCCGCGAGCAACCTGGGCTTTAAAATATTCACGGGCGTTACGGATCAGACCTCGCCTCCTCCGCAATTGTTGAAAATCTCGCCGGCTGACAAAGACCGTTTGACCAAGTCAGGCGTGCTGCCGCTCAGAGACGGAGACTTCCTCGTCAGCAACGGGCGTTATTATGTCGGCGGCTTGCTCTGCGAGAATGATGATTACAGCTCGGTGCCGGAAGCCTACAACATTCAACAGAACGGTTTTTATCTTGCTTATCTGGATGTCTGGGAACACTTCGTCACGTATCTGGAAGACGAGCGGATGCGCGAAGTGGCGCTCGGCGGGCCGGACACTGCGGCGAGGGCTAAGATTATCTGGCAGATTAAAACGTGGACGGCAAAGCCCGGCGAAACGGGGCCGAAGATAGATGACACTACGAAACGCGAGGACATAGTAAACAACTGGAACGATTGGGTTCGCAGGTTCGAGGCGACGCACGCGGGGCAGTTGAAGGCGCAGGCGAAGATTCCCACGGGGGCCGAGGCGAGTAAT
Source organism: Pyrinomonadaceae bacterium (assembly GCA_014534425.1). Lineage (GTDB taxonomy): Bacteria > Acidobacteriota > Blastocatellia > Pyrinomonadales > Pyrinomonadaceae > JACVRN01. The sequence continues at coordinate 15,446 of JACVRN010000053.1, forward strand.
CCCTGCCTGACCTCGCCGGACGCGCGCTATCGCGGCGCTGAAAACCAGCTTTACCGCGTAGAGATTCACAAGGGCGGTAAAAAGGAGGAAGCGACCTTCAAGTGGTCGCGCGAAAACGGCTCAGTAATTTTCCCCGTTCTCAGATACGGCGACGAAACCGTCAAGCTCGCGCATCTTGGCCGCGATACTCGTCGCGGACTGAAGAAAGACGACTGGGTGGAGATTTTTAATGATGCGATGATTTTGAAAGGCACGCTCCCGCCACTGTTTCAAGTTAGCTCAATCGACCCCATGGACTTGACGGTTCATTTAAAAGCTCCGACCAAGCAGCCGCCGTTTACTCCTCCGGCAAACACTCCTTTGTTTCTGCGTCGCTGGGATCACAAAGGCGACGCTAAAATGGACGGCGCGGTGAAGGTCGCTACGACTAGGGAAGCGGACTGGATTTCGCTCGAAGACGGAGTGCAGGTTCAGTTTCCGGCTGGCACGACTACGGGCGAAGTTTATCGCACGGGCGACTACTGGCTGATTCCCGCGCGCACAGCCACGGGCGACGTGGAGTGGCCCAGGGACAGCAACGGCAACGCTATTGCACAGTCGCCGCACGGCATAGAGCATCGCTACGCGCCGCTTGCGATTATCAAAATCGACACTAACAAGGTGGCAAGCTACATAGACTGCCGCGTCAGGATAAAGCCGCTCGTAGAATTCTTAACACCATAGTCCCGGCGAGCGTTTCGTCTTACGCCGGACTGACAGGCTTTGAGTGCTCAGAGATAAAAGCGGTCGCCTGCCTAAGCGCCGCTCTTGCTTCGGGCAGGAAGCCGTCCAACATCTGCCAGCAGTGGAACACGTCGTCGTAAACTTCCAGGCGGCTTTCGCCTTTCGCCTCCTGAATCTTCTCGTGCACACGACGGGAATCATCCAGCAATAGCTCCGTAGAGCCTACCTGCAACAGAACGGGCGGCAATCCCTTGAGGTCTGCGAAGGCGGGCGATGCATAAGCGTCGAGCGGCGAAGCGTCTCCCAGATAAGCCGAGGCGAACTCGTCTATGTTGGTCGAGCGAAACATGGCGCAGCGTCCGTCATTAAAGCGCATGGACTCTCCCTTTTCCGCAAGGTCTGTCCAGGGCGAGAAGCAGACGGCGCTGGTTGGAAGCGGCAGTTTCATGTCGCGTGCGCGCAAAAGAGTCGCAAGCACAAGCCCTCCGCCCGCAGAATCGCCCGCCAGAGAAATCATATTCGCGGGCACCTCCTGTTCCAGCAACCACTCGTAGGCCGCGACCGCATCCGACAGGGCCGCCGGATAGCGATGCTCAGGGGCCAGCCGGTAATCCAGGCTGAAGACTCTGCGACGACTCAGGCGCGCCAGCGCCGCAGTGATGGGACGGTGCGTAGCAGCCGAGCAGGAGACATAACCGCCGCCATGAAAATATAGAATCACTCCAGGCTCACGCTCTTCGACTTCGAGCCACTCGCCGCGCACCTTTTCCGTCTCAACCCGCGTCAGTCTTATCCCGCGAGTGCGAAGCCACTGGTAAACGGGAGTGGAGCCGAACAGACGCCGCGCCCTGCGCGCCACCGACTGCTCATCAGTGCCCCAACTGCTCCTGCGTATGAGCATACGCACGCCGCGATTCAAACCCCGCGCTCGCAAGCTAGGCATAACAACAACTCTCTTTTACCAGACTCTTACACGCGCTTCGGGCGAAAGGTAGAGCTTGCGGCCCGGCTGAACGTTGAAGGCTTGATACCAGGCGTCTATGTTACGCACGGTGTCGGCCCTGAATTCGTCCGGGGCGTGGCCGTCCGTCATCAACTGAAGCTTCAAAGTCTCTGGACGTTGTTTGCCGCGCCAGCTTTGTGCATAGGCTATGAAGAAGCGCTGGTCGCCAGTGAAGCCTTCCGCATCCGGCGCGGGCTTTCCATTGTAGGCGGCCCGATAGCCGTCATAGGCGGCGCTTAATCCTGCCACGTCAGCTATGTTCTCGCTCAGTGTCAGCTTGCCGTTGACGTGTATGCCCGGCAGAGGTTCATACGCATCGAACTGCGCGGCGAGACGCTCGGCAGCCTCCTGAAAGTGCTTGAGGTCTTGCGGAGTCCACCAGTTCAGAAGCCTGCCTGCGGCGTCGAACTGGCTCCCCTGATCGTCGAAGCTGTGGCTTATCTCGTGGCCTATGATAGCGCCTATGCTGCCGTAATTCTCCACCGGGTCTGCCACCTTATCAAAGAAGGGCGGCTCAAGGATGGCCGCAGGAAAGTTCAGAGCGTTCTGTATGGGAAGGTTCAAGGCGTTCACGGTCTGAGGCGTGATGTACCACTCCGTTTTGTCCGCAGGCTTGGAGAGCTTCGACAAGCTCCATTGATAATCGAATAGCTCCGAGCGCTGCGCGTTGCCGAGCGCGTCGCCGCGTATAATCATCAGCCCGTTGTAATTTCGCCAGTGGTCTGTATAGCCCACGCCTACGTACAAAGTGTCCAGCTTGGCCTTTGCCTTGGCGCGCGTCGTTGGAGACATCCACGTCAGGTTGTCTATGCGTCGTCCGAAGGCTGCAATGATGTTCTTGACCATAGCCTGAAGCGCGGCCTTTGCCTCCGGCGGAAAGTAACGCCTGACGTAAAGCTTGCCGACGGCATCGCCCAACGCGCCGCTTGTAGAACTGACCGCGCGCTTCCATCGCTCGCGCTGTTTAGGCACTCCGTTGAGCGTGGTGCCGTAGAACTTGAAAGACTCGTCGGCGAAAGCCTTCGGCAGTAGAAACGAGGCGCGGTCAATAGCGTGGAAGATCAGGTACTCCTTCCAGACGCTCAGGGGTTGATTGCCCACAAGTGCGGAGATGCCCTTCACCCCTGCGGGATGCCAAACCATAATCACGGGCTGAGCGCTCAGCCCCGCAGCCCTGAAATAGCTAGTCCAGTTCATCCCCGGCGCTTTCGTGGAAAACTCCCGCAGCCGCCAGGGATTATTGGCCTTGTGAACGTCCGCAGAATCCGTGCGGCTGACGTGAGCCTCGGCTATCTTTCGTTCAAGGTCGTAGATGCGCGCCGCCTTCGCATCGGCATCCGTTATCTTTGCGAGCTTCAAGACCGTGGCGATGTGCTCTCTGTATTTTGTTTGAAGCTCAAGGTCGTCCTTCTCCGTGCCAAGATAGTTGTCCCTGTCAGGAAGCCCAAGCCCGCCCTGCAAAAGATATGGAACGTTGCGCCTGGGATTGTTGAAGTCGAGCGAAACCCACAAGCCGAAAAGGCGGTCTGTGTAAAAATTCGTGTTGTTGAGCGGGTCAACGTCGGCGCGCATCTGGCTGCCAAGGATTCTTGCGAGCGACGCCTTGTTAGCGATTGCGGCTATCTGCCGAAGCTCTGCGTTGACCGGCATCAGACCCTTGCGCTCTATGGTCTTCTCGTCCATGAAAGCTTCGTAGTAGTCTCCGACCTTTCGCGCTTCGGGGTCGTTGGAAGCTTTACTCGCTTCCCTAATCAGGTCTGAGGTTCGCTTATTAGCCTCTATGGCAATCATGTCAAAGACGCCGTAGCTTGAGCGGTCGCTGGGAATCTCCGTCTTCTTCAGCCAGCTTCCATTGGCATAGCCGAAGAAATCGTCGCCGGGATTAACGGCCTTGTCCATACCGGCCACGTCAAGGCCGGAACTTTTATTCACTGCGCTGGTCACAGTAGCGACAGGCGTGCTCGCCGCCACCAGCAGCGCGACTAGAAGAGCGATTTTCAAGTAGATCATGCGCGTATGCTTCTTCGCCATCTTATGAGTTTCCTTCCTCTCAGAGCCTTCCAGGGTTTACGCCAGGCAGTTTACCAAAGGCTTTGTGTTATGAGGTAGTTCAGATAAAGCGAAGAAGGGAATTAACAGGATGGACAGGATGACAGGACAGTACCGCCTGCGGTAGCGGGCGGTTCTCTACTCTAGCTAAAGACCCGCCCGTTACCGCAGGCGGTACTGTCCTGCTTATTTAATTCCTATGACCATGGAGTCCGGCCCTATCAGGTGCTCAACGCGCGTCTGTCTAAATCCTGCCTCGCGCATCCAGCCGGAGCAGTCCGCGCCCGTGTAGTCAAAACCGCCCGGCGTCTCAATCAGCATGTTCAGGCTCATCAACAAGCCGAACGTGTTCTCTCGCCGCTCGTCGTCAATCAGAGACTCGAAGACTATCAGAGCGCCGCCCTCTGGAAGCGCGTCGTAGGCTTTCCTGAGCAGCATGCGCTTCTCTTCCATGTCCCAGTCGTGCAGTATGTGTCCCATCACCAGCACGTCCGCCGAAGGAATAGGGTCTTTGAAGAAGTCGCCTGGATAAAAGCGCAGGCGTTCAGAGAGGCCATGCTTCGCAACGTACTTTTCAAAGACGGGGCCAACCGAAGGGATGTCGAAACTCCCGCCGGTCAGGTGCGCGTGCGATTGCGCTAACTGCACGGGCACGCCGCCCTGCGCGCCGCCGATGTCGATGAAAGATTTGTAATCGCTCCAGGGAAACTTTTCCGAGATGGCGCGTGCCGCGCCTAGGCTCAGGCCCGTCATGGCGCTCAGGAAACCCTCAAGGCGCTGCGGGTCTGCGTACAGAGCCTCGAAGAAATTGCCGCCGCTCTTAGCCTCGTTCTGCGGTCGCCCTGTCTTCAGCGCCTCTGTCAGCGAACCCCAGAACGGATAGAGCCGCGCGTTCGCCATCTCAAGCATCCCGCCAAGGTACGTGGGCTTGTTCCGGTCAAGAAAGGTGTCGGTCTGCGGCGTGTTGCTGTAGAAGCCGTTCGCGTCACGCTCCAGCATGCTGAGCGAGACGAGCGCATCCAGAAAGTCGCGCACGCTTCGCGTATGTAAATTGAGCCGCTCGCCTACGGCCTCCGCAGTCATAGCGCCCTTCGATAGCTCCGTGAAAAGCCCAAGCTCAACGGCGCTCAACAGCGTCTTTGAAGCCCAGAAGCCCAAGCCCAGTTGCATAATATTGTCCGGCGTTACAGGCACGTTCATCTCTCTCAATCTCTCCTTCATCAACAACAAAATGGCGTACACAATAAACCCTGTTCTATCTACTAACGCGAGAAAAATCGTAGAAATGGGTCGCGCGCCGCGTGCTAGGCGCGAGATTCAGTAGTATATTTGGCTATCTATGAATTGCGCTTGCATGAAAAAGCTAATCCTTGCGGCGCTTCTCCTGCTGGTATGCTTTGGAGAAGCGGCGAGCGTCCGCGCACAGGAAACTTCCAGCGCGCAGCAGAGCGTAGAGGCGCTGCGCTCTCAGCTTCGTGACATAGAAGCGAAGCAGGGCGAGTTGGAAGCGCGCATGCGACAGGTGGACGAAGACCTGCGCCCTGAAAACATAGAGAAGTCCCTGGCGCTCACAGGCTCGACCCGCCCCGAAGAGTTGAGGGCACAGCGCCGCCAGCAGCTTGAGAAGGAGAAGGCAAGCCTTCAGGCTCAACTAGACCAACTGGCAACGAGCCGCACGCGCACGCAGGCGGCGCTCGCGGCAGCCGAAACGGCCAGCTACCAGCAGAGCGCTGGCGGCGCGACGAACGCCCCCTCACAGCCGCAGACAAATGCTGCCGCCGCCGCGAGCAGTCAGCAGAACACGCCGCGCAGCGTTCAGCCGCAGCCCCGTAAAAACCGCAAACGCGCACGCCGCCCCAGAGTCAAACGGCGCTCCTGATTTCAGAGCGGCGAGCAGGCGAAAGCGTCTCTCTTTATCGCTCAGACAATTTCTATTTACTTCGCCTTCATCTCATTCAATAGCGTATAATGGTCGTCATATGAAGTTCCTTCACATAGCAGACGTTCATCTGGGCTGCCGCCGCTACAATCTAGAAGAGCGCACGAAAGATTTTTTCCGCGCCTGGGCCGACGTGATTCAAAAGCACGCCATCCCGAACCGCGTTGATTTCGTGCTCATCTGCGGAGACTTCTTCGACCGCCGCAACGTAGACCCGCAGGCCATGAATCACGCTATGGTCGGATTGAAGGAGCTTAAAGAGGCTGGCATTCCGGTCGTAGCCATCGAAGGCAACCATGACCAGCGAGACACTCTGACGGAGTTCAGTTGGATGCGCTCGCTCTCGCAGTGGGAGTACCTGATACTGCTTGAGCCGACCGCTTCGGAAGGGCGCTTGAACATGACGCCCTGGGACGCTCAAGACCGCACAGGCTCTTACGTAGACATAGCGGGCGCACGCATCTTCGGCTCGCACTGGTACGGCGCAAGCGCCAACACGGCCATTCCCTTGCTGGCCGACGCCATGCGAGAGGCTCGCGCCGAAGGGCGCTTCAACATCCTGATGCTTCACACGGACGTTGAAGGACAGATTAAGCGTCCCATCCCTGCGCTCACGATAGCAAAATTAAATGAACTGAAGTCGCTGACGAACTACGTCGCGCTCGGCCACACGCACAAGCGCTTCGACATAGACAACTGGGCCTTCAATCCAGGCTCGCTTGAGCCGACCGCGATTGACGAGTACAGGGAAGAGCGCGGCCTTTATCTTGTCGAAGTCGACGAAGGGCACAACGTTAAGGCCGAGCACATAACCGACTACACGCAGCGACCGTTTCAGCGCCTCTCGTTCGATGTCTCGGGCGCTGCCGACCCCGAAGCCGTCTACAACGGGTTGATGGAGATGGTAGAGCGCGAGGCTCGTAAGCACGACGCGGACTCCGACAAGCCTCAGCCGATTATCGAAGTCACGCTTCGCGGACAACTGGGCTTCAAAAATTCTCTGCTGGAGCTTCGACGCATGCGCGAAGAGATAGAAGAGAGAACCGGCGCGCTGCACGTCATGATGCGTAACCAGAGCGTGCCTGTGGAGTACGCGGTCGCCGCAGGGATGGACGCGCAGGCACCCCGTCACGAGCGCGAGCGACGCATCATAGAAGATTTGATAACACGCGACGCGCGCTTTCGTGACCGCGCACGCGAGATGGCAGAGCTTGTCATAGAATCAAAGCGCCTCGCGCTCAGCCAGGAATCGCCCGACAAAATCCTTGAGCTAATCGAACAGAAACTTGAAGGCGCGGACGCCGTAGAGCAGAAGCGAGAAGCCGAAAACATACCGACCGCCACGGGCCTGAGCGCCATAGAGCGCAACGCCCTAACCGCAGTGACAAGTGATAAGTGACGAATGACAAGATAAAAACTTCTTCTTCTTGCTCGTCACTCTACATTTGTCACTCATCACTGTTTTTAAATGAGTGATTCTCTTGACAGAGTGCGCGGCATGCGCGAGTTGCCGCTCTTTCCACTGCCGGTCGTGCTGTTTCCGGGCGTCCCAATGCCCTTGCACATCTTCGAGCCGCGCTATCGCCGCATGCTGGAAGACATACGCCTGCGCGACAATCTGTTCGGCCTCTCCTACTTCGACGCGAGCGCCTCGGAAACGGTCGTCCCGCCCCTGGGCCACATAGGCTGCGTGGCGGAAGTGACAGAGGTTCAACCTCTGTCGGACGGGCGCTCCAACATTCTCACCGTCGGCTTGGTGCGCTACCGCGTGGACGCGTACCTTGAGCACGGCGACCCATACCTGGTCGGCGAGATAAGTTTCTTCGAGGACGAAGAGGAGAACGAAGATGCCCTTGCGCGCGGCGCGCAGGAAGTCTCCAGCCTCTTTCAACGCATAGCGCTCGCGGTGCGTATCATCAACGACGAGCGCGCAAGCCTGCCGGAGATTCCTGATGTTGACCCCGAACAACTCTCCTTTCTCGTAGCAGCCGCGATGGAGATTGATACGGACGTTAAGCTTGAGCTATTGGAGATGCGCTCTACTTCGGAGAGACTGAAGCGGCTGCGAGACCTTCTGGCACGCGCGCTGCCGAATTATGAAGAGCGTGCGCGCATGCACAGCATAGCCAAATCGAACGGCCACGCCGGTAAGAAGATTGACCTGGGATAGCTTCTCTAATGACGAACAAAGGGCATGCAAGGATTGAAGGCGAAGAGATACGGGTTCGCGTTCTCTTCTTCGGCGCGGCGCGCGACGCAGCAGGCTGTGACGAAGCGCCCTTGCGATTGCGCGCATCTTCACGCGCCGCAGATGCCTTTGAAGAGATACTGAAGGCTTACCCGGAGTTGCGCCGCTTCGGTCGCTCGCTGCTGTTCGCAGTCAATCAGGAGTACGCGCGCGACCCGGAGCGAGAGATTCATGAGGGCGACGAGCTTGCGGTCTTTCCTCCTGTGAGCGGCGGCGCGGAAGAAAAGAGGGAAGAGGCGCGCTCATCTTTAGACTTCTGCGAGTTGACGCTTGAGCCGATTGACGTGGGAAGCGTGGCGCGTCGCGTTGTTCCTGCCGGTTGCGGCGCGACCGTGACCCTGGACGGCTACGTGCGCGAATGGACGCGTGGCCGCCGCTCGCTCTATCTAATCTATGAAGCCTACGCTCCTATGGCGCTTCTTGAGATGCAGCGCCTCTGCCGAAAGGCTCACAACCTCTTCGACATCGCGCACATGGGAATAGTTCATCGCACGGGCCGCCTGGAGATTGGAGAGACCAGCGTGGTCATCTCTGTCAGCGCACCGCATCGCCGCGCAGCCTTTGAAGCCTGCGAGTGGGCAATCAGGGAACTCAAGCGCACAGTACCCATCTGGAAGAAAGAGTTTTATGAAGACGGCGAAGTTTGGGTCGAAGGCGAAGGCCAGGCCGGAAGAGTTTCGTGAAAGCTGAATAATTCTTTGATGAAAAAAGCGGGCAGGGACTAGCCCTGCCCCTACAATTTCTAGCCGCGCGCTCTTTAGCACGGACTCCAGATGGCTACGTAGAATGTAGGCGAGGTCGGATCGCCAGAGACGGAGCCGTGTCCCCATATATGGTCGTTGCCGGGGTCTACGCCGGAGCGGCCTACGTACATGACGCTGACGTAGATGGTAGGGCCGTCCGGCGCAGGGAATCCGTTGGTGCTAGGCTGAATCTCCTTGGCGGCGCGGAACCATGAACCGATGACTGTATCCCCGCCGCGAGCGTACTGCACGACGCGCTTGCCCTCTTCCGTATTATCGTAGGTGACAGCGCCGTAGCCTAAGAGTTGGTGAAGGCCGTCGAAGGCACCGTCCCATCTGGCGAACACGTCGCCGCCGCCGGGGCTGATGATGTTATCTTGAAGCGGGCCGCAGGCGGCTATGATAACCCACTCCAAATCCTGAAAGCCCCAGATGTCGCCCGTCTGCGGCGCAGCCCCGACTTCGCTGAAGTCAAGGAAAGTGTCGTCCGGGTTGCTCAGCACCCATCCGTTCATGTTGGCGTGGCCCGTGTAGAAAACAAAATCAGCTGCGTCCACCCACGAATCGTCATTCCTGCGCCAGTCGGACTCGAACGCAGCCGCGTCGCCCCACAGGAAATTTACGCTCCAACCGTCCGCGCTCAGCCCGTTAGTGAAGCCCTTGGCGTTGTCCTGGCTTCCTGCAAGGCCGCCGCTCACGCCTATGTAGGAACTGCCGCCTTCGCGCGCAGTGCCGGATTCAAAAGCGGGCGTGAAGTGGTTAGGCTTACTTCCGCGCTCGCGCTCGTCCTTGTCTTCCGGCATGGTCGAGCGTCTCTGCGGAAGCTCTGTCGCGGAGCGAGGGCGGACAGGCTCAGGCTGCTGCATCTTAGGGCCGAACTCCGTGGCCGGAATGGTCACTATGCGAAGAGGCACGGCCTGAGTCCCTACGATGGCCGTGGCTCTGATGACCCAGACAGGGTAAAGGAATCGCTGCTCTACGCCGGAGGGCGCGGAGTAATAAGCAAGTTGAGAATTAATCGCGCGCACCCTTAAGTTTCCGGCCATGCGCCTGAACTCCTGCTCGATTCTCTCTCTGGGAATCACGGGCGATTCGGTCTCTACGCCCGCTATGGAGCGGAAGAGACCTTGGAAGGCCGTGACCTTTCCCTGGTCGCCAACGGTGACGCTGAATTCGTCGCCGCCGCCGACCACAGCATAGGTCGTGTTGCGAACCGTTATATTCGCAGTGTAATTCACCTGCACGTCCAGCTTGCGTGTGTCGCGCTTTTTGGACGCCACATCAAAGGTAGTGGCGACGGTGGAAGCCGTGTTGCTGAAGGCCAGTGTATGAGAAGGCTCCTGATCCGTGCGCGCCAGAGCGCGGCTGTTTTTGGAGAGGAAATCGTCCGCGATGGCTCGCGCTCTCCTCTCGTCTGGAAGTTGCGGCTTAAGATTGATATTCCATAGTTGCGAGCGGTCGGCCATCCATATTCCTCCGCTTCTGGTATCCACCTCCACAGACCTCTGGCCCGATTGAACTGCCATCTGGCCCTCGGCCTGCTTCACGCCTTCGGAAATTCCAAAGGCTGAGTTGGCTAATTGTCTGACGGCTTCCTGGCTCACGTTCGGAGCGGCAAGCCTGTAGATTGGAAGTTTCTCGGGTGGCCTCGTCGTCTGCGGGGCCGTAGTGGCTACGGCCTGCTGCGGAGCGGGACTGATAGCCAGCCCTAGAGCAAATAGAAGTGTTGCCACAAAGAGCAGTAACAGCTTGCGTAGATGTTTCATTTTTTTCTCCTTCCATTGAGAGGCAATGGTCACCGCGAAGGTGGCGCGTCACGAAAAGAATCAACAGTGAGGGCTGTTTCAAGCGAACAGCCCGTACGCACCCTGGAGATCGTTTGACGTTGCATCCCTTTGACCGGCGAGGTCATTGCTGTCGGAGCGGGATGCGGGAGGCGCTTTCGCGCTGGTTAATGAAAGCCGGGCCATCTACCGTTTACTTTAATCGGCTGCCGCGCGGCTATTTCAAAAAGGACGTAAGGATTTAATCAATCAAGCTAAAGGCTCAGCGAGCCTTGCGGCAAGAATAAAATCAGCCGTGTGATAGAGGTTGAGACTGTTCGAGCAGGCGCAATATATCACAAAATCGCCAATAAAATTCCAGTTTTTTAGCAGCCCGCCCCAAAAACTTTGCGGCAACTAAAAGCCCCTATTCCTGCTTAAACAACGCGCAGTATTTGAAGCTTCGCGGGGCAGCGTAATTTATATCAAACTATTGACAGCCAACCTTCGGACGGCATATTGTCTTGGGCGTTCAACGCTTCTCGCTTTTAATCTGTACTTCAGCTTTTTTTTGAGCCACGGGTTTCTCTTGTTCTAAGAGCGGCGCTCGCTCTGCGGTAGTCGCCGAATTCATTCACAACCGACGAACGCTAACGTCCGCCCCGAATCTCGGAATATGCGAAAACTATCCCTTGACCAGGTCAATTACCTGAATGTCGGTCTCGTTCTGCTGTCGTGTGTAGCGGCGTTCATCTGGCCCTTCGAACTTTTCCTGCTCTCGTACGCGGTGCTGGGGCCTCTGCACTACCTGACGGAAATCTCCTGGCTGCACGACAAAAACTATTTCACGCACGCGGCCCGCGCTAAACGTTCCTGGCTCCTGCTGGTGGCGGCGACGATGCTGGTGGTGCTCTACGGCATCATAGTCTCCGCGACTCAAACGAGCGCGGCCAACCCGCGTTGGGAGATAGCGCTCTTCTATCTGGTCTTCGTGACGGCGATTGCCGCAGCGCTGAAGCTCGGCAGGAATCTTCAGATTCTACTGCTGGCGACTGCCTTAATCCTGCTGCTTGCTCTGAGCAGTTGGAGGTATTACGCGGTCATAGCCTTCTTTCTCATCACCATCATTCACGTCTTCGTCTTCACCTCCGCCTTCATTCTCTACGGCGCGCTCAAGAGCCGCAGCCTCTCTGCGCTTGTCACGCTCGGCGTCTTCCTGGCCTGCGCTTTGAGCTTCTTTGTCTTCGTGCCTGAGACTCACGGCTACGCTGTGAGCGAGTACGTACGCGGCAGCTACAGTTCCTTCAACGCGCTGAATGCGGAGTTGCTGAAGCTTTTAGGATTGGGGCAGGGAAGGACGGCCAGCGAAATCTACGAATCACGCACCGGCCTTTCCGTCATGCGTTTCATAGCCTTCGCCTACACGTATCACTATCTCAACTGGTTCTCTAAAACGTCCGTCATACGTTGGCACGAAGCCGCGCGGCGCAGGGTTGTGATGATAGCTGCTGTGTGGGTCTGCGCGCTTCTGCTCTACGCGCGCAATTACGAGACGGGCATGAACGTTCTTTACTCGCTCAGCATCCTGCACGTGATGCTCGAATTCCCGCTTAACCATCAGACCTTCGCAGCCATCACGAAGGAGACGCGAGCCTTCATACGACCTTCGCAGCAGCAGCAACCCGCTCAAGCTCTCTCAGCGCAGAGGAGTTTTAAGAAGAAACCTGCGAAGCTGTCCGCGAAACAGATAAACTAAATCTCTCTGTTATGACGAAGAAAAAGAAGAAAGAGGAGAGCCAGGTTAAGGTCTATTTCCCCGGCCTGAACGGTCTGCGATTCTTTGCGGCCATGCTGGTGGTCTTCGGCCACGTAGAACTGCTCAAGGAATATCACGGCTACAGCAACATCGAGTCTAACCTAGCCGTGTACGAGTCGGGCCGCATGGGCGTCACCTTCTTTTTCGTCCTGAGCGGCTTTCTTATCAGCTATCTTCTGTTCGCGGAGAAGAAGACGACCGCGACAATCTCAATCAGAAAATTCTACATCCGAAGAGTGCTGCGAATCTGGCCTCTATATTTCCTTCTGGTCATCCTGGCCTTCTTCGTCTTGCCGCGCATCCCCTTCTTCGATGTCCCGAAGCTTTCCGCAGACCTGCCCGTCTATTTCAGATATACGCTGCCGCTCTTCGCGCTCTTTCTGCCGCAGCTTGCGCTGAGCATCTACCCGCCGGTTCCCTTTGCCGAGCCGCTCTGGTCAATCGGAGTCGAAGAGCAGTTCTATTTGCTCTGGCCCGTCCTAGTCAAACATATAAAAAGATTCCTGGCGCTCGCCGTAGGCATAATCATCGCGGGCTTTCTAATCAAGCAACTGGCATTCATGTTCGCCTCGCAGAGCCGTGACGCCGAAGCCGTCAAATACTGGAACTACTTCATCAACTACTTCTACTTCACGCGCATAGAATGCATGGCCGTGGGCGCAATCGGCGCGTGGCTGGTCTTCAAGAAAAAGCGCGCAGTCCTCAAGTTCATTTATCACCCGGCGACGCAACTCTCGGTCTACGCGCTCACCATCTGCTTTCTGGTGACGGAAGCCTTCAAGCCCGTCTTTAATTACACAATCTACTCAGTGCTTTTCTGTATCATCATCCTGAACATAGCCACCAACCCACGCTCTTTAATTAAAGTGGAGAGCCGCGCTTTCACCTTCCTGGGCAACATCTCCTACAGCATCTACATGCTCCACGAGATAGCAATCAAAATCAGCATGGGCCTGCTCACTAGAGTCTACGGGACGACATTCAACGACGCCTCTTCAAACATGGCTCTCTACGCCGCGAGCATCGCGCTCACCCTTGGGCTTGCGATCCTTTCTTACCTTTTCTACGAAAGGAAATTCCTGCGGCTCAAGACAGCCTTCGCAATCATCCTGAGCGGCAACGACGTGCGCGAAAAGCAAGAAGGATTAAGCGAAAGCACGAAAGCAACGCTGGCAACAGGATTCTAACTAGAAAGACGGAAGCCTCATTCATGTGCGTACACGAATGAGGCTTCCGTCTTTCTGGCAGTGCCGCGCAGTTGCTTAGCCTGCGACCTCTGCCGTCTCATCTTCAGTCGAAGGCTCGACGAGCGATGCGCTGGTTACACGGTCGCCGCCATCCGTCTTGATGAGACGAACGCCGGAAGCCGACCGTCCCGTCTTGCGTATGCTGTCGGCCTCGATTCTTATGAGCTTGCCCTGTTGTGTGATGATCATGATTTCCGATTCATCATCGACGGGGAAGACCGCCACGACCTTGCCGGTCTTGTCAGTCGTCTTCATGTTGATGACGCCCTTGCCGCCGCGCGACTGGAAGCGATAATCGGTAATCTTCGTCTGCTTGCCGAAGCCCTGCTCGGAAACGGAAAGCATTCGCTCCGAATCATCCGCCGAGACGGCGCACAGAGAGACCACGAAGTCATCCTTCCTCAAATCAATCCCTCGCACGCCGCGCGTGGCGCGACCCATAGGCCGCACGTCCGCTTCGTCAAAGCGAATCGCAAGACCGTTGTGCGTGGCTATGAAGATGCGCTTCTTTCCGTCCGTCAGCACAACGTCCAGAAGCTCGTCGCCCGCGTCAACGTTGATGGCGTTGATGCCGTTCGAGCGTATGTTCTGAAACTCGGACAGAGCGGTCTTCTTAATCACGCCCTTGCGCGTGACCATAACGACGTAGCGACCTTCCGAGAACTCTCGTACAGGAACTACGCCTGCGAGTTTTCTATTCGACGGCAGGTTGATGAGATTCACAATCGGCTTGCCGCGAGCGGAAGCCGCAGCGTCCTGCACCTCATGAACCTTCAGCTTAATGACCTGACCGT
>JACVRN010000127.1 GCA_014534425.1 Pyrinomonadaceae bacterium
GGGCGGGTTTTGGCTAAGCTTGAGACCCGCCCACCACCGCAGGCGGTACTGTCCTGTTTGTCTACAACAGCCCTCGTTTAAAACTAGAAGATGATTAATAAAATTGGCGGCTCTCTTCGTGCGCTCGCGCTCGTTCTTATCCTTTCCTTCATAACTTGCTCAAACGTCTTCGCTCAAGCTGCGCGACCGCTTCCGCCCTTGCGTGAGCAGGCCGTGATTCAACAGCAGTGGCTAAAGATGAGACTTGAGCGCGTGTTGCCCGCTTTGATGCGTAAGCACAAGATTCAGATGTGGCTCGTCATCTGCCGCGAGTACAATGAAGACCCTGTCTTCTTCTCGCTGGTTTCGCCTACGGTCTTCGCCGCGCGTCGTAGAACCATTTACGTCTTTTATGACAGGGGCGAAGAGCGCGGCGGCATTGAGCGCCTGGCAATCGGCGGCGGCTCCAACGGCGGCCTCTACACCGTTTACAGAGACCAGGAGGTCGAGAACCGTGAGATTTACGGCGAAGGTCAATGGGCGCTCCTTAAGAAGCTTATCCTGGAGCGCAATCCTTCCAACATAGCCGTCAACATCTCCAGCACGCACGCCTTCAGCGACGGTCTTTCGGCAGGCGAGCGCGAAAAACTGGAAGCCACGCTCGGCCCCGAATACTCCAAGCGATTAGTGCGCGCAGAGAATCTACCGCTCGAATATATTGCCGTGCGTTTGCCGGAGATGCTTCCCACCTACCGGCAGATGATGGGGATAGTTCACTCCCTGATTTCGCGCGCATTCTCGAACGAAGTCATCACGCCGGGCAAGACCACGAATCAGGATGTCGTCTGGTGGCTGCGCCAGCAGGTCAACGACATGGGACTCGGCACATGGTTTCAGCCTTCTATCAGAGTTCAACGAGCCAGCCGCACGGGCGTCAACCTGCTTTCCGAAAACGAGGCGGTCGTGATAGAGCGCGGCGACGTGCTTCACGTAGACTTCGGCATCACGGCCATGCGGCTGAACACGGACACCCAGCACATGGGCTACGTTCTGCGCGAAGGCGAAAAGGACGTGCCCGCCGGTATCAAGCGAGCGCTTGCGAACACAAATCGTCTACAGGATTTGTTAATGGAGAGAATGCGCGTTGGGAAGACCGGCAACGAAGTTCTCGCCGAAACTCTCTCGGCCATGAAGGCCGCAGGCATTGACGGCTCAATCTACACCCACCCGATTGGCGAGAACGGCCACGGCGCTGGCCCGCTCATAGGTCTCTGGGACAGACAACAGGGCGTTCCCGGTCGCGGCGACGTGCCCATCATTGCGGGCACTTGGTTCTCCATAGAGCTTTCCGCCACCACACCCGTCCCCGAATGGAACGGCCAGGGCCTCTGGGTCGGACAGGAAGAAGACGCCGCGATTGATGAGCAAGGAAGAATCAGTTGGGTGCTCCGTCGTCAGACGGAATACCACCTTGTTAAATAGCACGCGCTAGAGCTTGCCGGTGCTTTCATTACCGGAAAGGCAAGCTCTAGCGCGAAATGAGTCTGACAAGGGTTGGGATAAATGAGATGCGTAAGCCTGCTCCGCACCCGGCTTACTCTTTATCTCTAAAAACCAACACGTTGGTGGGATTGTTTTTGATGAAGGCTTTGCCTTCGAATAAAAACGTGTCTCCCTGCGTTTTGTGTATAGCCTTGATGCTCTGCCTATCAGTGTCGGTTTTGAATTCCTCTATCGTAAGCTCACCGAGCAAGGTTGTCTCGTCGTCTTCGAAATCGGCCACGGTCACATCCTGGCCGTCATCCTCCCCCAATTCCATGCTGATGATTTTAGCCAGTAGATTAGCTTCGTCCGCCTCGCATCGCAGCTCAAGAGCTTTGACGGAACTCATGCTCGCCGTGAAAGCCCTGGTGTGTATATTTTCGGCTGCTGCCGGTGCTGCCTTCGGTGCCGCTTTCGTCGCCGACTTTGTCGCTGCTTTCGTTGCGTTCTTCTTTGACCCGCTCTTTGACCCGGTTTTAGTTGTAGCCATTTTAACCTTCTCCTTTACCGCCCGTTATCAACTATTGCCTGGTTGATAGTGTTCAGTAGATCATTGTTGTTAGCCTCCGCAGCGCTTCTTCTAACCTTAACCAGACCACGCCTCAGATTGACTCCGTCCGTGTCCGTAGAAGAAACGTCGGCGGCTTTCAAGACGGCTGCGGCATCCGTATCTTTTTCCAGCGCCGCTACGATTTGCTGCATCTTCTTGGTAGCCGCCTCTATCTTCGTCTGATCGCCACTATTTAAATCAAGCCCTAGTTGTGTCAGGATTCTGCCCGCAGGAACCGATAGGTCGCGGAACTCCTGTGTGGTCTCCTCGGTTATAGGTACGCCTTTAAGCTTTCGCACTTTGTCTTCCGACGCTTTAGCTTCAGCCGCAGTATCTTTTGACAACTGCGTAAACGCCCTGACCAGTGTGCCTGCGTTGTAGTACTCGACAATGTCACCTATGGCTGCTCCCATAGGATAAATGTCCACATCACTCTTCTCTCTTCTTAAGATTGCCTCGCGCACTTTCGCGCGGTTGTCATCCATCTTGTTAATCAAGATAGGTGTGGATTGCTCCTTATAAAAGTTGAGGTCGGCTGACCTGCGCCCGCCCCTGAAAGCCGTCAGCGCGACTCCTAAAATTTGCAGAGGGCGCTCGCCGTTCGTGATACCGACGGCGGCTGTCGTGCCCAGTTCAATCAAATCGGCCACAAAATTGGCCCTGTCCCGTCCGGCTTGCAGGTCTGTGACGTAATCCAAGTAGGCGTCATCAATATACGGTAGGGCATCTTCTATAAGCTCATTCCTTATCGTCTTAGCCATCGCCGGGTTGCTGCCTAGAACGCTTATATACTGAGCCTGTTTGGCCTTTAAATGCTCATTGACTTTATTAACAAAGCTGGCCCTGTCCTTGAAATCTACGGACGGCTTGTATTTCGGACAGCCCGTTGCCAAAGCGACGATAGAAAGCAGAAGAGAGAGGTGTATCTTTCTCATTGTTTTTTCTCTGGATGGTCAAAGGCTCAGGAGACTGGAAAGGTCGGAAAATGCGTGGCAGTCGCCAGTGCTGAGCTGTCTGGGTTTAATGTTAGGGCTTCTATTGCGAGTTTTGATGCCCTTGTAAGCAAGCTGCCGAGCGAGAGAACCCTGCGGGACGGGTGCTTAATACACCTTTGCAGGGTAAATTGCAACAACTTTTTTGGCATCAGATTGTTTTGATATGCCCTCCAATCTTGTTCTGCTTGACCGCTTCTATATCGTTATGTCTATTCGGGGCAAAAACATTTCATCCGAATGAGGGAAAATTTCTATTGGGCCTTGGGGAGCGCGAATGGACAGAAGGCTGGGCGCTCGGGTTTAATAGGCTGGCGGGTACTAAGCTCTTGTTTGATTCATACCTCAAGCAGCAGAGACGGCATCAATCTCTCGGTAGAATATTGTTAACCATCTCTTTCTTCATCATCTGCTCTGGCATTCTCTTCTATTTCGGGGCGCGCTGGTTCGAGCGCTCGGTCGTCTTTCACCCGGAGCGCTACAGGGAGGGCGCGCCTTGGAAGATGCCTGAGGGCGGCGAGGATGTGTGGTTCAAGGGCGCTTCAGGCGAGCGTCTTCACGGCTGGTACGTACGCGCGCAGGGTGTTGAGGCAGAGCGTGCGCCCACGGTCATCTACTTTCACGGCAACGGCGGAAACATAGGCCTCATAGGCTGGCTAGGCGAAGCTCTCGCAACGCGCGGCTTCAACGTGCTGCTGTTTGATTATCGCGGCTATGGCCGGAGCGAGGGAGCGGTGCGGGACGAGCGCGGGATTTATGAGGACGCGGACGCGGCCTACGATTACATTGTGCGCGAGCGCGGAGCGCGGCCAGAGCAGGTTGTGCTCTACGGCCAGTCTCTTGGGACGACGGCTGCCGTAGACCTCGCGGCCAGGCGCGCTTGCGCGGCCATCATACTCGAATCCGGCTTAAGCTCCGCGAGCGACATGGCCTCTTTGATTCTGCCCTGGGTTCCCGTCTGGGTGCACAGGTACGGGATGAACCACTTTGAGTCCGCGCGGAAGCTTGAGAGGGTGAGGGTTCCGGTCTTCGTGAGCCACGGCGGGCGCGACGGCACCATCCCTGTAGAGCAGGGTTACAAGCTCTACAATGCCGCGCGCGAGCCTAAGCGGCTGGTCATAGTGGAGGACGCGGGGCACAACGACCTGATTGCCAAGGGCGGGCGCGAGTATCTGGACGCCCTCGCGGCTTTTATACGAACCTTTGCCAACCCGGCCCGGTAATTCGGGGTCAAATACTTGAGGATTATACGAATAATTGGATGAATTTTTGGAGTCCGCACTTTTTGAAACCAAATGCCTGTCTCAACGTAATTAGATATTGAAGGCAGAAAAGAAGCAGAAGTTTGTCTATTTTCGGGCGGCTTTTCCTGCTTTCCATTCATTTTGACTTTCACTGGCCGCAAAGGGGGCTTGTGATAGTCGGCGCTAATAGGAGCAGGCAGCCTTTACCAATTTCCTGCTCGTTCGGAACCCTCAGTTCATAAATCAATAGAAGGAGAAAGCAATGCGAAGGGCGAAGTTTCTCTTGGCCTATCTGCTGCTCCCCACCGTGTTCGTGCCCGCGACTCTGGCGCAGAACGTGAAATCGGGTGGAGCAACTGTAACCAACCAGACGGTCAAACCTATCAATATTCCCATTAAGGAATTCAAATTAAAGAACGGGTTAAGGGTGATTCTCTCGGAAGACCACTCGGCCCCCACCTATTCCATCAGCGTGACCTACAACGTTGGCTCAAGAAATGAGAAGCCGGGCCGCACGGGTTTCGCGCACCTCTTTGAGCACATGATGTTCCAAGGCTCTGAGAACGTAGGCAAGGGCGAGCATTTCATACTCGTGCTGAATAACGGCGGCAACATGAACGGCACAACCAACGCCGACCGCACCAACTATTTCCAGAGCATGCCGATTAACCAGCTTGACCTGGGGCTTTTTTTGGAAGCCGACCGCATGAAGTCTCTGGTCATCAACCAGGCGAACCTGGATAACCAGCGCAACGCCGTGCAGGAAGAGCGCCGACTGGGCGTTGACAATCAGGCTTATGGCAAAACCTTCGAGACCATCTTCGACACGGCCTACGACAATTTCGCCTACAAACATTCGACCATAGGCTCTATGGCAGACCTGAACGCCGCCACGGTCGAAGATGTGGCCGCCTTCTTCAAGATGTACTACGCGCCCAACAACGCGACCCTTGTGCTCGTCGGAGATTTCAAGGCGGACGAAGCGCTCGCCAAAATCAAGAAGTACTTCGAGGCCATCCCGTCGCAGCCGGCGCCGCCCGCGCTCGATACGACCGAGCCTCAGCAGACAGCCGAGCGCCGCAAAACCATAGAGGACGCCTTTGCCCGCTCAACCCGCCTGGACATCGTCTACAAGATTCCGCAATCGAACACGCCCGACTGGTACGCGCTCTCGGTGCTCGGCCAGATACTCGGCTCAGGTCAGTCTTCGCGCCTCTACCAGCAGTTGGTCAAAGAGAAGCAGATGGTCGTGCAGGTCTTCGCCAGCGCGCAGGAGCGTCGCGGGCCTTCGCTCGGCTCGGTCGTAGCCCTGCTGCCGCCGACTCCGAACGCTGACCCGGCTGCGGTCGAGAAAGCCATCTACGCGGAGATTGAGCGGTTGAAGACGGAGCCTGTGGCCGACTGGGAGCTTGAGAAAGTGCGTATGCAGATACGCCGCCAGCGCGCTCAGCAGCTACGCAGCACGCTCTTCCGCTCTATACTCTTGGGCCAGTACGCCGTCTACTACGACGACCCGAGCCTCATCAACCAGCTAGACGCGAAGTACGCCGCCGTCACCAAAGAAGACATCATGAGGGTGGCAAAGAAGTATCTGGTAGACACTAACCGAACGGTGGTCACGACTGTGCCTGCCAAGAAATCCGGCCCGACTGCGGGCATGAAACCGGCTGAATAGCCAGAGGGAGAGACACTGATGAGAAAGATTAGATATGTGATGCGGTCACTTCTGGCGACCAGCCTCTTGCTCTCTGTACTGACTTCCGCCTTCGCGCAGGTGGTGGTACAGCAATCGGCGCAGCAGCAGGGCGACTCAAAGGGTCAGAACCTGAGCAAGATTGAGCGCAAAGGACGCGCGCCGCTTTCCAAAGAGGTGCTTAAAGTCAAGCTGCCTCGCCCCATCGAGGCAAAGCTTGATAACGGTTTGACGGTCTTGATTCTGGAAGATAGCCGCTTCCCTACCGTCAACGTTCAGTTCGCCATTAACGGCGCGGGCGCGCTCTACGAGCCTGCGAACATGCCCGGCCTTGCGAGCGCCACGGCTCAGATGCTGCGCGAAGGCACGAAGACTCGCGCAAGCAAGCAGATTGCCGAAGAGGTAGACCGCCTGGGCGCAACGCTCGGCGCGTTCTCAGGCTTCGGCTCAATTCAAACGAACGTGACCGCCTCCGGCTTGTCGGATAATTTCGACCAGTGGTTCGCGCTCACGACAGACATCCTGATGAATCCGACTTTTCCGGCTGAAGAGCTTGCGAAGTTCAAGATGCGTCTCAAAGCGCAGCTCAGGCAGCAACGCTCAAGCCCGGACTTTCTGGCAAACGAGCAGTTCGCGCGTGCCGTCTACGGCAATCACCCGGCTTCTATCGTGGCCGCGACCAACGAATCTGTTGATGCGCTGACGCCTGAGATTCTGGCTAACTGGCAGAAGACGCGCTACGCTCCGCAGAACACCATCCTCGGCATAGCTGGCGACGTAAAGGCTTCAGAGATTATTCCGAAGCTGAAGCAGGCGCTCGCTGGATGGCAGAAGACGGACGCGGCAGAAGTCCTGCCGCAGAATCCTACGCCCGCCGCGCAGAAGAAGATCATCGTCGTCAACCGTCCAGACTCCGTGCAGACGACTATGGCGATGGGCAACATAGCCATTGACCGCCGCAGCCCGGATTATCCGGCGATGGTCGTGATGGACAACATCATTGGCAGTGGAGGCTCTGCGCGTCTCTTCATGAAGCTGCGTGAAGAGCAGGGCTTGACCTACGGGGCCTACAGCTTCTTCACCGCCGTCAAGTATCCCGGCCCGTGGCGCGCTGGCGGAGATTTCCGCACGGAAGTCACGGAACAGGCCATGACCGGATTCCTCAACGAGATTAATCGCATACGCGACGAGAAGGTTTCTGCCGATGAACTGGAAGAGAACAAGCGCTCCGTGGTAGCCAGCTTTGCTCTCTCTCTGGAACAGCCGACGCAGCTTTTGAGCTACGAGATAACGCGCAGGATTTACGGCTTCCCGGAAGATTACTGGGAGACCTATCCGGCGCGCATCATGGCCGTCACAGCCGACGACGTACAGCGCGTCGCGCGCAAGTACCTCAACCCTGAGTCGCTTCAGATTGTGGCGGTCGGTGACGCGAGCAAGATAAAGACAGTGCTCGAAAAATTCGGCACCGTCACGGTCTACGACGCGGAAGGCAAGCAGGAAGGCGCTAAGCCCTCCGCCACCACGAACACCGTCACTCGTCCCGGGCAGTAACTCAACGTAGAACTTAAACCCTTAACAGAATGGCGTCGGTTGAAATGATTCAACCGACGCCATTCTTCCTAATCAATCCCCACAATCTTGCTTCGTCGCTCCATCAGAACTACGTCGCGCCATCTGTCCTGGAGCTTTCCTATGCGCTCTCGTCTTCCGACTTCGCGGAAGCCGCAGCGACGGTGAAGCTCAAGGCTCGCTTCGTTCTCCGCCAGAATGCCTGCCTGTAGCATCCAGATTCCGTTCTGCTCCGAAGATGAAATCAGAGCTTCCAGCAGCGCGCGGCCCGCGCCTTGCCCTCGCGCCCGCGCCGTGATGTAGACGCTGACTTCCGCCACGCCTCTGTAGGCATGACGAGCGGAGACGGGCCGGAGCGCGGCCCAGCCTATGACTGCCTCGTCATTATTGCGCGCAACGAAGCGGCAGGAAGAGAAATGCTCCCTGTCCCACACTTCCCAATCGGGCGCGAGAGTCTCAAAGGTTGCGTTGCCCGTATCAATGCCTTCCAGATAGATGTCTCGCACCGCAGGCCAATCGCTCGCGCACATCTCTTCGATTCGATACTCTCTTTGAACAGTCATGTGCTTCAACGCTTCTTATCTCTCTTAGCCGCTCTGCCTTTGCGCTTCTTCACGCCTTCGCGCTTCCGGCGAAAGCTCTCCACGCCTTTTTGAATAACTTTGCGCGCACGCTCCGGGCCGAAGCGACCGCGCGGCTTGAACTCTTTACCCTTAATCACGTTGTAGGAAACGAAGAAGTGTTCTATCTCGTCCAGCAGATTGTCGTTCAACTCTTCAATCGTTCGCACGTCGCTGTGCGCGCGGGCGTCGGCTGCAACTCCTATCAAGCGGTCGTTGCGCGTGGTCTCGCCGTCGCGTTCCGTCTGCTCCGCTTCTATGACGCCTATCAGCCTGGTGACTACGAGACAGCCCGTGAACGCAGGCTCGTCCATTAACACGAGCACGTCCAGGGGGTCGCCGTCGCCGCCCAGTGTGGCGGGGACGAATCCGAAGTCGAAGGGGAAGCTTGCGCCCGCCGGAAGTACGCCGCCGAGTTTGAAGAGTTGAAGCTCTTCATCGTAATTAAATTTGTTTCTGCTTCCCTTTGGCGTCTCTATGATGACGTTAATCTCATCGTCATCCTCCGCGAAGGCGTTTAAATGATTGAGCAGCGCTACGGTCTTTGATTTCTTAGAGGCCATGCCGCTCATCTTAGTGTAACTTTTAAGCCGCCTCAAAATTTTTTGAAACCTTTCCGCGCGGGGCGACACTTACAATCGAAATCTGAAACTGATTCACGCAAGCCCTCGCGTGAATCGGTGATTAAAAATGAAAGAGCGCCTGTTAATAGTTTCTGCGTTCTTTCGTCTTATAGATGGCGGACGAAATTAATCGCCTTCGAGCGCCAATTGAAATCTTACGAAAATTCGTAAGCCTTTACGAAAATTTCTTCCGGCGAATAGTTGGAACTTCAACGAAAGAAAGTCCGTACTGGCAAAGGTGGCAATTGTTCTTTGAGTTCATCACCCACGCGCGCGCTTGCTATCAAGTGGATTCAATCGCGCGAAAGTTTTTGGAACCGAAATGATGGCCCAACGTAATTAGACAGTGGAAGGCCCGTCCAACGAAAATCTTGGGAATCTTTTAAGCTAATCAAGGAGAGCAACAATGAGAAAGATGATTAACCTTCTGGTTATCGCGGCAGTAGTGTGTCTGTTTTCAACCCTGACCGTCTTTGGTAAAGACAAGAGCGAGTTCATTAATCTGCCGCAGGATGTAGTCATCAACGGCACCGTCGTTAAGAAGGGGCAGTACAAGCTCAAATTCGACGAGAAGACCGGCGAGCTTCTAATCATGAAGGGCAGCAAGGTCGTAGCGAAGACCACCGCGCGTCTTGAGAAGA
Organism: Pyrinomonadaceae bacterium; assembly: GCA_014534425.1. Taxonomy (GTDB): domain Bacteria; phylum Acidobacteriota; class Blastocatellia; order Pyrinomonadales; family Pyrinomonadaceae; genus JACVRN01. Next base: position 9,457 of record JACVRN010000127.1, read on the forward strand.
GAGAAGACAAGGCAGACCGCACGGAGTTCAACACCTTCACCAACGGCTCACAGAATGAGCTACGCGGAATTACCTTCCGTGGCGACAGTGAAAAGATCGTGCTCGCACAGGGCGGCGCAAGTGCCCAACCGGCAACCGCTCAGTAAAGATATTCGACAAGTCCCCTGGTAGCAGGTGGTATTCCTCCTGGTTCAAAGAGAGGGCGCACGCGTTGGAGAGGCCGACGCGTGCGCTTCTCTCTTTTTTTGTCTCATCAAAATCCGCGCGCAGGCATGGAAGAGGAGCGCTGCAACCAGTTCTCTTCCGGGTAGCGACAATCGCCGTCTATGACGTGAAGCGTAAAGGCATGCCTGGATTTTTCAGAGCGGTTGGCATAACTCAAATGCGGAAGAAGACCGTTGAGCACAATCAGCGTTCCCTTTTTGACTTCGAGCGGTACAAGGCTCTCAAGCGGCCACTCGCTTGAATCATAAATCTCAAAATGCGTCCCGCCCTCTTTATCGCGTACAAAGCGCTTGCGAAGTCCCAGGTGATACCCGCCCGGAATGGCCCATAAACATCCGTTCTCGCGCGTAGCGTCTTCGAGCGCGAACCACAAGCCCGTAACGCTCATTGGCTCCGTGTAAAGAAAAGTGCTGTCCTGATGACAGGTGACTTCGCCGCCCACGCGCGGCTGCTTGAAGATGTACATTGATTGGATGAGCAAGGGGCGTCTGACGCCGAGGTCAGAGACTAGCTGCGCCAGCTTCTCCGTTCTTGAGAAGCGGTCGAACACTTCGTCCAAATCATGCAGCGCATGGCCTATCTTATTAATCGAGTGCTCTTTCTTCTGCCGCAAGCTTCCGTCTTCAAGAAAAGCGTTCTCTTCAAAGAAGAAGCGAATCTGATCGCCCGATTCCAGAAAGTAACGGTCGCTCCGACGGGTCTGCTCGCGCGTGGAGAAGATGGAGAACGAGCCAGCCGGGTCGAAGGCTTCGACCATCGCGGACGCGCGACGGCGCAGAGCATCGCAGGCCGAAGCTTCCACGAAATCCTCAAGGACTAAAAATCCGTCCCGCTCGTATTGCTCAAGCCGCCGAGGCCCGAGCCTGAAAACCGCCTCTTCCATCAACCTCCTCCGACCGAAAGCGCTTTGCTCTTACGATAACATAATGCTGGAAATTCGCTTTCATTGGCAGTTTCCCGAATATAAACCCGTAGCCCCCGTAAGCGGCTGGCCGCAGGCCCGCCCTGTGAAAATTGTCAGATTACTATTGTCGCCGGTCGGAGTTTCGAGTATAAATTCGCTTACGTTTCGTTCTTCGCTTTCCGTGAAAGATTAAGGAGTCGACTTTATGCACACACGAAGGTGTCTCTTTATCAGCCTGGGACTCGTCATGCTCATGCTGATTTTTTCGGCCATCGTCCCGGCGCAGAAGAAGAATAAGAATCAGAAGGGCGAGCCAGCGCCGCAGAGCAACCCGCCGACCATTAAGCTCACGCCGAGCACGAACGTTGTCATGAACTGTCCGGGCGAAAACTCTGTAGTTCAACTGGCGGCGGACGCCGTCAGCCCTCAAGGGCTGCAATTGCGCTACAACTGGAGCGCTACGGGCGGTCGCATAGTCGGCACGGGCGCGAACACCACCTGGGACTTCTCAGGCGTGCAGCCAGGCACCTACACCGTCACGGTCGAAGTCAATAGCGGGCGCGAGCAGGATTGCACGGCCTTTACGCAGACGGCTGTGGTGGTGCGCGAGTGCCCGCCGCCGACCTGCCCTAGCATAGTCATCTCCTGCCCTGACACGGTGCGCGTGGGCGAAGCCATAACCTTCCGCGCCAGCGTCACGAATCTTGCGACCGGAATCACGCCCATCTACCAGTGGACGGTTTCGGCAGGCACAATCACAGGCGGGCAGGGCACGCCTAGCATCACCGTAGACACTACGGGGCTGGCGGGCCAGCCTGTAGTCGCGCGACTCTCCGTCGGCGGTTTCAATCTAGACTGCTCGGCGCAATGCACGACTCAGATTCCGTACGTTCCCGAGCCGCGCAAGTTCGACGAGTTCGGAGACATCGCGCGCGATGATGAAAAGGCTCGGCTAGATAATTTCGCCATTCAATTACAGCAGGAGCCGGAAGCTCAAGGTTACATCTTCGTCTACACGGGCACAGGCCGACGCATCCGACCCGACTACGCGCAGAAGCGCACCGCCCGCATACGCGACTATCTCATCAACGCTCGTGGCCTGGACTCGCGCCGCATAATCATCATGGAAGGGCCGCCGCGCACAGACCCGACCGTAGAGCTTTGGATAGCACCTCCAGGCTCAAGACCTCCCACGCCAAGATAAGAAGACGCGCGCGGCAGCTAGTAAATGGTGAAGAGAAGCTTCGAAGCTTCTCTTCACCATTTTTGTTTAGTCCCTTAAATTAGAAGAGCGAGGGCTGGTCTTCCAGGCTTGAGGCTTCTACAACATCCTGTCCGAGCAGCCGCTTTAATTTATTCGCGCTCGCGGGCGCGTGTCCCTCGTAGAAGTTGCTGAAGTAGGCGAAGACTTCCGATGTGCGCGCCCGAAGCTCCGAGATTTTTTCATACCAGCCTTGCAGGTTTTTGTCGCGCGCTCGCTGAACCCTATCGAAGCGCACGAGGTCGCGCTCTCCCATCCATCTGATGTAAGCGAAGTCGGCTGTGGGCCTCTGTATGAACTGCAATATCTCCGCGCGCTCTATCCACGGGCCGTCTGTGAGCGCCACCGCAACTTTGTGTTTGCCCAGCAGGTCTGCTACGCGCCGACGCATCCATGAAGGATGACGAAACTCTATGCTGAAGCGTATGTCGCGCGGCAGGTGCGGCAGGAATTCGCGCAGGGCATGAGCCGTCTCGGTCGTCAACTCAAACTGCGGCGGCATCTGAATCAGCACGACGCCGAGCCTTGTGCCCAAAGCTCTGACGCGCGCCGAGAACTCTTCCAGCAGAATCACGCTTCCGCTCCCCAGCGCGCGAGTGTGCGTTATCTCCTGCGGCAGCTTGAGCGAAAAAGTGAAGCCCTCCGGCGTGCGCTTCGTCCAACCCTCGACCGTCTGCACGGAAGGGATAGCATAAAAGGTCGAGTCCACCTCGACCGTCTCAAACGCCCGCGCATAAACCTCAAGCATGGCGGCGGCTCGCGTCGCCCTCGGATAAAAGACCGGCAGGCTCCCTCCTGCGCCCGAAACCCAGTCCTCATAATTCCATCCCTGGCAACCCACGCGAACGGGAGCGAGTTTTTCCTGATTCGACATGATTCCTTTTAAGCCTAGACTCTTTTTAGCACGATGATGTTGAAGATGCCGAGTATGCGGCGTTCAATGCTCTGGATTTGAAATCCTGCGCGGCTGGCCTCCTGCGTCGTGCGGCGGTTGAAATGATCTTCGCACAGTGGAACCGTGACCAGGTTCAGAAGGTCGAAGACGGAGCCTAACAACCCTGACGGGCGCACATGCTCAAGCATCACCACGGCTCCGTCGCGGCGCACAACTCTCCGTAGCTCCGAGAAAGATTTCTGCGGCGATGCGACCGAGCAGAAGAGGAGCGTGGAGAGCGCCGCGTCGAAATGCTCGTCTGGAAAAGGAAGCGCCTCTATGTTTGCCTGAACGAGAGAGACCGCGTGTGGCCGCTCTTTCAAGAGTGCGTGTCGAATCATCTCGCGGCTCAACTCGCTCGCCACGCCTCGCGTCGAAGAAGGAAGATAAGAGAAGTTCAGCCCCGTGCCAGCGCCGACTTCAAGCAGCCTGCCGTTCAAGGGCAGCGCTCGAATCGTCTTCTCGCGCAGGCGAGCCAGAAACAGTCGCTCGCACGGACGGATTGCCGCGTCATAACGCTCCGCAAACGCGTCGTAAGTCACGCGCACACCGCTTTGAGAAGAAGAGGTCTCCTTCATGCTCTTTGATGCTAGCGCAGCATCATGATGACCTGTCGCTCGCGCGGGCCGTCGAACTCGCAGAGGAAGATGCCCTGCCATCGCCCCAGCATCAATTCGCCGCCGTGAAAGGGAATGGTGACGCTTGAGCCTACGAGGCTTGCTTTGATGTGCGCGTCGGAGTTCTCTTCACCGTGATGAAAGCCCATGCCATGCTGTGGAATAAGCGTGCGTAAGGCGTGCAGCATGTCACGCGGTACGTCCGGGTCTGCGTTCTCGTTGATGGTCAAGCCTGCGGTCGTGTGCTGAACATAGAGCACGCAGATGCCTTCGGTCGCGCCGACTTCCTTCAATCTCTCCCTGACCTTATCCGTGAACTCTACAAGTTGTTCGCGCTCAAGGGAGCGCACTCGAAGTATGTAAATCATCTCGCCCGGACTCTCTGTGGAAGATAAAAACCGGCGAAGCCCCTGAACCGCTTTCATTGTCGGTCAGGGGCTTCGCATATTACCGGCGTTAATTCGTAAGCGAGCTACCGCCGCTTATTTCCCATGCGGCGAAGCACAGCCCAGCCAGTCGGAA
>JACVRN010000059.1 GCA_014534425.1 Pyrinomonadaceae bacterium
ATATAATGGCGCGTTTGACAAAAAGGACGGACTGTTAGTAGAAGGAGAAATCATGAAACTTTATCTGCCCGCTTTATTAATACTCATCAGCATGTTTGTCATCACTCCCGGGCAAACGACTGACTCGCACGTCCGCACCGAATATCTGCCTAAAGTTAAGATGACCAAAGTTGAAACAGACATGATGTTTGTTATCAACACGCCCGAACAATTTATGCAGCTTAGCCTGGAGGCGCGGTACCCTAAGCAGCAATTGGTGACGCCGCCGAAAACTATCAATGTCATTATCTTCTCAAACTCGCCCAGGCTTATTTATGAAAGTACGAAAGACCAAAATCTTACCGTCGTGACGGATGGAGAGAGTTGGAAGGCAGGTGAATTGACGTACTGGTCTGGAAAGGGCGAAAGAACTAAAGCCGGGCAGGAGATATTCGTTAATGAAAAACGTGCGGGGCTGGGGCTGGAAAATCCGTTGCCCGCAGGCGCGCGTGTCAGAGAAGGTAAGGATATTGATGGCCTGTACATGGAATGGCTGTCTATAAACTTGAAATGGGAACAGTTCACGAAAATCGCAACAGCAAAGACAGTAGAGTTCCAAATCGGAAAGACGCGGTTTCAATTTACTGAGAATCAAATGAATACTGTCCGCGCTTTTGCTTCTCATCTGACACCCTGACTTTACTCAACTTCAAACTGAACTTCAAAAATAGCGCGTGCGCTCCTCACACGCCTTATTTATTCCCCATCATAGAAAAGCCAGCTTTGCGTCACTCGCCTGCCAAGACCGTGCGATAGATTCGTGAGCGACTGATTCTTATCAAATGGGAGTTGTATGAAACCTGCTACTCGTGACGTTGGTTCTCCAGATGGCGATTCCAGGGTAGAGAGGCGCAGGCTCTCTTTCATGCTGCGTGCCCTGTCGCACAGAAACTATAAGCTCTTTTTTAGCGGCCAGAGCCTCTCTTTAATCGGCACATGGATGACGCGCATTGCGACTAGCTGGCTGGTCTATCGGCTGACGGGTTCGGCGCTGCTGCTAGGCGTCGTAGGCTTTGCAGGACAAATCCCTTCCTTTCTGCTGGCACCCTTCGCGGGCGTTCTGGTGGATCGCTGGAATCGCCATCGCCTGCTGGTGGCAACGCAGGTGCTGGCGATGCTGCAATCGCTGGCCCTGGCGATACTGGCGCTCACAGGATTAATCAACATACGCCACGTCATAGGCTTGAGCATCCTTCAAGGCGTGATTAATGCTTTCGACATGCCGGCGCGGCAGGCTTTCGTAGTGGAGATGGTGGAGAAGCGGGAGGATTTAGCCAACGCCATCGCGCTGAATTCTTCTATGGTCAACGCCGCGCGTCTGCTTGGGCCTTCAATCGGCGGAGTGGTCATAGCCGCCGTGGGCGAAGGCTGGTGCTTCATGCTGGACGCCGTCAGCTACATAGCCGTCATAGCTTCGCTTCTAGCCATGAAGCTTGTGCCGCGCGTGCGAAAGCCCCTGAAGGGGACGAACATTCTGCGCGAGATTCGTGAGGGATGGAGATACGCTTTCGGCTTCGCTCCGATTCGCAGCGTCCTGCTGCTTCTGGCCCTGGTCAGCCTGGTCGGAATGCCTTACACGGTCTTGATGCCTGTCTTTGCAAACGGGATTCTACACGGCGGCCCAAGCACCCTTGGCCTGCTGATGGCGGCTTCGGGCGTGGGCGCGCTCGTCGGCGCGCTTTTTCTGGCGGGGCGCAAGTCTGTCCTGGGTCTTGGCAAGTACATACCTCTGACGGCGGGTGCCTTCGGCGCAGGGTTAATAGCTTTCTCTTTCTCGCGGCTGTTGTGGTTGTCTATGTTCTTAATGGTCTTGACGGGACTGGGCTTCATGGTTCAGATGGCCGCTAGCAACACCGTGCTGCAAACCATAGTGGATGAGGACAAGCGCGGGCGCGTGATGAGCTTCTACACTATGGCCTTCATGGGGACAGCGCCTTTCGGAAGCCTGCTGGCGGGAAGCCTTGCAGACCGTATAGGTGCGCCGCACACGCTGATGTTCGGAGGACTCGGCTGCATCCTAGGCGCGCTCTGGTTCGCCACCTCTCTGCCGTCACTCAGGCGCGATGTCCGACCGATTTACGTCAGGATAGGGATTCTTCCAGAGATAGCAACAGGCATACACAACACCACGGAACTGAGCGTCCCGCCGGAGACATGAAGAAAGATGAATCTGTACGGGTTTAGCTCATAGGATAATAAAATCTGACACTATAACGGTTACAGATGTAGGAAATGGTGTTCAATTCCCGGGCTTCTGGAATTCAAAGACACCTATCTTCATATAGCCTTTAATGGTACGAATATTGCTGTTTGGTTCGTGGAATCAATTGGGGTTCTCACCAGTTAAGGGGAAGGAATAATGAAAGCTAGTTATATTAAAAGAGCGACCATCGCGTCTGTGCTCGGCGCGGCGGCGTTGTTTGCCACAACCGGCGCGGCTTACGCGCAGGGGCGCGGGCAGGAAAGACGAGAGCAGCGCCAGCAGCAGCGTGAGCAAAGACAGCAGGTCAGGGAACAACAGAGAACCGACCAACAGCAGTCCCGCCAGGCAGAACAGCAGCAGCGCCAGCAACAGAGAGAGCAACAGCAGCAAATCTGGCAACAGCGACGCTCACAGCAAGAGCAGGAGCGAGCGCAGCAACAGCAGGCACAGCAGCAGCAACGCCAGGCTGAGCAGCAGCAAAGAGAGCTACAGCGACAGCAGCGCCAGGAGCAGATACGACTCGCTCAGCAGCAACAGCAGCAACAGATAGAGCAGCAGCGCACATGGCAGCGACAGCGACAGCTTGAACAGCAGCGCGCCATACAACAGCGCCAGATACAGCAGCAGCAGAACGTTCAGCAGCGACAGGCCGAGCAGCAGCGCGTGTGGCAGCAACAGCAGCGCACAGTAGAGCAGCGCCAGCGTGTACGCTCTTCCGAGCAGGCTCAGTGGATACGACAGCAGCGCTTTGAGCAGTATCGCAGGCAAGTCATCGAACAGCAGAGGCTCGCGCAGCAGCGACAGCGCATACTTGAGCAGCAGCGCCGCATTCAGCAGTTGCGCTTCCAGCAGCGATACCTTGAGCGCCTGCGCCAAGATCAGATTCGATTGCAGAACGCGCAGTACTATGATTACGCGCCCTACTACCGCTACTCTCGCGGGGGCAGCTACTACGAGACCAGCCAGTACGGCGCAGAGATGCTGAGACAGGCCATCAACTACGGCTACGAGGAAGGCTATAGAGCGGGCCTGGCCGACAGGCAAGACGGTTGGAGAAACGGCGGCTATGATGACTCTTATGCCTATCAGGACGCGACCTACGGGTACAACGGCTACTACGTCTCTCTGGACGAGTACCGCTACTACTTCCGTGAGGGCTTCCGTCGCGGCTACGAGGACGGCTACTATGGTCGCTCGCAGTATGGCCGTTATTCAAACGGCACGGCCAACATCCTGACGGCCATCCTTCAGCAGATACTTAACCTGCAACTCTTCTAAAGAGAGAAGCCGAAAACTCTCTGAACAACCAAGCGCCCGGTCTTCTTTTAAAGAGAAGCCGGGCGCTTTTAGCTTTGGCAAGAAATTTTGGAACTCTCCCGGGATTTCTCTGAAATATAGAATAGATATGACCAAAATACGAATCCGGTCATAAGTCTGGATTGCCTTATGAGAGCCGTTGCAGTTCGTGAAGATATAGAAGACCTTATTCTGGAGGCCGCAGACCGTTTGCTGGCGCGCTATGGTTACAGGAAGATGACTATGGACGACCTGGCGCAGGAGGTCGGCATAGGCAAGGGAACGCTCTACCTGCATTTTCGCAGCAAGGAAGATATTGCTCTCTCGCGTGTGGACAGGCTCGTGCGCCGCCTGGTAGAGCAACTGCGCGAAGTCGCAGCCAGCCGCTCTTCGCCTACGGACAAGCTCAAAGAGATGCTGCTCATGCGCGTGATGTTCCGCTTCGATGCCGTGCAGCATTACACGGAGAGCTTGAGCGAGGTGCTGCGCGACATAAGGCCCAGGCTTCTTGATAGACACACGCAGCACTTCAGTTCGGAGGCGGAAGTGTTCGCGGAAGTGTTGAAAGAAGGGCAGCGCTCAGGAATGTTTCGCAAAGCGGATACGTTTTCCACTGCCCACGCGCTGCTTGCTGCGACGAACTCGCTGCTGCCCTTTAGCCTCAGCACAGCCGAATTGGGAAAGCGCCGCGAGGTTCAGGAAACGGTGAAGCGCATCGCAGACCTGCTCTTACACGGACTGCTCAGGTCATAACTTTAAGGAGAAAAAATTTGATGAGGCGAAGAATGTTAAGAATCAGCATGACGGTGGTCGCTCTGCTTCTCTTGATAACATCTACGGCGCAGGCGCAGGCTGACAAAGTAGAGGCGAGCCTGGACGCCGCTACGCGCTCGCAGGTGATCGAAAACGTACTGAAGCGAGTAGGCGAGCTTTATGTTTTCCCAGAAGTCGCAAAGGAGATGGAGAAGGCTATAACCGCCCGCGTAGAGAAAAAGGAGTACGACTCCGTGACGAGCAGCCTGGCGCTGGCGCAGAAGTTGACCGCAGATTTACAGGCCGTGAGCCATGACAAGCATCTGCGAGTTGTCTTCTCCGAGAAACCTTTGCCGGAGCGCGACGACCCCAGACGACGCGACCCGGAAGAGATGCGCCGACAGGGCGCGAGGAATAATTACGGCTTCTACAAAGTTGAAGTGTTGCCGGGCAACGTTGGCTATCTTGACCTGCGACAGTTTTACCGCGCGGAGATGGCTGCGGAGAAAGCAACCGCCGCTATGAACTTTCTGGCGGACACGGACGCGCTCATCATAGACCTTCGCAAGAACGGCGGAGGCAGCGCAGACATGGTTGCCTTCCTAGCCTCTTACCTTCTTGGGCCGGAGCCTGTGCTCATCAACACAGCATACTTCAGACCTGAGAATCGCACCTTTGAAACCTGGACGCTGAAGGAAGTGCCGGGCAAGCGGTACACTGGGAAGAGCGTCTACGTGTTGACGAGCAGCTACACCTTCTCTGCGGCTGAAGAGTTCGCTTACGACATGAAGACGCAGAAGCGCGCGACCATAGTGGGCGAGACGACCGGAGGCGGAGCCAACCCGAACACCTTCGTGCGAATCAACGACCACTTCATGCTCTCGGTTCCAATTGGTCGCGCCATCAACCCCATCACCAAAACCAACTGGGAAGGCGTCGGAGTCAAGCCGGACGTTGAAGTGTCCGAGCAGCTTGCTCTGAAGTCCGCGCATCTTCTGGCGCTTAAAAAGATTTCAGAGACGAGCACGGATGAAGAGCGGAAGACTGCGCTCAAAAAGGTAATTGAAGCAGTTGAGAAATAGCCAGCCCGTTTAGTTAAGCTGCAAAGAACGGCTCACGGTTTATCGTGAGCGAAGAAGCCGAGGGCCGGTGCGTCCTGTTTACATAGAGATGCATCGGCCTCTTGTTCTCATTTCCTTCCCTGTACAAGTTTCCAAAAACGGCAATTTATTCCGCGTCCTCAAACGCGCTTTCAAAGTTAGCGATAAAGGTGCAGCTTTGTTGGAATCGCTTCCAGAAAAATATAAATCAACACGAAAATTCATAACACATCTTTACACAACTGAATGGGAATCCAATTTTCTGAAGGAGGTGCAATGCCGGTGCTTCGGTAGAAAATTCATAAATGCATAGAGCAGGAGAAGTTGTATTTTTATCCACTTTGACGGCACGCCTTTTGCCCCTTGAAACCCGCGTAAAAACCTAAAGGCTTGATGGTTAGCTATACAAACTAGCCCTGTAGTCTGCCCTATTCGGAAATAGCTGACAGAAGAGCAAGCCACCGGCGATGAGAAATCCGAAAAGATAAAAATTTATTCCTTCATCTGCTGCACTGAAGATTCAGTGTGGGCGGATTTATCTCAAGCCATAGTCACCAGAATGATGTCCTTAACCGGAACAAGGAGAAAGAAAGAAAATGACTAAAGTAATTCCCTTGCTGGTCATGTCTGCGCTCCTGCTATTGTGTCCAGCCTTAGCATTGGCGCAAACGACCTCTTCGACATCTGCGGTGACGGGAGTTGTGACGGATCAAACCGGAGCCGTCGTGCCCGGCGTGACCGTCACGCTCACCGATACCAAGACTTCGAAGGAACTAACAACTACAACCGATGACCAGGGCGTGTATCGGTTCAATCAGGTGCCGCCCGGAGCGGGGTACACGTTGACCTTTGCGCATCAAGGCTTCAAGACTTTGACCATCACGGATGTCAGGCTCGGCGTCGGTGTGTCTGAGACTCACAACGCTCAGTTGACGCCCGGAGAAGTTGCAGGGTCTGTGACGGTCACATCCGGCGGCGAGACTACGCTGAACACTACAGACGCCAGCGTCGGTAACGTCATAGACGAGCGCCGCCTGCGCGAGCTTCCGATTCAGATTCGTAGCTCGCCTGCAGCCCTTATAGGTCTTCAGCCGGGCGTCATAGGAAACAACGTCGGCACTACTACGACCAACCGCGTAGGCTCTGTGACAGGCTCTCGCGCAGACCAGGGCAACATTACCGTGGACGGTATTGACGCCAACGACCAGGCCACTGGTCAGTTCGCTTCTACGGTCGGTAACGCTCCGATTGACTCGATTCAAGAATTCCGTGCGGTGACGACCAACCCGAACGCGGCTGAAGGCCGAAGCTCGGGCGGTCAGGTAGAGCTTGTCACCAAGAGCGGTACGAACGATTTCTCTGGAAACGTTCGTTGGTACAATCGCACGGCTGCGACTGCAGCGAATACTTTCTTCAATAACCGTAACGGCGTGGCTCGTCCGCAGTTGACGCGTAATCAGTTCGGCGGCTCGCTCGGCGGCCCAATCAAGAAAGACAAGCTCTTCTTCTTCTTTGACTATGAGGGGCGGCGTGAGGCGCGCGGTATCTCTTATCTGCGTATCGTTCCGCTTCCGCACGTCCTCGCGGGCAGTCTGGGCTACATTCGTTCCGGCAATAACAATGCCGGTCAACCGTGCCCGACTAATGCTCGCCTGAATGGGCCATCGCCAGAATGCGTGGTTATTCTGACGCCCGCGCAGGTCGCGGCGCTTGACCCGTTGGGCATAGGCGCGAACACGGCCCTGCTGCAACTGCTCAGGGATCGTTATCCTGCGCCGAACGACTTGTCAGCCGGTAACGGCATCAACACCGGAGGCTTTCGCTTCAACGCTCCCATCAGCAGGGTGGAGAACACAGAGACCACACGCATTGACTGGAACTTGAACGATAAGCAGAAAGTGTTCGGGCGCTTCAATATCGCACGGGGCCAGGTGACGGACTTCGTGAACTCTGTGGCAGCACAGTTTCCGCAAGACCCTGAGAGCGGCCAGATAGTTCAAAGAGACTATTCGTGGGCGGTGGGTCACACCTGGGCCATGAGTTCCAGCCTAGTGAACCAGTTTACGGTTGGCGTGTCGCGTTCGGGGCTGCTGTTCCCCAGACCGTTCCAGCCTAATTTCCCGAATATCTTCGGAGACCCCGATGACGCTGCGACGGCAAACATTGGCGGACTCTTCTCCATTGGTCTTTCACCGCCCTTCGCAGACATCAGCGAGCAGGATCGCTTCGTCTCTACGCCTACGATTCGTGACGACGTGACGTGGACAAAGGGTTCGCATACCATCTCGTTCGGCGGTTCGCTCAAGCCCATTGACTCGAAATCGGGTATCACCAACGACTTCAACTTCGTGACGCTAGGCATAGGCGGCAACCTGTCTACGCTGGATCCTGCACAGCAGCCCGCCAATCTCAATCCGGCAGCCACGAGCATCACCAACTATGACGCCGCGTTTGCTTTCCTACTGGGAAGAATCGCTTCGCTTTCGACCAACTTCAACTACAACACGTCGGGCACGGCCTTTGCGCCCGGCACCGGAAAGACACGCGACTTCAGATATGACGAGTGGGAGTTCTACGGTCAGGACAACTGGCGCGTTACTCCTAGCCTGACCGTTACGGCTGGACTGCGCTGGCAGTATTATCCAGCGCCATACGAGAAGAACGGATTCCAGGCTTGCAACGACGTGGACTACAACACGCTGGTCGGAATCCGCTTCAATAACGCGGCGCGCGGCATCGCCAATGAAACGTCCGAGCCGTTCCTGCGCTACGACCTGTGCGGCAAGGCTAACAACGCTCGCGGTTATTACGAGCCTGACCTGAACAACTTCGCACCGAGATTGAACTTCGCCTGGAACCCGTCCTTTAAGGATGGATTCCTGGGCACACTCTTCGGCGATAGAAAGACTGTGATTCGCGGCGGCGGCTCGGTCGTCTACGACCGCATCTCCGGCGCAATCACTTTTATTCAGGATCAGGTTACGTATCTCTTCGACAACAACGCGACGCGCAATTTCGGCAGCCTGGTAACCAGCCCGCGCTTTACGAGTGTGACGAATCTGCCGGTGTCCAACACTGCGCCTGTCATCAACCGCCCGAACACGCCTGGAGTGGACGCCACAGGATTCCCGACCGGCAACGCGGACGGTTTGACCAATTACGCCATAGCGCAGAACTTCAAGACGCCGTACTCAATACAGTACAGCTTGGGCTTCCAGCGAGAACTGCCCGGCAACTTCCTGCTCCAAGTGGACTACGTAGGCCGCCAGGGACGCCAACTCTTCTCGCAGGCAGACGCGGCGCAGATACTCGATTTCAAAGACCCCGCTTCGGGCCAGAACCTGTTGACGGCTTTCAACGCGCTACAGACACAGGTTATGGCGGGCCTGCCCGGCTCGCAGTTGACCCCGCAGCCGTTCTTTGAGAATCAAATCAACTCGGCGCTTCAGGCGGCGCTCGGGCCTGGGGCGAACTGCGGAAACGTATCTCCGTTGTTCGGTCTTCCCGCAGGCTTCAACTGCACGCGCCTGTTCACGGCCTTTACACGCAGTCTGGTCAACATAGGCGACGTTTCGGATGCTTTCCAGGCGGCCTATGCGATTGGGCTTCTCAATCCGAACGTTGGACTGAGCGGCCAGTTCTCGACCAACGCTTACATCACCAACCTGGGATCATCCAGCTATAACGGTATGCTCATCAGCTTGCGTAAGCGCTTTTCGCAAGGCTTGCAGTTCGACGTTAACTACACTTTGTCGCACTCGATTGATAACCAGTCGAGCGTCGTCAACACCGTGTTCGGAGGTTTGGTCTGCGACATTCGCAACCTTCGCGTGTGCCGTGGTAATTCGGACTTCGACATACGCCACCTCTTTAACGCGAACTTCATCTACGAACTTCCGTTCGGCAGGGGCCGCATGTTCGGCTCGGATGCAAGCGGTTTGGTGAATCAAATCATAGGCGGCTGGACAGTGACGGGCATCGTCACCGCTCGAAGCGGCCTGCCTTTCCACCTGACTACGGGTTCTTTCCCAGTGGGTTTTGTCTTCAATAGCCCGGCGGTGGTAACCGGTAACGCCAGCGTCTTGCAGGGACAGATTCACGACACTGCCAGTGGTCAGATTCAGTTCTTCGCCGATCCTACGCAGGTCTTCAATTCTGCTAGTCCTTTAGCCGGAGCCGTGCGTAATCCTTTCGGCGGAGAAATCGGCAACCGAAACGTTCTTCGTGGGCCGAGCTTCTGGAACGTAGACCTGGCCGTCTTGAAGAACTTCAAGATGCCCTGGTCGGAGAGTCAACGGCTGCAGTTGCGTTGGGAAATGTACAATGCATTCAACCACAACGTCTTCGGCTTGCCGTCAACCAACATCAACTCGACCACGTTCGGACAGATTACAACGTCTGCCAGCACTCCGCGCGAAATGCAGTTTGCGATTCGCTACGAGTTCTAGTTGATTCAACCTTAACCATTCACAAAAGTAGGGGGAGGCGATTAAGAGTCGCTTCCCCCTTCTTCTTTCACACGCTTGCCTCACTGTTATACGTTTACAACCGGTTGGCATATAGATAAGCTGCAATCGGCCACCCTGGTCGTAGGCTGATACTCAACAAAACAGATCGTCAACGCGGACTGGACTATATGCGAAGCAGAAAAATCATCACAGGTTTTCTCTCTCTTCTGATTTTCATTCTCCTTTCGGCGGAAGCCGCGCGCTCTCAAAGCAATCAGGAGTTCTCCATAACCGCAGAGAATTTGCAGCAGGGAAAACAGATTGAACTGGATAAATTAAAGTGGAGATACCACGCGGGCGACGACGCGGCTTGGGCGGCTGCGGAGTTTGACGACAGTTCGTGGGAGCAGGTCGAAGGGACGAAAATCAATCCGCAATCCCTGCCGCAGAGCGGGTGGAACGGGCGCGGCTGGTTCCGCCTGAGATTTAACCTGGACGAGAAACTCGTGAATAAAAATCTGGCGCTGGTCATGGTTCAAAACGGCGCGTCGGAGATTTATCTGGACGGGCGGCTCCTGGCAACCTTCGGCGAGATTAAGGAGACGGGCGACACGGAATATAACCCTAACCGCTTGCCCATCCCTTTCAAGCTGGATAAAGCGGGCGAGCACATCCTGGCCGTGCGTTTTTCGTCCTCGCTTTTTGCCGACACGTCGCGCGGCGTCGGCGGGTGGATAGCGGGCGGCGGAGGTTATCCTAGGTTCGTCATAGTGATAAGGGATGCTTCGGATATTGTGGCTACGATTAGTAAATATGCTCTGGACACCTCTATGCGCGGCGGCTTCTTCTTCATAGGATTTCTGTGCGCGCTAGCGCTGCTGCACCTGCTCCTGTACATCTTTTATCGCGCGGAGCGTGCCAACCTTTACTACAGCATCTTCGCAGCCGCGTTCGCCATCAACATGATATGCGGAAATTATCGTACCTTCGGGCATCAGGGAACATTGCCGACGCTCATTCTTTCGTTGATAGGACTCCTGATGCTTGGCCTGACGTTCACAGTGCTTCCGGCCTTCCTGCTGGTCGCTTTTCGCCGCCCTATAGGACGAATTTTCTGGACGCTGACCGCGCTCTGGATAGTCGGCCTGACCCTATACGGAATTTTTCTTAGCCGTTATACGGCCATCAGAGTAATACCGAACATTCTAATCGCTCTGTCATTCACCTACTGCATAGTGCTGCTGATTAACGCGCTGCGGAAAAAGCTGTCCGGGGCATGGATTCTGTTCGGCGGAGTGCTTGCGCTTCAACTTGGGATGTTCGTGCTGCTGTTGGGCCAGCTAGGGGTTCTGAATATTCCGCAGGACTTCTATTTCCTGGCCGAACTCTTGGTCATCCTGGGCGTGCCGGTTTCCGTCTCCGTTTTCCTCGCGCGAAATTTTGCGCGCACCAATCGAGACCTGGAAGCGCAGTTGGTCGAAGTCGAGCGTCTTTCCGAGCAGCAGATTGAGCAGGAGCGGCACGCCGCAGAGTTGCGGGCCGAGAATGAGCGACGCGCGCGAGAGTTGGAAGAGGCACGCGAGCTTCAGCTTTCCATGCTGCCCGCGAAAGTGCCGCAGCTTCCGAATCTGGAAATAGCCGCTCACATGAAGCCCGCTACGGAGGTCGGCGGCGACTACTATGACTTTCACGTGGGCGATGACGGGACTTTGACAGTCGCCGTCGGCGACGCTACGGGCCACGGGCTGAAAGCAGGCTCGGTCGTCACCGCCACGAAGAGTCTCTTCAACGCCTTCGCCGCCGAGCCGAATATCTCAAGCATCCTGGAGCAGTCAAATCTGGCCTTAAAAAAGATGAACCTGCGCGGCCTGTACATGGCTATGACCATGCTCAAGGTGAAGGACAGGAAGCTTTTGGTATCGGTCGCGGGCATGCCGCCCATGCTCATCTATCGCGCCGCGACCCGTAGAGTCGAAGAGGTCGTCATACGAGCTATGCCACTTGGCAGCGTCAGAAACTTTCATTATCTACAGCACGAGACATCGCTATCGGCAGGCGACACGGTTGTCCTGATGAGCGACGGGTTCGCAGAGAGATTCAACCCTAAGGGCGAGATGCTCGATTACGAGAAGGCCAAGGAGGTGCTGGCCGAGATAGCCGGAGGCTCGCCGCAGGAGATAATCGACCGCTTCGTAGAGGTCGGCGAAGAGTGGGCCGGAAGCCGCCCGCAGGACGACGACGTAACCTTCGTAGTGCTGAAGATGAATAGTGCTGCGAAGTCGGATGTGGATAAATGAGCGGTTTCCCGCGCAGGTCGAGTCTCTGTATAATGAAGCGCCCAAAAGGAGAGTTCTGTTATGCCTAACCCTTTCTCTGTCCAGACGGTCAACGAAGGCGATCACGTCGTCATACGTCTGGAGGGTTTTGTTGACGCGCACACCGCGCCGCAGTTCGAGCAGGCCGTGCAAACGGTCGTAGACCAGGGGCAGCACAGAATCATTGTGGATTGCGAAAAGATGACTTACATCTCCAGCGCCGGACTCGGCGTCTTCATGGGTTTCATAGAAGAGGTGCGCGATGAGGGCGGGGATATTAAAATCTGCGGGCTAAGCCCGAAGGTGAAACAGCCCTTCGAGATTCTGGGCTTCGACTCGCTCTTTGATTTCTGTGCGGACGTAGCGGGCGCGAAAGAGCGCTTCTCCCAACCTGTCAAGAGAGAAGAATAAATTTATGGAGCGTATTGAACGGAAGTTCTTGCTGAAAGTTCCTTCCTCTACGGAGAATCTGGCGCTCATACGCGAGTTCGTCACAAGCGCCGCCCAACAGGCGGGCTTCGATGCTTCAGAGATTGCCAAGCTTGAGTTGGCCGTAGATGAAGCCTGCGCCAACGTCATAGAGCACGCCTACGGTGGGCAGGATGTCACCAAAGAAGTGGTCGTGCGCGCCACGCTGGACGACGAAGCCTTGAGCATAGACATAGAAGACACTGGACGCGGCTTCGACCCCGATTCGATTAAGCAGGAGGAGTTGGAAGAGCTTATAAATAAGCGCAAGACCGGCGGACTCGGCATGCGACTGATGAAGTCTTTGATGGACGAAGTGCATTACGAAATCGAGCCAGGCAAGAAGAACGCACTGCACATGGTGAAGCGACTCCGCAAGACCTGATGCACCAGGATAAAAAATTAGTGATGTCAACCACCTCTCTAGATGCCTCCCGCCTGGAATCGCTGCTCGAATCCGCGCAGCTTCTCAATTCCTCCCTTGACCTGGACAGTCTGCTCGGCCACTTGCTGCGAACCGTCATGGGCCGACTGCTGGTGGGCCGTGGCTTCATAGCCGTAGAAGACGAAGGCACCATGCGGCTCGCGCAGGTTCGCGGCCTGAAGGGACTCAAGAGTGGGGATGTTTTTGACGAAGATGCTGTGCGCGGGGCGGGGATACATTTCATCTACACAATAGGCGAGGCCGAGCGCGGGGCGGGGCTGTTGGGCGTGAGCCGTCCGCCTGCCGGAAGCATCGCGCCTGAGGAGGAAGCGTCTTTGCGCGCTCTGCTTGGGCTTGCAGCCAGCAGCATAGCCAACGCGCAGGCGCACACGGAAACGCGCCGCATCAATCACGAACTGGACGAAAAAGTTCAGGAGCTTCGCGCGCTGCTAGACCTTGTGCGCGGGCTGAACTCCACGCTTGAGCCTGACGAAGTCGCGCGACTGCTGGTGCTGACTCTGACGGGGCGCTGGGCAGTTGGTAAACATGCTCTTTCAGTTCGCAAGGTCGGGCACCCGACTGTATCGAGGCAGAAGGGAATTGCGCTGCCCCCTATTGAAGAGATTCAGGAATTGATAGCGGAACTGCCCGACGCAGTGCTGGTGGCAGACCTGCCCGAAGGTGATTTCAAAGAGTCGCTTCTGGCGCAACAGGCTCAGCTAATCTTTCCCTTGCGTTCATCGGTTTCTACTAGCGGGCTTCTGGTCTTCGGCTCAAGGATGGGAAAGCTGCCCTACACGGAGGCAGACCTAGAGTTCGGCGAGGGGCTGGTGGCGCAAGCCGGAGTCGCTCTGGAAAATTCCTGGTACGTGCGCGAGACGCTTGAGAGAAAGAAGATAGAGCAGGAGCTTGAACTGGCCGCGACTATTCAGGAAGGACTTTTCCCGGAGCGCCTGCCTGCCATAAAGGGTTACGAACTCTTCGCCCGGAACCGCGCGGCCCGTTGGTGCGGCGGCGATTATTACGATGTGCTGCCGGTTGAATCGGTCGCAGATGGCGGCGAGAAATCTTTCCTGCTTTGCGTTGCGGACGTTTCCGGCAAGGGACTGCCCGCGTCGCTTTTGATGAGCAACATGCAGGCGACGCTTCGCGCGTTATTGGGACGCGTGCCAACGCTCGTCGAACTCGCCGCGCGCACGAACGAGTTGCTGCACGCCACCACGCCCTCTAATAAATTTGTGACAGCTATCTTGCTGGAAATCACGCCCGCTACGGGCGAGGCTAGATACGTCAACGCGGGGCACGGCGACTGTCTGCTGTTGCGCGGGGCGCGCGGCGAAGCAGAGCGCCTGGAATCAACGGGCCTGCCGCTAGGCATGATGCCTTCGGACATGCTTGAAATGATTGGCAAGGGATACGAAGAAAAGCGCCTTCAGCTTGGGGCGGGCGACCTCTTGGCGCTCTATTCCGACGGCGTGACGGAAGCCTACGACGAGGCGGAGAACGAGTGGGGCGACGAGCGGCTGCTGGAGTGCATGCGCCCGATTGCAGACGCGCCAGCAGAAGCTATAGTCGAGAAGGTTTTTGAAGAGATAGACAGATTCGCGGGCGACGCTCCGCAGCACGACGACATCACACTGCTTGTCATCAAGCGCATGACTTAACACGAGTCCGAAGGCCATAACAGGTGAGCCTATGAGGCTTCAAACTATCAAGCTCTTAACGCTGGCGTCTATCGTCTGCTTGATTTTTATCACGCGACATAACGCTGTAATGTCTTCCTCTTCCGGGCAAGGCTCCGGGCAAACGGATGCGATTGATGCTCTGGATCGCGCGGTTCAGAAGCGTTTCCACAACGTCATAGGCTTCGGCATGGCGCGCATAGCCACGGAGAAAAAGTTTGTTCCCGAAACGGAAGAGGAAAAACAGGCCGTAGATGCTTTGAAGAAATCCGGGCTGAGAGTCGGTCTGTATCTAGCGGGCCGCTTGGTGCTTGAGCCTAAGCCTACGGATGCTCAGTGGGGCCAGTACGGTTTCGGGCGAACCGTCAGCAGGCCGCTCTTCTTCGGCTCGAAAACTAAACCCGACGAGGTGCCCACGCAGTTGGCCCTCTGGGAGCAGACGCGAGAAGCTCTGCTCGCGTTTATGCGTGGCAAGGACGTGTATGACTTTAAGGTGGGCGAATGGAGCGTGCGTGCGCGGCCCGTGCGCGCGAGCGACAATTCGTGCCTGCGATGCCACAGCCAGGACTACCGCATAGTTTATCTTCCCAAAGGAATAAGCGGATACAAGGTTAAAGGCGATAATAATTTACAGGTCGGCGACCCCGTAGGCGTGCTGCTTTACGCCTATTCTCAATTGCGTTGAGCGGGGCCGATATTCAATTGGAACATTTTTCGGCGGCGCGTGTCTAAAGCCCTTGAAGGGGACAAGACCATGCGCCGGACAATCATCTGCATCTCGCTAGCGCTCTCGACCTTTGCCATAGGATTTCTTACCGTCGACGAATTTCAGAATCTCTCTTTAGCCCTGCCCGTGGCGCTTCTCGTTCTCATCCTGCTCAAAAAAATCCTGAGCTTAAATTTCACGCTTCATCATTTGAAGGTGGCGATTCTGACGCTTCTCATCTGGACGCCGTTCGCCGCGCTCACTCTTTCCCTTGCCATCCCGAAAGCGCATAGCTGTGTAGTAGAGCCAACCGAAGAAGAAATGCTGGCCGTCAAGGAACAGGAGAGCGCGCGGCTTATTGTCTCGGTCAGACCGCAAAGCGAAGGCCCGGCTGACCCGCCTTTTTATCGCACGGGAATAGATGATGACACCATCAATACCATCTGGGGAGGCATACTGGATAATAAGCCCATAGCCAAGCCCAGGCCGTATTATCCGCCCGCAGCGAAAGCCGACCGCATCGTAGGCATCGTCGCCGTCAACGTTGTGATTGACGGCGGGACAGGGCTGGTGATAGCTGCCAGGGTTTTGTCGGGCCACCCGCTCTTGCGGCAAGCGGCAATCGAAGCCGCGTATCAGGCCAGGTTCTCTCCGCCCAAAATATGCGGAGCGCGGCCTGTGAATGTGAGCGGCATTCTTACTTACAAATTCGGTTTTTAAGGACTGTTTTGAGTTAATTCGTCGGCAGGCAAACCTGACATGGCTTGTATCCGGCTGTCAGAGCTTCGTAAGGTGACATGAAGCTGACGCGGTTCCTGGGTGAAATCTGCTCCACCCAATAACAATCCTTAAGGTGATAAATACTGAGCACCCTGTTCGCTATGATTGGCTCCGCGCCGGTGATGCTCGCGGGAGGCTGGGGACTGGACGCGGCTCTGTTCCAGGGCGCTGACGGCGACTGTGAAGAAGACGGAAGGCCGTGCGGTTGAGGCGCGTTGGTGTGTAGCAGGTTGGCCTGTGCGGCTGCGCGTGCGACCTCTCGCGCGCGAAAGAATCCGTAGGTCATGCAGATGGCTATCAGGCACGCCACCGCTATGAATATAGAGTAGAAGAGGTCGAAGCCGAATATCTTTAGAAAAAGATAGATGCCCCAGTACCACCACAGGAAAGTCCTGCCTAAAAGCTCTTTGGCTAAGACGGGCGTGTTTCTCCAGACCGCAGCAGGGTCGCCTATGGTTGCTGCGGCAGTCGACGGCGAAGGAGTTCCGCCGAAGATGGTTTGAACGGTCGAAGACGGCGGCGTGGCAGGCATCGAAGAGGCCACAGTCCTCGCCTGCCAGGGCATCCAGCGCGTGTTCGTATTCTGATAAACAGGCGTCGCGTGAGTCACCTCGCGCGTTTTTGTTTTTGATTCCAGGTCGAGCGGTGCATTCATCCAGGTCGGAAGCGCGGATTTCGCGCCCACAAGGTCAAGCAGGAAGGGAACTGCTACAGGCTCGCCCGTCGCCGCTTCCGCCAGAATGTCGGCCAGCCTTTGATGCTCTCCGCCCATGAGTCTCAGTTTAGAGAAGAGCACGGAGGATGACGGGTCGATGAAGTCTGCTTTCGTGAACAGAAGATTTTCGTCGTGATGCTCGGCCCACAGGCCCGGCTCGTCTGCCAGCGCCAGCAGCGAGAGATAAATTACGAGCGAAGAGAAATTGTCCAGCCCGGCGTAGAAGAGTTGCGCATCCCTGCGCGGGTGCTGGTAGTGTTGATGCCCAAGCTCGCTTGAATGCCAGCCCTGCATTTCGGGAACGAACACTCCGTCATGGTCTACTAAACGCAGCCTGCCGTGCTCTACTATGATGTTTCCGTGCTGAAGGTCGCCGTGCGCGATTCCAGCTTCGTGCAGCGCCCCGACCAGCTTTAACCATTCCTCCGCCAGATGCAGCAGCACTTCGCGCCGTCCCATCATCTCGTCCAAATAAAGGTCAAGCGTAGGCCCCTCTATCCATTTCATGAAGAGAATCGGAAAGCGCCCGCCGCCGACCAGTATTCCCTCCCGCTCGTAGGTGAAGCCGGAGAGAAAGGGAAGAGGATAGGTCTGTATGTGATTCTGAATCGCCCTGTACCTCTGGTCGCGGTCACCCAGATAGCCGCGAAAGCAGCGCACTGCGAAGTCGCAGCCGGAGGCTATGGATTTGAGCTTATAGACGTAGGCGAACTGGCCCGAAGTGACGAGCGGCATCCCAAGCCTGTCAATGGCGGGCACCGTCTCTTTCAGGAGCGGGTTCGAGAAAGAGACGCCCGGACATTGAATGGCCTCCGTGAAGTGGCGCGCCGAAGGCCAGTACTGTGGATTGGCTTTAGACATTAATCACCAATACTATCTATGAAACTCATAGGCCCATGATTTCTACGCGTACGACCGCTATGTCGTCGTCCTTAATTCTGCCAGCAACTCGCTCACTCTCAAAGAGCGTAGCAAGCTCTGCCTCTCTTTCGTCCCTGATTAGATTGTCGAAGCGCGCGAGGGCCTTCTCGTCTCTTTCCAGAAGCATCAGATACCAAGCCGCCACGGCATCCGACAGAAGCAGTAGCACGTCCCCTGCCTCAATCGTCCCCTGACCAACTATCACCTGCTGCCAGACCGCCTCTTGCATGGAGGCGCGCGAAGGCACAAGCAGGGGAGCCGCATTAAAGCCCTGATAATCGGCTATGGGCAAAGCGCCGAGCACGGATTTGTTCCTGCGATGAATGAGGCAGGAATCGCCCAGCGCTATGGCCTTCCAACTTGACGCGCCCGCTTTGAAGTCCAACTGCAAGCCTACGAAAGCCGCGAATGAGCCTGCGCGTGCTTTCTCTTCGGCGTACCACGAAAGCTTCAGTCCGTTCCATGAATCGTGAAGGGATTGTCCCTGCGCTTCTATCCACGCGCGAAACCCTTCCGGCGTCAGGACAGGCGCTTCAATCTCGACCCAACTATGCGCCAGAAGGCGCGCCCAGGAGCGAGCGTCGAAAGCCTCTGTCGCTCCGTCCGCGACGGCGAACCTGCTCTTCAGAGCGTTGATTCCGACGGCATCTTCGCACTCGGACAACTGGTGGCCGCTCTTGGGCAGAAGGAACTGTCTTGTCTGTAATTGCCAGCCGGACATCTTTAGGCCACGGGGGGTTTTGAGGTCACTCCAGATTAAGCTTGTCGTCCATCCACTTGTAGGGAGTCATGCCCGTCAGGCTGGTTCCTATCTCGTAGAACTGAACTATGGATGAAGGGTCGCCGTTGAAGACGAAGCCGCGCGAGCCGTCCGCAGCGTGAACGCCTAGCTGTGCGGCTGCCGCCAGAAAGTTCGTCGGCAACTGGCTTGAGATTTGAAACAGCGTGCGCGCGAATCCGTCCGGTAACTGCGCTTCGTCCGCAGGGTACTCAATCTTGTGAGCGCGGCGCGATGAGATGTGGCAGTTAAAGAGCAGCACCGGGCCGTCATCCGTACGGAGCGACATAATCTCCTGGCCTATCTGGCCGGGGTCTCCGTCGCTCGATTCGCCGTCCGTCAGGTGCAGCACCGTTGGCGGAAAGCCCGTAGGATGCTCGCGCAGCCAGGCTTCGAGTATGGATTTGACTTCAAAGAGCGCTTCGCACATAGGCGTCTTACCTGCGGCGGAGGGCTGCACCCAGACTGGATAACGCACTGGGATTTCCACCCATCCGCCGCCGCCGTCCGCCACTCTCTTGTAACTGGTCTTAACGTGCAACGGATAGTCCGCGACTTCCG
Organism: Pyrinomonadaceae bacterium; assembly: GCA_014534425.1. Lineage (GTDB taxonomy): Bacteria > Acidobacteriota > Blastocatellia > Pyrinomonadales > Pyrinomonadaceae > JACVRN01. The sequence continues at coordinate 19,190 of JACVRN010000059.1, forward strand.
CAATGGGAGCGAGCCTTCGCTGCTCCAGGGGGCCGCCGAAGGCTGAGCCTACGCGGTGCCCGTAGCCTATGACGGAGATGTAGTAATAGTTGCGAACCTCTTCGGTCTTCGTGCAGCGAATGACTAAATCATGGAGCGTGTGGTTGACCACGTCGGCCACGAAGTCGGACTTCTTAATCGCGGAGTTGCCGCTAAAGGGGTCTGACATGGAGCCTGATTGATCAAGTAGAAGGAGAATGCAGGTTGGGTTTGCGCGAGTAATCTGAGCCGAGTACATGCTTTTGATTCAGTGCCCTTATGTTTCCGCGTCCCGAGCGATAAATTCTTCCCGACAGCATAAACCAACGCCGCCCGCAACGCACCTTGAAAATCTTACCTCGCAGGCTTTAACCCTGCGTTGCTTCCTCCGAAGGCGTGTGTCTTAAGATGCTCAGGTATATGACCAGCGAGAGAATGGTCGTCGATTCGTTGACGATGTCGCCAATCATGGAAACCGCCGCATCCAGGGGCCAGAATCTAATCCCGTTCATAGCCAGAACGCCCGTCACAAGTCCCGCAGGAATGAGGATGACGTAGCATAATATGCCCAAGACGATTCCTGCGCCGAGAATTTTCCAGCGATAGCCCTTTGTCAACTCGTAGCTTCGCTTGAGAACCTCGACCGGCGTGCGATTCTCAAGCGCGGCTATGGGATAAACAAGCTCAAAGGCCAGGCCCAGAATAATACCCGGAATAATCAGGCAGATTAAGCCTAGCACCTGAAGAAGCCAGGACATAAAAGCGCAGGCAATCATTATCCACAGCTTGCTCAAGCCCCAGCGATAACACTCGTTGAGGCCAGGGGCGACGCCCGTTCGCATGACCGTCACCAGCGCGTAAATCAAAGAGGGCGCGACCAGCATCTTGCAGACCAGCGCCAGGAACAAGCCGCCCGCCACCACCTGCCACCTGGTATCTTTTGAGTCGAAGCTCAGCGCCTTGAAGATTTCAAAGGGAGCGAATATCACGAAGATTAACTTCGTAATCAGCCAGATATTATCCTTGAATATCTCTATGGTTGGACTGAGCACCGCGCCTACGCCGTTGAACGGGCCTATGAAAGTCGCGGGCTTGAATCCCTCGCCACCTTCAAAGTTAGCTTCCGGCCTGCGGTATTCGTTCGAGGCGGCGTTAAAGCCTGCGGCCTGAGCTTTCAACTCAGCCCCGCAATGCTGGCACACCTCATCGGCCAACCGATTCATCATCCCGCAACGCCCGCAGTTGGTCTCCGTCATAAAGCCCTCTTTTTAAGGTTTAAGGTTTGAGAAATAGAAAGATGTTCGCCGTGCTTCATGAAACAATGCGGGGCGAGCCGCATTAGCCGGATAAGCATAAATAATCTAACTTAACTAAGTCGCCACGAGCAAGGGACGAGAATCCTAAAAGTTACGCGGATTAAATTTCTCTTCACACGCAAACCAACCCTCTGCCGCACATGCTGCATCAATAGCGTTGTCAAGGCAGAGTCTCCCATTTCCTTTACACACTTTTGAAGACGGCTTAAAGCGAGCTACGTAAATCCACGTGTTTACGAGAGCCTCGTTTTGAAAGCAATTCAACAAGCTTTTCAGCGCGGCGAGTAATTCGCAGCGCCTGCCCATAGTGTGTCTTCAGACACAGAAAGGGATGATTATGTGCCGCAGACTTTTTTCTACTCTTCTGCTTCCCGTTCTTCTGTTCACAGCGCTGGCCCTGATTAGCTGGAAAGGCTTTGTCACCGTTCGAGCTTCATCAAGAGCGCAACAAGCTTCATCCACGCAAGGCTCGCTTCTGGCCGTTGACTCTAAAGGGAACCCTGCCGGTCTGTGCCCGCTCAAGCACACGGACGTTAAGGCAGAGGTGAGCGGATTTATCTCAAGAGTCACAGTCACGCAGGAGTTCGCAAATCCCTTCGACGAAAAGATAGAGGCCGTTTACACGTTTCCCCTGCCGCAGGCGGCTGCCGTTGACGACATGACCATGCTCATAGGCGAGCGCACCATCAAGGGAAAGGTCATGCGGCGCGAAGAGGCGCAGGCCGCTTACGATGCCGCGAAATCAAACGGACAGGTGGCAAGCCTGCTTGACCAGGAGCGCCCGAACATCTTCACCCAATCGGTCGCCAACATCATGCCCGGGCAGCAAATCAAGGTCATCATCAGCTACGTGGAAATCCTGAATTACAACGACGGCTCTTACGAGTGGTCTTTCCCTATGGCCGTAGGCGAGCGCTACATCCCAGGCCCGGATGAAGATGGGCCGCAGGCTTCGGCGCTTACGGACGGCACGCAGACCTCAAGCGACCGCGTGCCGGATGCCGCGCGCATCACTCCACCGAGCGCAGAGAGGCCGGGCCACGACATCTCTATTGAGGTCACGCTCGATGCGGGCGTGCCGATTGACAATCTCAATTCCTTGACGCATGAAATCGAGGTCGAAAGGACGGATGTCAAGCGCGCACGCGTGCGGCTCAAAGATGAGGCGACAATCCCCAACAAAGATTTCGTGCTCAAGTACGATGTAGCGGGCCAGCAAGTAGAGGACGCGCTCCTGACGCACCGCTCGACTGCGGGCGGGTTCTTTACTTTCATCCTGCAACCACCGGAGCGCGTGACGGTAGAAGACGTGACGCCGAAGGAACTCGTATTCGTCTTGGACACGTCAGGCTCTATGGAAGGCTTTCCGATTGAGAAGGCCAAGGAGACCATGAAGCTTGCGCTCGACGGGCTTTATCCGCAGGACACTTTTAATCTCATCACCTTCGCTGGCGATACTCAAATCCTTTTCAATGAACCCGTCCCCGCGACGCAGGAAAATCTTCAGCGAGCTAAAAAGTTTCTGGCCTCGCGCAAGGGCGACGGCGGCACGGAGATGATGAAGGCCATACGCGCCGCGCTTAAGCCTTCAGGCTCGCAAGGCCACATACGCATAGTCTGTTTCATGACCGACGGCCAGGTCGGCAACGACATGGAGATTCTTGCAGAAGTTCAGAAGTACAGGGACGCTCGCGTCTTCGCTATGGGCTTCGGTTATTCTCCGAACCGTTTACTGCTGGACAAGATGGCCGAAATGGGGCGCGGCGAAGTCGAGTACGCCACGGAAGGCGTGGATGATTCAAAGGTGGCGCGCCGCTTTTATGAGCGAGTGCGAAGCCCTCTTCTGACGGACATCTCTCTGGAGTGGACGGGAGTTTCCGTCTCTGAAGTTTATCCGAAAATCATCCCAGACCTGTTCAGCGCCAAGCCCGTAGTCATCTCTGGCCGCTACAACACAGGAGGGCGCGGGGCTTTGCGCCTTCGCGGCAAGATGAGCGGGCGCGATTTCGTGCGCGACATAGCGGTCGAGTTCCCTGAGAACGAGCCGCAGCATGACGTGCTGGCTACGCTCTGGGCGCGCAGGAAGATTGACGACCTCATGGGAAGCGACATAAAGGGCATTCAATCCGGCGCTGTCAGTAAAGAACTGCGCGAGGCAATCACAGACCTTGGGCTTCAGTACAGGTTGATGACGCAGTTCACCTCGTTCGTCGCAATCGAAGACGTGGCGGCGGCTAACACAGGCGAGCCGCGCCGCGTAGAAGTCCCTACGGGAGCGTCACCACAGGCCGTCTCGGCTCAGCCCGGCGTGATTTCGGGCACGAATATTCCGAGCGGCGTCTCAGCCTGCGTCACCGTCATGAGCGCTGCCGCGTCTGTGGATGTCACAACAAACACCACGGGCACCAACGTCGAAGTGAGTACTGTTGAAAACCTGCCGCTCAGGGGCAGAAGCCTTCAAACTCTGGTGAGCCTCACGCCCGGCGTGACTTCAGGAGCGGGCGCGCCTCAGAATCCTTCCGCTTATAAAGTCTCCGTGAACGGGCAGCGCACGGATTCAAACAACCTGATTATCGACGGCGTGAGCGCAAACTTTGGAATAGCGCCGGGCGGACAAAATCCAGGCTCCACAGCCGCAGGCACCATGCCCGCTCTGACGACCACGGGCGGCACAAGCAGTCTAGCCTCGACCGAAGCAGTGCAGGAGTTGTCCGTTCGCACTTTCCCGCTTGAGGCTCAGAATGGCCGTGTTCCGGGAGCGCAGGTGGAGATAATTACGCGCTCTGGCACGAACGATTTCCACGGCTCTCTCTTTGAATATTTCGGCAACAGTGCCCTGGACGCTAGCGACTGGTTCGCCAACAGCCGAGGGTTAAGACAACCTGCGCGCAGGCTGAACGACTTCGGCGGAACCTTCGAAGGCCCCTTGAAAAAGGATCGCACCTTCTTCTTCGCCTCCTACGAAGGCTTGAGGCTCAGGCAGCCCGTGGCCGCAATCACGGACGTTCCTTCGCTGGAGTTGCGCCGATTGGCTCCGGCGGCTTTGCAGCCTTTCCTGAACGCTTATCCTTTGCCGAGCGGTACGCTAACGAGCGAAGGCTTACAGGAGTTCGCGGCAGCGTTCGCCAATCCGTCGCGCTCCGACGCCGGAAGCTTTCGTCTTGACCAAATGTTCGGAGACCAATTGAGGGCTTCCGCGCGCTACAACTATTCGATGTCGGAGGCGGTGGAGAGAGGCGCAAACGGCTTCTCTCTGAACACGGTCAACAGCAGGCGAAGCATCTCGCAGACGCTCACAGGCAACGTGACATACGCTTTATCCCCGACAATAGTGGCGGAACTACGAGCCAACTACAGCCGCTATAGCTCGCGCAGTTCCTACGGGCTGGACGATTTTGGCGGCGCTGCAATCGCGCCCGCCTCAGACCTCTTTACTAACTTCTTCTATGACCCTGCACGCGCCGCAAGCTTTGACCTCGAAGGCAGAAACGCGGCGCTCATGACGGGAGGCGACGCGCGAAGTCTTCAGCGACAGCTTAATTTCCTGGGCCTGCTCACCATCGTAAACGGCGGTCATCAACTGGAGCTTGGGGCGGATTACAGGCGGCTTTCGCCTGTCATAGGTCTGCGCCCGTTTGAGCAGGGCGTGTTATTTAACGGCGCGGAGCAAGCTTTGACGGGCGTGGCCGCGAGGGTAAGCGGCTTCACACACACGACGCCGCAGCGTCCCGTCTTCAATAATCTCTCCGTCTACGGACAGGACAAGTGGCAAGCAACGCCGCGCCTTGTGCTGAACTACGGATTGCGCTGGGAAGTTAACCCGTCGCCATCCGAAAGCAACGGGCGAAGCGCTCTGGCCGTTGACCAGGTTGACGACATCTCTCGTCTGGTCATAGAGCCTGTGGGCACGCGGTTATGGAAGACGACCTTGAACAACTTTGCTCCGCGCGCGGGGCTGGCTTACCAGCTTTCAACGCAGGACGGGCGTGAGTTGGTTGTGCGTGGCGGCTTCGGTCTCTTCTACGACGTGGGGAGCGAGCAGGCGGGGCATGCTTTCGCGGACTCGTATCCTTACCTCACGGGCCGCTCTGTCTTTAACTCTCCATTTCAGGATGCGTTATCACTGGCGGCCAGTGGCGGCTCGACCGTAGATGTTCCTTTCTCGGCCTTCGACCCGCGCCTCAAACTGCCTTACACGCTGCAATGGGATTTCTCTGTGGAGCAGGCGCTTGGTTCTTCGCAGACGATTTCGGCTAGCTACACAGGCGCAGCCGGAAGAAGATTGCTTCTGACAGAATCGCTCTTCAATCGGAATCCGCGCTTCTCCTTCATACGGCTGACGACCAATGGGGCAGAGTCCGACTATCACTCTCTGCAACTGCAATTCAATCGTCGTTTAGCGCGGGGCTTGCAAGCGATGGTCTCTTACACGCTGGCGAAGTCCAGGGACGATTACTCGCAGGATTCTGCCGCGAGTACGTTTTTCAGAAGCGCGGAGGCGCTCGGAGAGCGCGGGCCGTCCGATTTCGACGTGCGGCATCAGCTTTCAGGTTTCTTCTCTTATAACTTTCCGTCTCCCTTCGATAGTGGGATCAAGAACGCGATTCTACGCAACTGGACTTTCGTCACTCTCTTTAACGCGCGCTCAAGCCGCCCGCTCAACGTGGTCTACGAACAGCTAACGAGCTACGGCGTGCTTCACCTGCGACCTGATTTGATAACGGGCGTGCCTCTTTATCTTGATGACGAAACGAGCGCGAGCGGCAGGCGTCTGAACCCTGCGGCATTCGTTGTGCCGGACAGTTTAAGGCAAGGCTCTCTGAGTCGTAACAGCCTGCGCGGCTTCCCGCTTTACCAGGTGGACATAGCCTTCCACAGGGGATTCAATTTCAGCGACAGCGTGAGCCTACAGTTCCGTGTGGAGATATTTAATCTCTTCAATCACCCGAACTTTGAAGACCCCGCAGACACGGGCTTGATACTTGGAAGCAGGGCGACCGTCTCAGACCCCTTGCGCGTCAACCGCACGTTCGGGCAATCGACAGCTATCTATGGAAGAAGTTTGTGGGGCGGGCAGGGCAGCAGCTTCAACTCTTTCTATAACCCCGGCGGCCCGCGCTCAGTCCAGTTCTCGCTGAAGCTAAAGTTTTAACTTATTGAATATAAGTGAAGCAAATTGCAACAGTAGGGGCAGGGCTTGTCCCTACCCCTACTGTTTTGCGAAAAACTTGGCCTGATTTCCGCAAAACACCCCTTCCAATAGCTAAATTACAGAAACATTAAGCTTATATGATTTAGCCGAGAGCCTCCGCCCACTGCATCAGGAGTAAATGCAACTGCAATTAATATTATTGCAGTTGCATTTAGAGTAATTGCAGTTGCGTTTGGAGTAATTGCAGTTGCAATCGGAGCAAGTGCAGTTGCAATTGCTCCGATTGCATTTGCAATCAGAGCAAATCAAATTGCAATTGGAGCAAAGCTAATAAGAACTGAAGCAAATCAAGTTGCAATTGCTCCGATTGCAATTGAAAGAGGAGCGATTGCAATTTGATTTGCTCCGATTGCAAATGCATTTGCTTCAATTGCAATTTGATTTGCTTCAAACCGAGTTGCAATTAACGCTTCATCGAAGAAGAGCGTCCCTGGATGTTCGGAAGGCTGCTCTCCAGCCGCGTGACGGCGCGCCATGTAAACGCCCGCGTTATTGATTAAGAGGTCAAGCCGCTCCGCTTGCGAGCGCACGAACTGTTCTGAGCGAGCGATTGCTTCAGCATCATTAACATCAAGCTCCACAACGAAGAGACTATCAGGATAAGCGGCTTTCAATTCGTGAAGCTCGCGCGCGGAATCGGGATTGCGGCAGGTGGCAAAGACCTTCTCCTCGCGCTCCAGAAATTGACGCGCGAACTCCAGCCCTAATCCACAATTCGCGCCCGTCACCAATATGTGCTGCATGCGGCCTAGCATACTCCCTGTGAGGGAAGCTATGGAATAGCTGACGGCAGGATTCAAGGGAAAGGAAGTTTCAGCGTGGGAGCGGAACAAGCTACGCAGGCTTCGTAGAGCATTACATTATGGGCGAGTCTTTCACCCGGACTTCAAGGCCGGAATTCCGAGAGGGCGCGCTCAATGGCCGCGCGCAGTTGGTCGCCGTTTCGTCCGCGAGCGTAGCCGCGCCAATGGCTTATGATGCGCCCGTCCGGTGACAGAACCAAAGTCTGCGGGATTACGTTCCTGCCGTTCATAATCGTGAGCGCCATCTCGCGGTCGGCCCACCCGAGTCGAAAGCCGAAGTTGAACTCTCGCGCGAACTGCTTCACACGGTCAGACGCCGTGCGAGGGTCTTCGGTCGTCAGGGCTATGAACTCCACAGCTTTTCCCGCATATTGCTTTCGCACCTTCTCGTACTCTGGAACTTCCATGCGGCAAGGGCCGCACCATGTAGCCCACAGGTTAAGGACTACGACCTTGCCAGTGAAATCAGCCAGGCGAAAGCTGCCCTTGTCCAGCGAGATTATCTGGCGAGTGAGAAGGCTCTCTGGCATGACAGATGAAGCAAGCGGCGTGGCCGGTACGTCATCGTCCGCCTCGTCGGACACTGTAGGCGTTTGAACAGAAGGCTGCACCGGCGCAGGCGGCGGCGTTTTGACTCTTCTACCCGACTGCGCCACGGCGCTCGTGGAAAATAGGACGGCGAAAATCAGCAGGAAAATTTTTCTCATAGTAAACCTTTGCGAAGTAACTGATTAAAGCCTCGCATAATCCTCTGCTAAGGCTGACCGAATCTCTTTCTGTACTCTTCAGAATAGATAAACCCAAATATCAAATGATGTATGTCTCTCGCCGGAATGTCCGGCCTGCCTCTCTGTGCCCCTCCATTAGTAAAGACAAACACCCACTCCTTCCATCCCAAGAGATTTGCATCATTCAAATCCGGGTCTCGTTTGAGATAAGCGAAGTACATCATAGTCACTTCACCTTCTGTAAAGTATCTGTCATATACTACCTGCTGTTCAACAAACGCTTTCACTGTCTGTCCAACTGAGAGTGTCCCATTTGCTCTTAAGTTGATTAACTCCTGACGACCGTAC
>JACVRN010000015.1 GCA_014534425.1 Pyrinomonadaceae bacterium
GTCTCTGCCGCCGGTAGCTCCACATAACAATCGCCCAGAGAAGGAGACCTCCGAGCAGGAAGAGCATCAGGCTGCGTAAGAATGAGCGCATCGTTTTGAGCGGTTCAGAATTGATAATAGTAAAACTGGCTGACGACGAACGTGCCGAAATAAAGTATCAGGAAAATCAGGGCGTAATAAGTCAGCCACCTGAAAGCCCTGGGCCATGCGTCCAGGTTGACCTTCGAATAATATTGCAGCCCATCGACTACGGCGAAGCCCACGAGGAAGAGAATCAGCTTTCTCCCCGCGAGCGGATATTCCGGGTACGGGCGCAACAATTCGACAATCGAATAGTAAGCATGGATGTTCAAAGCGTCCGAGAAGATTTTCCTGAGTATCAGGAAAGCCGTCTGCAAATTGGGCGCACGAAAAAAGACCCACGTCAGGCAGATAAAGAGAAACGTCAGCAGTATCTTTAAAGATGTTCCGAGCCGCGAGCGAAAGTCTTCTCTGACTTCGACCGCGCCTCTCATTTTTCTTCGCCGCACGGACGCGGGCAAAACTGCTACGCCGTTGATGCCGCCCCACAAGACGAAGTTCCATGATGCTCCGTGCCAGAGACCGCTCAGGATAAAAGTTATAAGCACGTTCAAGGCTCTACGCAATCTTGAGCTTCTCATCCCGCCGAGCGAAAAAAAGAGATAGTCCCTGAACCAACTCATCAAAGAGATGTGCCAGCGACGCCAGAACTCTGCGGGCGATTGCGAGAAATAGGGATGCGCGAAATTAGGCACCGATTCCAGCCCAAGCAGCCTGCCCGTTCCAATCGCTATGTCCGAATAGGCTGAGAAGTCGCAGTAAATCTGGAAGGCGAAGCAAAGGGTCGCAAACAGCAGTTGAGGCCCTGGCCGCGTCTGTGCCTGAGAGTAAGCCAGATTCACAACCGGCGCGAGGTGGTCTGCCATCACCATCTTTTTGAAGAGGCCCCAGACTATCTGCCTGCACCCCATGACCGCCAACGGATAATCGAAGCGGCGCTCATTGAGTAGCTGTTTGAGAAGATTGCCCGCCCTGTCAATCGGCCCCGCGAGAAGTTGCGGAAAGAAAGCTACGTAGGCCAGGTAAGCTGCGAGATTATTTGTAGGCTCCCTTTGCCGCCTGTAAACATCAATCGTGTAGCTGAGCGATTTGAAGGTATAAAAGCTTATGCCCACGGGCAGGATAAGATTCAGGAGCAAAGGGTCTGTGTGCCAGCCCAGTGATTCCGCCACACGGCGAAAATTCTCCGCGAAGAAATTGAAGTACTTGAAGAGGGCGAGCACGCCTATGCCACTTGAGATGCTCAGGGCCAAGAGCGCACGCCGCGCGCTTAAAGAGCGTGCGCGGGCCAACGCTAACCCGACGCCGAAATCTACGAGGCTCGTGTAGAGCAGCAAAGCACCGAAGCGCGTGTCCCAGGTAGCATAAAAAAAGTAGCTGGCAATGATGAGTAAAACATTTTGCGGGTCTCTTCGCTTCACAAGCCAGTAGAGGGCGAAGCAGATGGCGAAGAAGAGAAAATAGGTGGGAGTGGTGATTGCCATGTCTCAGGTCGAGTTAGAGCTTTCCCGAAAAGCGGTCGCTCTTGATGGCAAGAATCATTGTGCGTGGAAAGGTTATGGTCAGGCGCTTGTAAGAGGCGGCAGAATAATCGTGCTGCTCAAGCACAAGGTCAAAGCCGGAGCGCAGCAGGGCTTTGAGGAGCGATTCCTTTGTGAGCCAAAAGGAACTGCGATTTGAGTAAGAGGCCCAGAGCTGGTCTTCACGCTCCGCTCTTTCGTCATACTCAAAAAACCAGCGCCCCTCGTAAACTTCGTCCACGTCTTTCATAGCCACAAGCGGGCCAAGCTTGAGACGCGTATCTAGACGAGCAAGCCCCTCGTCTTCAGTCGGGGCGTAGTGCGAGTCGACTATGAGAAGGCTGCGGGTCGCTGCTGCTACCTGTCGCAGCCATGCGCTCGGACTGTCCAGGTGATAGAGGATGCCGAGCGCGAGCGTGACATCAAAGATGCCGAACCGCTCGCGGGTAAAATTTTTTACGTCGTCCATCTCGAAGCTCAAATTACGCAGCCCGAAATGCTCTTTCAGGAGTTGCAGTTTCTCGAAATTCTTCCAGCGCGCTTCAATCCCCGTAACATTCATGCCGAGTTGCGCGAGCGCGAGCGCAAAGCCTCCTTCAAGGCTGCCGAGGTCAACCGCGCTGAGGGCCGCGAAGTTGTCCCTGTAAAGAAAGCGCAGGACGCGCAGGATTGCCTTCAGGCGCAAGTCCGTCTCTATGAAATCGGGCTGGCCCGGCATGGTCGTCACCTCTTCGCTCAAGCGTACATTGTGTGAAGTCCAAAGCTGGCTTGCGAGCCGCCGCCGCAATTCCTCATCAGGTAAGGTCATCAGACGCTCCACGAAATTAATCAACGCATTCAGGGCTTCGGCGTGCGCTCGAATTTTAGCGAGCCGTTACTGTGCGGTACCCAACGGGTCTTCCACTTGGCTTCAAAGCGGCGACGATTCTCGTCAAAGAGCGCCGCGTACTCGCCCGTCTCAATCAGCTTTTTGAAGGCAGCCTGCCCGAAGTGATGCACGAAGGCATCTGCCGCGCAAACGACCTTGTAGCCAGCAGCCTTCACGCGCTCCGTGTAATCGTCGTCTTCAAACATCCCTACGCCGAACTGTTCGTCAAGCGGGCCGACGCGCTCAAAGGTATCGCGGCGCATAGCAAGGCAGAACATAGCGAGCATGCGTATGCTTGCCGACTCCGATTCATGAAGACGTGCGCGCTCCGACGCGAACCTTTCCATCTCCGACCATGTCTTGTAATCCACTTCTACCTTAGCTTCGTTCCCGACGAAGTTTGTGACCGGGCCGACGATGCCTACCTGCGGGTCGTCCAGGTGTTTTAAGAGAAGCGTCAGCCAGCCCGGCGGGACTACAGTGTCGTTATTGAGAAGCACGATATACTTGCCGCGACTCATGCCAATGCCCTGATTGTTCGCTCTGGCAAAGCCTTGATTGTCCGGGTTGAGTATGACGTGAATATTCGGGTGAGTGTCCGCAAGGCGGCGCAGGAATTCAGGAGTCGCGTCCGCAGAGTTGTTGTCTATGACTATCACCTCGTAGTTTAGGTATTCGGTGTTGCGAAGGATGCTCTCAAGGCAGAGCATGTTCAGGGCCAGATTGTTGTAGGTGACTATGACTATGCTCGCAAGCGGCGTGGCTTCGGAAAGCGAACCGATTATTGTTTCGTACCTATCGCGCCAATCATTGCGGCTGGCGAACTCTCTGCGGCGCTCTCTTATTTGAGGGTCATCTTCGTGTACGGCTGCGTCGAGTTTGTCGAGGAACTCCTCTCGACTTCGCGCGATGTAAATATAGTCTTCGTAGGATTGAAGCTCGGAGAGCGCTACGGAGACTACGGGCTTGCCCGCGCTCAGGTACTCGTACATCTTCACGGGGTCTGTGGCGTGCGTGATGCGGCTGAGCTTGAATGGAATCAGGCAGGCGTCGAAGTGATAAAGATATTGCGGCATAGTTTCGTAGGGTTGCTGACCGAGAAGCCGCACGTTCAGCAGCGACGAGAGGCGCGAAACGTCAACGTCGAAGACTCCGCCGAGCAGGACGAATGAATATTGGGGCCGCTCGCTTGCTACGTAGGTCATTAGCTCTACGTCGAACCAGTCGGCAATTGCGCCGAAGAAGCCTACGACCGCGCGGGAGTCCTTTTTAATAAGCTCGTTCGGCTGGCAGCGTCTCTCGTAATATTCAAAATCGACCGCGTTTCGCGCCAGCGCAGTAGGCCCTTTCCTCTCTCTGCCTTTATCGAGCAGGCTAGCGGAACTTACAACCAGCAGGTCGCAATCCCTCACCAGTTCATGCTCGGCCCTTGCGACCATTTGTGTGACGCCGGGAAAATCTTCCCACTCGTCCATGCAGTCGTAAACGACAGGCCAACCCCATCTTTCTCTCGCCGCGAGCGCAACACGCGTCCAAGAAGGAGTCATGACGTAGCCTATTGCCCCATCAATGTTGCACGCGAGCTTTAGTTCATTCAGAGACCGAAGCAGGGAGTCCGCGTTCGTGCCTTTGACCACTTCCTGATTGATGCGCGGCTGGTGCTCGGATGCCAGCGTCACCTCGTAAACGTTCTTCTTAATCTCCGTCAAAGAGAAGCGCGGGTGTGCTTGAGGGGGAAGAACTTCTTTGAGCTTGATGAGAAAAACCCTGTGGCCGTGCGCGGCGAATTGCGACATTAGCTGTTGCGGTCGCTGGTATCTGAAATCCCAGTCGATAATCGAAAAACAGATTACGTCCGTCTTGTGAAGAGGCGCGGGCGCTTGCTTCTCAAGAAGCTTCAATATCTGTTTACTGTCCGGCGATGGAAGCAGAGCTATGGAATCCTTTAGCCGGTCGCTCATGCAGGCTTTGGGCGCGACGGGCGCGCACGTCACAAGGCTTTCGACTTCGCTCTGCACTCCGGGGCCGTGCCCGTTGAGACGCTTTCTCAATGGCTTAATCAGCCTGTCATACACAGGCTCGAAAAAGCGCATCTTGATGCGGCCAAGCCTGTTGGCCCAACGCCATGACCTTGTGTTGAGAATCAGGTTTAGCCTTGTATCAACCGCCGTGAGTTCCGCCGAAAGGGCGTCGATTGTCTCCTGCTGCGCGGCTATGGTCTTTAACTGCGCGTCGCTTTCATGCTCTTTATCCGGGCGAACCTGAAGGCGCTGGCCTAGCTGTGAAAAGTACTCGCGCACAATTGATTGCTCTTCCGGCGTTGCCGACAAGAGCTTGTCCAGAGCTTCGGGCGTGCGGGAGCCTGTCGCAAGCAGTCCCAATCCGTGCTCGTGCTTGAACTCAAAGTGCGGGTAAATCTGTTTGAGTTCTTCCCAGAGCCTACACACTCCTGAGTCGCGCACCGTTATGTTGTGAAGAAGCAGAACACCGCGCTCGCCGTTCATCTTTGGCAGCCACGTTTCGAAGTCGTGCGTGACCGCTTCGTAAGTGTGAAGGCCGTCTATGTGAAGCAGGTCAATCGTGCCGTCTTCAAAATCAGAGACGGCGTGGTCGAACCTGCTCTGTATGAGAGAAGAGAACTCGCCGTACAAAGGGTCGTGATAGGCGCGCAGGTCTTTCAGGGCTTCCGCGCCGTCGTGGAATCCGTCCTGCTCGAAGTCTTCCCAAGTACCTACGGCTAAGCAGCGCGTCTCCAAATTCAGTTCTTTGACGGCCTGACAAAAGGCGCAATAGGAAACTCCGCTAAAGGTGCCTAGCTCGACCAGCAGGCGCGGCCTGAGAGCATCCACCAGAAACATCCCGAAAGGAATGTGCGCGGCCCATGCGCTTAGGGTAAGCCTCTGCGGGTAAGAAAGTGAGACGGGATAATCCAGGGGATTGAACTTTGACATTCTCTTGCGACCGATTCGATAAGCGTAAAAAGCGGCTTACGGTTTAGACCTACAGTTTCTCACTCGACGCGCTCCCACGAAGAGGCCATGAGAACAGGGCCATAAACGGGGCTGTATGCCTCGCCGTTTCCGAAACTGTTGCGCCAGATAACTTCAAACCACGCGGCGTTGTGCAGCCCGTCAATCATGCCCTGGTATTTATTATCAAGGCTCAAGCTCAAAAGGTATCTGCCGCTCCCCAGTTGTAGCTGCGGCAAGCAGCAGCGAATGCGGCTTGGGCCTTCTATGTCGGGAAAGCGCTCTTCCTGAAAATAGGTGGCGGCGGTAGTGATGCGCTGGCCCGTGCTGTCTTCTATGGAGAAAGCGATTCGGGGTTCGCGTATAGTCGAGTTGGGACTGATTAGCATCTCCGCGACCATAGCGTCGCCCGGATGAAAGCGCATGGTCGGCGCGTCGCTGCCGTTGTAGAGCGTCAGGCGTTGTATGACGGGCTGGCAGCCTGGCAGTCGCGCGGGGTGATTAGATAAATCGAAATCTCCATCCTCCGACTGTGAAGCATCGTTCAGGTAACGCGAGGTGACGGAAGAACTGGAGCCTTCTTCGCTCAGCCTGCCCGACTGAATGAGAAAGACTCTGCTGCACATCTGCTGTATGGCAGCCATGTTGTGGCTGACGAAGAGGACGGTTCTGCCGTCACGACTGACCTCTTTCATCTTCCGCAGACATTTATTCTGAAAAGCAGCGTCGCCTACGGCCAGCACTTCGTCGAGCAGCAGAATCTCAGGGTCGAGGTGAGCGGCGATGGCGAAGGCCAGGCGCAGGTACATGCCGCTTGAGTAATGCTTGACGGGCATCTCCAGAAAACGCTCCATCTCGGCAAAGGCGACTATCTCGTCAAACCTTCGCTCTATCTGCTGCCGCTTCATGCCCAGAAGAGCGCCGTTGAGGAAAATATTCTCGCGCCCCGAAAGGTCTGGATGAAAGCCCGTGCCGACCTCCATCAAACTGCCCACGGTTCCGTACAGGTCTGCATAGCCTGCGGTCGGTCTGGTGATGCGCGAGAGGATTTTAAGCAGAGTGCTTTTGCCTGCGCCGTTGCGGCCTATGATGCCTACGACTTCGCCTGGCCGAATCTCGAAGCTCACGTCACGAAGCGCCCACAGGTCGTCTTCGCCATCTCTTCTACGGCGCGAGAAGGGCGATGCGAGCTTTCCCATGAACGCCTCTCGCAGCGTAGGAGCAGCGATTGAGCGTTGGCCCAGGCGGTACAGCTTGCTCAGCTTCTCGACTTTGATAATCGGTCTCATTAATTCAGGCCGCTCGTCTCTTCGGCTAAACAACGTCTGCGAAGCTCTCTTCGGCAGAGTGAAACGCGTAGGTTGAATAAACCAGCAGCGCGCCCGTGACTATGACGGAGAAAGCAATGCTCGGCCAATCAAGCTTCAGGTTGAAAAGACAGGCGCGCATCCCCTCTATGATTCCAACCAGTGGATTGAGCGAATAAACCGAGCGCCACTTTTCAGGCACCACGCTGGAAGAGTAAACGATGGGCGAGGTGAACATCCAAAGTTGAAGCAGGACGGGCAGCAGCGTGCCTACGTCTCTGTACCTGACGTTCAGTGCGGCAGACCACAGGCCGCAGGCCACTGCGAGCAGCGTCAACTCCGCGACCAGCGCAGGGAATAACAGCAGCTTCCATGAAGGCTCAAAGCCGTAATAGAAGAGCAGTGCGAAGAGTATGACGGCTGCCACGCAGAAGTCCGCCAGGCGAACGGCGACCGATGCCGCCGGAAGAAAGAGGCGCGGGAAGTAGACTTTGGTTATCAAATGCGCGCCGCCCACAAGGCTCTGGCTGCTGCTCAAGACGGCGTTGTTAAAGAAGGCCCAGGGCAGAAGCCCCGCGTAAACGAAGATTGAATAGGGCAAGCCGCTCGAAGGCACTCCGACCAGCATGCCCAGAAAGACTGTAAAGATAAGGGCCATCAAAACCGGTTGCAGGACTACCCACGCAGCGCCCAGGGCAGCCTGTTTATAACGCGCCTTCAAATCTCTCCAGACCAGGAAATAGAATAGCTCGTGATACTCCTGCAACTCTCCAACATCCAGCAAGGCCCACGCTCGCGCCGGTCTAATCCTGATAACAGGAACACGGGGCAGCGCGTGCGTTGAATGAGAGCTACTTGATGGAAGGGCAGGGCCTTCATCGGGGCCGTATTCGAGCTTTTCGGAAACTAACATCGTATTGCAGTCTGAATTCACGCGGCGAATGTTCGAAGGGATTTAACTCATGCGAGGCGAGTCTACTCAAGCAGAGTTACAGGCGTCAAGACTCACACTTTGACGGTTGAATGCGATTGATGTGTAGGGGCACAGAGAGTTGAATCTTTCTTTATCCCTCAAGCATACTGTCTTACATGGGACGCACAGTTGTTGTCGGAGACATTCATGGCTGCTATGACGAGCTTCTGGACTTGCTGGAAAAAATCTCATTCGGCAGCGATGATCGTCTAGTCTCGGTCGGCGACCTCATCGTCAAGGGCGAGAAGAACAGGGAGGTGCTTGAGCTTTTCATTTCGGACAAACGCTTCTCGGCAGTTTTAGGCAATCATGACCGGAAGATGCTTCGCCACTGGAAGGGCAAGAGGGTTTCGCTCAAGAAGGCGCACGAGGATGCGATTGCCGAATTGGAAACCGGCAGGGAAAAGTATGCAAGCTATCTGGACTCCCTGCCGCTCGTTATAGAACTGGACAATCATCTGGTCGTGCATGCGGGCGTGCGACCCGGAGTTGCCATAGGTGAGCAGGCGGTAGAGGATTTGACGGAGCTTCGCACGCTCGGCGCAGACGCACGAGTAGAGAAGGCACGCCCTGGTACGAAGAGTATGCGGGCGAGAAGACTGTTCTCTTCGGCCATTGGCCTGCGCCGTTGCCCAGGCGCGGGCCGCATGCTTTAGGGCTGGACACGGGCTGCGTCTACGGCTATCAACTGACGGCTTACATTATTGAGACCAATGAATTGGTAAACGTGCAGGCCCGACGCGCTTATGACGTGCCGCCTCAGAAATAAAGAAGAAACACACGATTAGCTTCCGGCGGGTTGATGCGTCCGTGTCTCTTGAATACTCTCTTTGAGCCTTGAGTAAAAGCCCGTGGCCTTCCAGTCTGACCAGCGCGACAGCGCATTGCTGTAATGCTTGGTTCGCTCTTTGACGAAATGTTGAAGGAGCCAGAGGTCGGACGCGTGTTCCGTCACCTGCTGGCTCAATGCGCTGCCAGCATCAAGCGCGACGGCGCTTTCATTCTGCGCGTTGAGCCTCGCGCCAAGGTCGTCAATCCAGACATCGCAATCGTGCAACTCTCCGAGAGAAGTTTGTAGCTCGGCTATCTCCTTGGCGAACTCCCTTAATTCCTCTCCCAAACAGGGCGAGAAGAGTTCAAGGGAATAGCGCAGCCTCTTGGCGGCAATTCGCATCTCGTGCAGAGGCTCCACGTCGAAGGGGTTGAAAAGGCTGCTGCTCAGATCATCCAGTTCCCTGTGATGAGACAAAATCACTTCCCGGCCCATCTCTCTAAATGTTAAGCCTGTGTCCGTGCTCTCTTTCAAGTTGTTCGCCCTGCTCGCCGCAGCTTCCAGAAGCCAGGACGTGAACTTTTGTTGAAGCTCGCTTATACCTTCATCCGAGATTGCGGCTTGCAGGTGCTCGCGCGCCGCCGCTTGACGCCTTCGTCTCTCTTCTATGAACTGTTTGATTCCTGCTGCGGCCCCTTTCTTGGCCCTACGCCTGAGCTTCTTCAAGGCCACTATCGCCACGTCTTCGTCGCGCACCGAGCCTAGAGAGCGCGCAATCTCTTTAAGCTGTTTGCGCGGCGCTTTGCCCTCGTTGAGAAAGGGGGCGAAGTCGCGCAGGAGGCTTCGCAAACGGCGCGACGCGACGCGCATGTCGTGTACGCCCTCAATGTCAGACCAATCCAGCGCCTTCGCTCTCAACTCGCACATCTCGTCCAGCCGAGTTCGCAGGATTAAGTTGATGTTGAAGAAGGCGTCGGCGTTACAATCCAGTCCTTCTATTTCTCTTGCTTTAGCCATAGCTGAAAGAAAGTTTGCAGTTGAAGGCGCTCTCGAAGAGGTCGCCCTTCTGTTCGGCTGCCAGAATCTCTTTATCGCAATCCAGCCGACTCTCCAACTGCATGTGAATCATCTGGCCGCTCTTTGTGCAGCGCACCTCCCGTATGCGACAGTCGTAACTTTTATCCAGGGCATCGCTGATGCGAAGGATTGCCCCCAGGCGGCAGACCGTCTCACGATCCGCCTGATTAAGAATAGAGTACTCCGTGTGCCGCTCCTTCGGCGTTGGCCCGCGATGATAGCGCGCGATGTTTGCTATCACCAACCGCTCGGCCTCCGAGAAGCCCGTCAACTCCGAGAACTTAATCAGATAGAGCGAGTGCTTGTGATGCGACTCGTGCGCTATGTGATAGCCCACGTCATGGAGGAGCGAGGCCGCAGACAGCAGTATGCGTTCCCGCCGAGCCAGTTTATAGAGCGGGGCCAGTTGGTCGAAGATGGCTTCGGCTAGGCGCGCCACATGAAAGGCGTGCGCCTCTTCGTAACCGAAGCGGCGACCAACGGCGTGAACGCCGCGAAGTCTCTGGTCTGCTATGTCCGGCACGGGCGGTCGCGCTTCGGCCTCCAACTCTCGCAGCCTCTCTATAATCACGCCTTCACGAAGCGCCCAATCGCAAGTACGCATGACGTTGATTGCCAAGGCGTGCATAGCGCCTTCGAGTATCTGGCCGCCTGCAATGATAATCTCGGAGCGCTGATGGCTGATGCCCGGCTGGCCGCGCCGCTCTGAAAGATTCATCTCCGCCAGGCGCGCGTTGAGGCGTTCGAGTTGGTTGAGTGGAATCTCCATGCCAGCAGGTTGCGCCGCCTGCGATTTATTGTCCGCGTTTTTTAGCTGTCGCAGTCGCAGGACTTCACCCAGCGCCAGAATCGTGCCGGAAGTTCCGGTCGCGTACTGCCAGTAAGCGGGCTTCAATTCGCGTGCTGGACGCTCAAGCGCTGCGGCGACCTCGTTCCTTAGGGCGCGCAACTCTTTCGGCTTAACAGGGTCGGACGCGATGAACTCTTCGGTCAACCCCACGGCTCCCAGCTTGACCGAGAAGAGTTGCTTCGGCACGCCGTCTCTGACCAGAGAGATTTCCGTGGAGCCTCCGCCGATGTCTATGTTGATTAAGGAAGCGCCCGTGGGGACGCAGCCCTTCGAAGCCGCAAGACCTATAAGACGCGCCTCTTCTATCGGAGAGAGCACCTCTACGCGAACACCCGTCTGCCGCTCTATCTCGTCTATGAACTCGTGGGAGTTGTCCGCTTCTCTGACGGAAGCTGTGGCGACGGCCACCACCTGTTCCGCGCCGCGCGCCTCTGCAATCGAGCGAAAGCGCTTGATGCAATCGGCTGCGCGCTCCGTGGCGGACTTTGAGAGATGTCCCTGGCGCAGAGTGTTGTGCCCCAATCGTACAGCCTCTTTCTCGCGGGCCAGCACGGCGAACGAATCGCTGGCAGCAGCATCTACGACCGCCAGCTTGATGGAATTAGAGCCTATGTCAATGGCAGCAAGTTTCAACCCCGTGGGCCTCCCCAGGTCAGCTTTAAAAAGCCTCACGCAATATTAACACTTACTTAATCTACTTGAAGCGTACTAAATCGGCGGGTATAAGATAAGACGATGAAGACGCTGCTACTTTTAAGACACGCCAAGTCCAGTTGGAAAGAGCCCGAGTTGAGGGATTTCGACCGCCCTTTGAATAAGCGCGGCGAGAAGGCAGCCCCGCTCATGGGGAAATTTATGAAGGAGCGCAAGCTCAAGCCGGATTTGATTATCAGTTCGCCCGCCGTGAGGGCAAGACGGACGGCGGCGCTCGTGGTCGAGCGCGCAGAGCTTCAGGCAGAGTTGCGCTATGACGAGCGCATATATGAAGCGGACGTGGAAGCGCTGCTCAAAGTCGTCTCGCAGATTGACGACGGGGCGGAAACGGTTCTGCTGGTCGGTCACAACCCAGGATTTCAGGAGCTACTAAAATTTCTGACGGGCGAAGAGCATGAGTTTCCCACGGCTGCGCTCGCGCTCATCTCTCTCAAGCTGGATAAATGGAGCGGCGTTCAGCAGAACACGGGGCGCTTAAAATGGCTCGTCACTCCAAAGAGCCTTGAGAAAGAGTAACTTTCATCTACGGCGCGCATGAAACTCAGGCCCGCGTGGTTCTATAATCAATCCGGCGTCATCCCGTATAGGTTGACGAATGAGGTGTTGGAGATAATGCTCATCACCTCAAGCCGTCGCGCGCGTTGGATTATCCCTAAGGGCATAGTCGATGCGGGCAGCACGCCGGAAGAGTCCGCGCTTAAAGAAGCGTACGAAGAGGCTGGCATCAAGGGCGAGGCGTTCACACAGGAGCTTGGCGAGTATGAGTACGAGAAATGGGGCGGCGTCTGTAAGGTTAAGGTCTACCTGATGCGTGTCGAGAGCGTGCTTGAGCGCTGGCCCGAAAGCGGCGCGCGTGATAGACGCTGGATGACGGTCGAAGAGGCCGCTTCGATGGTCAAAGAGGCGAAGCTCAAAGAGCTAATCCTTTCAGTTCCCCATAGCCTCGCACGGCTTAAATTGTTATGATTGACGGCCAATCAAAGAAAGGCGTCCCGTAAGTTATGACTATCATCAAGCGTAAAACAAAAAAGAAGATTACGAAGCAAATCAAGAAGCTTGTGAAAAAGCACGGGCCAGAGATTGCCACGGGATTGGTCTCCAGCATCGTAGCCGGAATTGCCGCCGCCGCAACCGCCCCGCCGGATACGGACGACGCTGGGAAACCTAAGAAGAAAAAGAAGACGGAAGCGAAAGCGAAGGCTAAATCGGCCAAGAAGGCTGAGAGCCGGAAGTCCAAGTCTCAGACGAGCGAGGCGTGAGCCGCGAAGGAGCAAGGATGGCGGAAGCTGTAAAAAGGAGCGCGGCCCGCGCCGCTCTGGCTGAAGAGCAGTCGGGCGCGACCACGAAAGACTCTCTCCAGCGTCAGATGGAAGAGGCGCGAGAATCAATCTCGCAGACCGTGACGGACATAAAGGACACGGTCGTAGAGCAGTACAACTCCGTCAAAGAGACGGTCGCAGACACGCTCGACTGGCGCGAGCAGTTCCGCAATCACCCTCTAGTCTGGTGCTTCGGCGCGCTCTCAGTCGGCTACGTCCTAGGCAACAGCGTGATTAACGCCTTCACAGATGCCAAGGGCGAAGACAAACTGCTCTCGCAACTGGCAGCGCTCGGCGACCGCTTCACGGACGAGCTATCCAAACAGGGCATGAGCATCCTAGCGCCCGCGCTCACCGGAACCGTCCTGGTTCCAGTCCTGGCAAGCAAGATAAGCGAATTAACCGGCGTAGACCTCTCCGAATTGACGAATCAATTGATGGCGTCAAACGGCGATTCCAGAAAACCGAAATCCAAGCGCAAGAAAACGAAGGCGGGCGCGAAAAAGCAGGGCAAGAAAAAGAAGAAGAAGGTCTAGGACTTTACTTCATTCATAGACGTTGACGCGTCCTATGAAATGCATCTGGCTGTCTAGCGTCTCTTCGCCTTTGGCGGGGCGGACGCGCTCGTAGGTGCCGTCGGGCATCAGCCGCCGCGCCTTGACGTTGTCGCGCAGGTAGACCTCAAGTATCTCTTCTTTCAGGTACCTCTTAATATTTTCATCTTTGATGGGCGTGACGACCTCCACGCGGCGGTTGAGGTTGCGCTGCATCCAGTCGGCAGAGCCTATGTAGGCTTCGTCCTCGCCGTCGTTGGCGAAATAGAAGATGCGGCTGTGCTCCAGGAATCGCCCGACTATGCTGATGACTTGAATGTTGTCGGAGATGCCGTGCACGCCCGGCCTCAGCATACAGATGCCGCGCACAATCAGGTCAACCTTCACTCCTGCGCGCGAGGCTTCGTAGAGCGCGCGAATGATTTCCGTATCCGTGAGGCTGTTAATCTTTGCGATGATGCGAGCCTCTCTTCCGTGGCGCGCGTGCTTTGTCTCGCGTTTGATGAGCGCCATCATGCGTTCTCTCAGGTGCAGAGGCGCGACCATTAATTGACGATACTTGTCCTGCCACGAATAGCCCGTGAGGAAATTGAAGAGGTCTGTCGCGTCGGCCCCGATTTCCGGGTCTGCCGTGAAGAGGCCAAGGTCTGTGTAGATGCGAGAGGTCGTAGGATTGTAGTTGCCCGTGGCGACGTGGACGTAGCGGCGCAGGTGCTTTCCTTCGCGGCGCACTACGAGCGCCACCTTGCAATGCGTCTTTAAGCCCATGAGGCCGTAAACTACATGCACGCCCGCGCGCTCCAACTGCCTGGCCCAGACGATGTTGTTCTCTTCATCAAAGCGCGCCTTTAGTTCCACCAGCGCAGTGACCTGCTTGCCGCGCTCAGAAGCTTCCATCAGCGCACGCACGATGGGCGATTGCTGGCCCGTTCGATAGAGACATATCTTTATAGCCAGCACGTCTGCGTCCATGGCCGCCGCGTTGATGAAATCCGTGACGGCTGTAAAGGAAGTGTAAGGATGATGAAGCAGCACGTCCTGCTGTTTGATGGCGTCGAAGATTGTACGGCGCTGCTGCAAGATTGCCGGCACTGCGGGTTGAAAAGGCTTGTCCTTCAATTCGGGCCGATCCATCTGGTACAGCGTCATCAGGTCTGGTATGTCCAGAGGCCCTTCAATCTCGTACACGTCGTCTTCTGCAAGCTCAAGCGAGTTCATCAGGTACTTCACCATCTTCGAAGACATCTTCGAAGATACTTCAAGACGAACGGCCATGCCGAAGCGCCTGCGCCTGAGATGCTGCTCCATAGTCCGCAGCAAATCTCCCGCCTCGTCTTCCCTAAGCTCTATGTCCGCGTCGCGCGTCACGCGGAAGAGATGGCTCTTGCCCGTACGCATTCCCGGAAACAGGTGCGAGAGGTTGACGGAGATTAAGCTGCCCAGGTAGGTGAAGCACGAGCCTGAATCGCCAACGGGAACAAGCGGCGAGACCGTGGGCGGAACTTTGATGCGCGCGAATCTTGGCTCCGCAGTCAGGAGCGGGGACGGCGCAGGCTCGCTTCCTTCTGTCGCTTTGACCGTCAGCCCAAGATTGAGACTGAGGTTTGAGATATAAGGGAAGGGATGGCCCGGGTCTACGGCCTGCGGCGTAAGGATTGGAAAAACATTTTCTATAAAATACTTGTTGGCCTCGCGCTGCTCCTTCTCATTCAATTCGCTGTAGGGAAGTATGGTGATGCCTTCGGCCTTGAGTCGCGGCAGCACCTCTTCGCGCATGCATCGCATCTGTTCCTTAACCATAGGATGCAGGCGCTGGCTTATCTCCCTGAGTTGCTCTGCGGGCGTCATCCCGTCCGGCGAAGGCCCCACGACTTCCTCTTCCAATTCTTCCATCAACCCCGAAATGCGAATCATGAAGTACTCGTCCAGGTTGGTCGAGAAGATTGAGAGGAATTTGAGCCGCTCCAGTAAAGGCTGAGACGGGTCGAGCGCCTCTTCCAACACACGCCGGTTGAACTCCAACCAGCTTAGCTCTCGATTAAAGAGGAACTTCTTGTTATGCAGAATCGTCTGGGGCAAAGTGATTTTTGATTCTTTGCCCTCAGCTTCCGCCTGAATCTGTTTGCTTGTGCTTGCCATCGCCCGTCGGTCGCTGCCCTTTTATAAAGGCAGATTCTTCTACTTAAAGATAGCACGTCAGATATTGAGTAGAGAAGAAAGAGATAAATACGGTGGTAGGTCAATTGTGCCTCTGTGGTGAATATCTATCTTCCTTGTTTGGGCTGATAAGCGGGCGCAAATGATTCATGTTATATTAAGGTGTGCCTGGATAAAGTGTCGGGGTAAGGGTTCATGTGATTCGCCTTTGAGGCGTGCGAATCCGAAGCCAAGGAGTATAAGGAAGATACTGTATATTAATCGCGGAGATTTAAATGAGTATCAAAAAATCTGCCATTATCCCTTATCGTACTGGCAGGAAGGGGCTGGAAATCTTGCTCGTCACAAAATCCACCAGCGACGAGTGGGTCATCCCTAAAGGAAAAATCGAAGCGCCTCTGAAGCCTTTAATCTCGGCGGCGAAGGAGGCGTTTGAGGAAGCTGGAGTCCTGGGCCGCCCTCACCCCATACGCGTCGGCAGCTTCAGCGATAATTCATCCGACGAGCCGATTCCGACTTTCCTTCTCGAAGTTGAAGTGGAGATTGACGAGAAGGATTGGCTGGAGAAGAACAAGCGGGAAAGGCTCTGGATTAATGCGGACGACTGCGCGGAGTACATCAAGGCGGACGACCTTCTGGCTGTGGTCAAAAGAGGCGTCAAGTGCCTGCGCTCCGACGGCGCGTATTTCAAGCGGGCTGTGAAGACCTACAGCGAAGAGCATCACTTGGAAATCGCTGAGATAGATGAAGACCACGCCGAGCTTATATTTATAATCCCTACGGATAGGAAGAAGCGGCTTTACCTTGCGCGCTATGATTCGACGGTAGAATTTTCGCTCCCTGGCTTTACCATCTTCAATTCCGAAGATGAAATCCCCGACGCCTTCTCTACGAACCTGCTCCAGCGCAACGCGAAAAAGAAGATTGGCTTCTGGTGCATAGATAAGATAAAGGGCAAGTTTGTATATTCATTCATGCATAATGCGGAGTTGAAGCTCCTGGACGGCCAGCACTTCTTCAGCATCGTCTCCGGCCTTATAGCCGAATCCGAGGCGATTGAAGAACTGATGGAAGAGATGTCCAAGAAGCAAATGGAGCGAAAGAAGCTAAGGTATTAACGCTCAGGTGAATCGCTAATCAGTCTCCCCGGCTTATTAATAAGTTTCGCCACATTCTATTTCTCTGTCAGGCCACGAAGGGTAAGGCGAAGTAAAATTAGAGATGACAAATACCGATAAGCGGACTCCTCAAAGCGAGAAGAGCGGCGGCGAGACTTTAACGATTAAGCCGAATGACCCTGCGTCACTCATCAACCGTGAGTTGAGCCTGATTGAGTTCTTCCGACGCGTGCTTGAAGAGGCAGAGGACGAGACGCAGCCTTTGCTGGAGCGGCTCAAATTCCTTTCCATACTCTCATCCAACCTGGACGAGTTCTTCATGATTCGCGTCTCCGGCCTGAAGGAGACATTCGAGGAAGGCGTGACGACGCGTTCGCCCGACGGCATGACGCCCGGCGAGCAGTTGAAGGAGATACGCGCGCGTTTAATTCCATTGCTTGTCGAGCAGACGCGCTGCCTCAAAGAGATTCTTCCCTTACTCCGAGACCAGGGCGTGATGGTCGCGCCCTTCGAGACGCTTACAGAAGCGGAGCGGCAATCTCTCGAAAACTATTTCATGCGGAAGATTTTCCCCGTGCTCACGCCTCAGGCAGTAGACCTAGGCCACCCCTTCCCGTACATCTCCGGCTTGAGCCTTAACCTGGGCCTGATGGTCGGCCCTGTCAGAGAGCACGGCATCACTCAATCGCTCACGGGCAAGCCCGACCCAAGATTCGCGCGCGTCAAATTGCCGCCGCTCGTCCCGCGACTGATTCCGGTCGAAGGCTCTAAGACAAAGTTTGTGCTGGTCGAAGAACTGGTGGCGGCCAACATAGGCGCGCTCTTTCCGAGAATGCATCCTGGCAAATGCTACACATTTCGCGTCACGCGCGACGCAGATGTAGAGGTCAGAGAAGACGAGGCCGTAGACCTCCTGCATGTCATGGAGCAGACCTTGAGAAAGCGTCACTTCGGCTCGCCCGTGCGGCTTGAGGCTTCAAGCGAGATGCCCGCAGAGATGGTCGAATATCTGGTTAGCGAACTGGGCATCACGGCTGAAGACGTATACAGGATAGAAGGCCCACTGGACACCACGGGGTTGATGTCGCTTTACGGATTGGAGAGGCCGGAGTTGAAGGACAAGCCTTTTGAGGAGACGCTGCCTTCAGGACTGAAGAAGAAAGAGCCTATCTTCGACATCATAAGACGACAGGACGTGCTGCTGCATCATCCCTTTCATTCCTTCTCCTTCGTCACCAACTTCATAGAATCCGCCGCCCAAGACCCTGAAGTCGTAGCCATTAAGATATGCCTCTACCGCACGGGCAAGAACTCGCCCATCCCGCAATCGCTGATTGAAGCCAGCAAGAGCGGCAAACAAGTGACCGTGCTCATAGAACTCAAGGCGCGCTTTGACGAAGAGAACAACATAGAGTGGGCCAAGCAGTTGGAGGAGTTCGGCATTCACGTCGTCTACGGACTCGTGGGCTTAAAGACGCATTGCAAGCTGGCGCTCGTCATACGCAACGAAGGCGACGACCTGCGCCGCTACGTGCACATTGCGACCGGCAACTATAACCCCGTCACCTCTCGCTTCTACACAGACCTCAGCTTCTTCACAGCAGACGAAGAACTGGGAGCGGACGGCGCAGACCTCTTCAATTTTCTGACGGGCTTTTCAAGACAGAAAAAGTACAGGCAGTTGATGGTCGCGCCCGCCAACCTGCGCGACAATATTCTTCGTCTCATCAAGCGCGAAACCGAGCACGCACGCGCCGGCAAACCGGCGCGCATCATAGCCAAGTTCAATCGGCTGGCGGACACGGAAGTCATACGCGCTCTCTACGAAGCGTCGCGCGCGGGCGTCTCTATAGATTTGATTGTGCGCGGCGTCTGCATGCTCAGGCCAGGCGTCGAGGGCTTGTCCGAGAACATACGCGTCAGGAGCATAGTCGGGCGCTTTCTGGAGCACAGCCGCATCTTCTATTTTTCAAACGGCGGCGATGAAGAAGTCTACACGGGAAGCGCCGACTGGATGGCGCGCAACTTCGACCGGCGCGTCGAAGTCCTAGCGCCCGTCAAGGACGAGCGATTGAAGGCGCAGTTGAAAGAGATACTCGACATCTACCTTTCGGATAACGTGAAGGCGCGCAAGCTCCTGCCGGACGGCCATTACGAGCGAGTTAAGCCCGCGCCCTCCGAAAGAAGAATCAACAGTCAGACCTACTTCATAGGCAGCTAGGCCGCGTCTCTCATCGCTTGGCGAATGCGATCCGCTTGTTCGGGTAATCGAAGATGATGCGGAACGCTTGCAGGATGCCCACGCCTATGTTGCCCGCCGTGTAGTTGTCTGCGAATGCGCCCTCGCCGGAGCCTGCGAAATCAACTTCCAGATTGTCGAACTTGAGACCTGCAAGCTCGAACCACGCGAGCTTGCCCCTGCGAGAAGTGCGCGAGCCGCCGACGCCCGCCGAATTGCTCTCGCTCGTCTCGCGGCCCGCGAGAAGCTTAAAGCGCTCGACGGTCGGCGCGT
This sequence comes from Pyrinomonadaceae bacterium, assembly GCA_014534425.1. Taxonomy (GTDB): domain Bacteria; phylum Acidobacteriota; class Blastocatellia; order Pyrinomonadales; family Pyrinomonadaceae; genus JACVRN01. The sequence continues at coordinate 18,792 of JACVRN010000015.1, forward strand.
GTATGGAGAGAGTCATGTAAGAGCCTGTGTCCAGCACGAACAGCCCCTCGCGGTCGCCTTCAAAGCGTGCGCGCACGCCCGGCAGCCGCCCACTGAAGAACAACTCCCGCCACGTAGCGCCCTCCAGCCTGTAGCTCGCTGGCTCATAAATGGCGACCGACTCGGCGGCAATGTCTATCTCCACAACCGCACGCGCGAAGAGGTCTCGGCCACAGATGCCGCCTATGGGAAGGCCCAAGCTGTCGGAAATGAATCCGAGGTTGGCCTCAAGGTAACGCGTGCCGGTCATCGTCAGCCTTCCGAGCGTGAAAGTCTCGCCCTGCCGGTAGCGCATTTTCTGCATGCCGAACGCGCCGACGGCTGCCGTCTCGCCGAGCGCGGGCATCCCCAAACGGTCAGCGACCTTCGGATCAATCACCATCGCCGCCGCCCCTGTATCGAGTATGAACCATCCCACGTCTTTGCCGTTGACGAGCGGATGCACGAGCATATGGCCCGACTCTGTGCGCCGCACCTCCACGCGCGCAGGCAGCGCTTTGTTCCAGCGAGCGTCAGCCGGTTTCGTGGTGACAGGCTCGAACGGCTTGCGCGCTGCGGCGGTAGCAGGAACGGCCACGAGCGAGTGAATCTCAAAAAAGCTCCTCACGCCGCGCGACGAGCGCGCGAGCCTGTGCGGGAAGCGGAAGCCCAACACCTCTTTGTAGTCGCTGAGTTCTATGACTTCTTCGCCGCCGAACGAAAGGCGCTTGACGCTTTTGGGAAGCCACGTCGCGCGATCTACGAACAGAGTCGCCTCAAGCAAACCGCCTTTGAGCGCGAGTTTGAGCGCAACCTGCTTGTCGTCGGTTTTCGCTGCGTCGAGCGAGACGGCGAACGGCCCGTTCTCGGCCAGCCAACGCGCGGAATGAATCCAGGCGTAGAACTGCTCGGCCTCCATGTCCTGAAGCTCAAGCGTACGCGGCATCCCCGAAGAGTCCACTTCCCAAGTGGTCGCGCCGTTGAAGCCGCTTGTGCGCCCCAGAGGCCCGTCTATCTCTGAGCGGAATCGTCCATCGGGCGTGAACATGAAGGTGAACTTCGAGTCCATGCCGTGAAAACGTGCCGTGCCTTGTGCGACGACTCCGTTCTCCTGGCTTCGTAGTCGCTCGTAACCGACCGCCGCGCGTACACGAGAGAGCGCCTGCGCGGCTGACGTTACATCCTGAGCCGCAGCCTGCCCTACCGACAAGAAGAGCAAGCATGCTAGCAGAAAGAATTGTTTCATTCTTATCTTCATTGATAGTGATTTCCTTATTCGTAGCGTAGTGCAATCAAGGGATCGACTTTGACAGCCCTTCGCGCGGGGATGTAGCAGGCAACGAGCGCCACGACAAAGAGCAACGCGGCGACGACAGCGAAGGTGGCCGCGTCCGTAGCGCTCACGCCGAAGAGAAGCCCGGACATCAATCGCGTCAGCGCGAGCGCGAGCGCAAGACCAATCAACACTCCTGCGAGCGCAGCCGCGCTCCGCGCCCCGCTTGCACGTCCGGGTACTGCTTTTCAAGCCTGGCCGCGATGGCGCTCATCTGCTCTCCGGCCTGCTCAATTGTCACGCCCCGCTTTAGTCTTCCTATGACGAAGTAATCGCGGCTGCCGCGCGCGGTCTTCTCGCCTTCGGGGAAAACGAGCGGTGCCCAGACCTGCGCGTGCGAGAGCGTTGAAAGCGAAGCGGGCATCACGCCTATGATTGTGTACTTCTGCCCGTTGAGCGGGACGGTCTTGTCTATGATGGCGGGGCTAGCGCCGAAGCTCTTGCGCCAGAGAGCATCGCTTACGACTACGACCGAATCCTTTCCCGCTTCGTCCTCGCCCTTCGCAAACGTGCGGCCCATCTCCGGCTTGACACCCAGCACGTCGAAATAATTGGCCTCAACTCTCAAGCCGGAAAGGCGCTGCGGCTCGTCGCCCGCCTGCAAGTTGAAAGCGTCGTCGGCGTACGCGGCTATCCCTCGAAGACTGTGTTCTGCTCCTGCCAGTCGCGCAGGTTAGGAACCAACAGCGCCGTCTCGCCCGAAGGCTTATAGGTCTCGTAGAGCTTGACCAGGCGGTCAGGCTCCGGGAATGGAAGAGGCCGCAGCAGCACCGCGTTGATAACGGAGAAGAGAGCAGTGTTGGCGCCTATGCCAAGGCTGAGCGTGACGACGGCTATGAGGGTGAAGCCGGGCTGACGGCGCAGGCCACGCGCGCCGTAGCGAAGGTCTTGCAGGAAATCTTCCAGCACGGGCAGGCCGCGTCGCCTGCGCCACTCTTCCTGCGTCTGCGCTACGCCGCCCAGTTTGATGAGCGCCTGACGGCGCGCCTCCGCCGCGCTCATTCCTGCGCGCACGTTGTCGTCAACGTGCATCTGTATGTGGCTTTCCAGTTCTTCCGCCAACTCACGTTCACGTCTCTCGCGTCCGAAGATGCTGGCGAGGCGCACCACAAGAGCGCGCAGTTGTCCGGCGCGCATCAAGACTCCTCTACCGTGTCGAAGAAGCGAGCCAGGATGGCGGTCGTGCGCTCCCACTCGCGCGTCTCTTCGGCTAGCTGTTTGCGGCCCGCGCGCGTCAGTTTGTAATACTTGGCCTTGCGGTTGTTGTCCGAGACGCCCCACTCGGACGAGACGTAACCTTCCTGCTCCAGCTTGAGCAGCGCAGGATAGAGCGTGCCGTAGTTGATAGAGAGCAGGTCGCCACTGGTCTGCTCAATACGCCGCGCTATTCCGTAGCCGTGAAGCGGCCCCATGGCCTCCAGCGTCTTCAGCACCATCAGGGCCAGTGTGCCCTGCCAAATCTCCGTCTTGTCATTCATCAAGATAGCCTCCTATGGGTAAGGTATAGGAGTGTCTCACACTTCATATGGCAAAGCAATAGGAGTGGAGATTAAATTAAAGGAAGATTCAAACAGGATGGAGTTGTCGTCAATTAAAACTCGCGGACAGCGACTTTCTGCGGCATAATATAGGAACCGGCGACGGCATCCCGTTTCTACCGATCAGCGTCACGGCGGGCAGGCCACGAATGTAACCAGGAGCTTCAAAGCGCTCTCTCCCGCGCAGAAGAACCAGTTAATCGCTTTCCTGAATTCGCTCTGACAACCAGGAGCCGGGACACGCGCCCTCAGAGGACATCCACACCAGCCGCGCCGTATGAGTCTCTGAGGATGCGCGTCCCGATGACAAATTCGACCCGTACCAGAAAGAGGTATTGATAATGAGTAAAAGAGAGATTCCCCCACTTACTTTCAAGCTCACTAAAATTCTATTCCTGTGCGCTGCCTTGAGCGTAGGCATGGTCTCTTCGGCCCTTTCGCAGGAAGGCACGCGTAACGGGAGTGAATCCTGGGGTAAGCTTTATGGGCCAGCGCCGCAGGCTCAGCTTCAATCAAGACGTACGACGGGCAGAGGCGCGGGCACCTTGGCGCGGCTTTTGTACTGGAATGAGATTGCGATTAACGCCTCGGGGCTTGACCATACGCCCGTGGCAGTCGGCGACACGCGCGTCTTCGGCGAGCAACTAGGCCCTGGCCGCGCGAGCCGCGCGATGGCTCTAGTTCACATAGCCGTCTTCGATGCGGTCAACGCTATCGCTGGCGGATACCGCAGCTACACGGGTATCAGTCCTGTGCGCGCAAGCACCAGCATGGATGCTGCCATAGCGCAGGCGGCGCACGACACGCTGGTTGCGCTCTATCCTTCGCAGGCCGCGAGCTTCGACCAGCTTCTCGCGGAAGACCTGGAGCAGATACCCCTAGGCCGCGCCAGGGCTGACGGCATAGCTTTAGGTCAGCAGGCTGCGGCAGCCATACTCGCAATGCGCGGCGACGACCACTCGCAGCATGCGGAGCCTAAGGTCGGCATTGATTTCATCACCAGCAACGACGCGGGCAAGTGGCGTCAGGATCCAATCAGCCTGATTCCGCTCGCGCTCGGCGCGCACTGGGGAGAGGTGACGCCCTTTGTCATGCAATCCACTTCACAGTTCCGCGTGCCGCCCCCGCCCGCGATGGACAGCCCCGAATACGCGATAGCCTTTAATGAAGTAAAGCGCCTGGGCGGTGACGGCATCACCACGCCGACGGAGCGCACGCCGGAGCAGACGGAGATAGGCATCTTCTGGGCCTATGACGGAACGCCTTCGCTCTGCGCGCCGCCGCGCCTGTACAACCAGATAACGGTTCACATAGCGCAACAAAGAGGAACGAACGTCGTAGACCTTGCGCGGCTTCTGGCGCTGGTCAATACGGCTATGGCGGACGCGGGCACTGCAAGCTGGGAGTCCAAGTTCTATTACCAGTTCTGGCGTCCCATCACAGGAATACGAGAGGCGGATTTCGGAACAGGGCCTATGGGCGCAGGCGACGGCAACGCGGATACTGTCGGAGACCCGACTTTCACGCCGCTAGGCGCACCCGCAAACAACCTGACGGGGCCGAACTTTACGCCGCCCTTCCCGGCTTATCCTTCAGGGCACGCGGTCTTCGGCGGCGCGCTTTTCCAGACGCTGCGGAAGTTTTACGGCACAGACAAAATCGCTTTCACCTTCGTGTCGGACGAGTTCAACGGCACGACCGTGGCTAGTGACGGGAGCGTGCGCCCGCTCATAGCGCGCAGCTTCAAGACTCTCTCGCAGGCCGAAGAAGAGAACGGCCAGAGCCGAATCTACCTAGGCATACACTGGTCTTTCGACAAGACGGAGGGAATCAAGCAGGGCAGGCGCGTGGCCGATTACGTTTTCGAGACGGCGTTCACGCCCCTGCGCGGGAAGTCCGGTAATAAATGATTAAAACTTCTCCCCGTAGATGACCAGGGAGCTTGAAGGCGTAGAGACTGCAAAAGGGTGAGGGCTGCTACCTACTCAGCCCTTACCCTTTTGCAGTCTCTACGCCTTCGTCATCTTCCGCCTCATGGCAACCAACCGGCAGCAGAAAACGTCAACTCTGGACAGGCTTGCACTTGAAAGAACCATCGCAAGGCCGGAAAGAGGTTGTATGAGTTACTTCAAGGCGGAGGCCGGGCGCGCCGCCGAAATTATAAATAAGAAGCTGTTGAAGCCGTCGGCATTAGTTGTACTGCTCATGCTTATGTTTCTCCCGGGAACGCTGCAAGCCCAGTCCGGCAAAGCTCGCGGCAACACAGGCACGGGCAGCACTGGCATCAGTCGAGGGAACCAGACGGACGGCGCAGACGAAGGCGCATCCACGGGCAACACGAACGGTCAGGGAGAAGTGGTCGAAGGCGATGTCATACGCGTGAACACTACGCTCGTGACCATCCCTGTGACGGTCAAGGATAGAAACGGCAGGTATCTACCAGACCTCGGCAAGGATGACTTTCACATCTTTGAAGACGGAGTGGAGCAGAGAATCGCCTATTTCGCCACCGTAGACCAGCCGTTCACGGTCGCCCTGGTCATAGACACCAGCAACTCTACCAACTTTAAACTCGAAGATATACAGAACGCCGCGATTGCTTTCGTCAACCAGTTGAAGCCGGAAGACCGCGTGATGGTCGTCTCCTTTGACGACAGCATAAGGTTTCTGACAGAGCCTACGAGCGACCGCGAGGCGCTGGTTCGCGCCATACGCCGCACGCGCAACGGCGGCGACACACGCCTCTATGATGCCGTAGACCAGGTGCTCAGAGAGCGCCTCAAAAAGATAGAAGGGCGCAAGGCAATGGTGCTCTTTACGGACGGCGTTGATACCAGCAGCCGCAGGGCCACGTACGAAGGCACTCTGCGATTGGCAGAAGAGCAGGACGCGCTCTGTTATCCCGTGGCGTACTCGACGGAGAATCCTTTAGGCTCAATCGGCAGCCAGCCGCGCCTGCCTCTTCCCGGCGGTCGCGGCGGAATAATCATAAGCTCGCCTTACCCGCGCATACCCGTGCCCGGAACCGGAGGCGGCGGGTCAAACAACGAAGAATATCGCCTCGCACGCGCTTACCTGCTGGAGCTAGCGCAGAGAAGCGGCGGGCGATTCTACAACGGCGACACCCTGATGGGCATTTCCCAGGCTTTCGAGCAGGTGGCCGAAGAGCTTAGACGCCAGTACAGCATCGGCTATTACCCTAAGACTGCGGGAGCCATAGGGCAGCGTCGGCAGATTAAAGTCCGCGTCAACCAGCCCAATCTGGTAGTGACCGCGCGCGACAGCTACATCTTTTCTCAGGCTAAAACGACAGCGCCTGAGACTGGAAAAAACCCGTCAAATCCCTTCACGAAAGGAAACTGATGCTGTAGGGGCAGGGCTTGTCCCTGCCCCTACAGTTATTATTTAGCATCTATTTTTCTCTCACGCGCATCGAACGGTTCGTTCCCCCTTCTTCATCCAATCTGCCCGCAGCCGCCTCAACGCCATAAGCTGCTCTCTTTGTTTTGCGAGGAATAACCGGTGAAAGAAAGAAAAGCTAATCGTGAACTGCTAATTGTGACTCTCTTGATTGCCGTGAGCGTGGCGGCGCTTCTCTCGCTGCCCGCTCTGAAACGGCGCGGCGTGCGCGGCAGCCTGGCGGCTTACGTGCCGGGCGCTTCGTCAGTCGAAGCCGCAGGTGTAGGCTCCTGGGCGCAGGCTTTGAAAAAGATTAAGGAGGACAGGGGCGAACCCGTAGGCAAGCAGGCGAAAGTAGATGTCCCGCAGCAGTTGAAGCATTACAGCGACACGCGCCGCTTTCTGGCCGTCCAGGTCGCGGAGTGCGTAGAGCACGGCGTCGAATCACCGCAGGACTTCGTTGACCTGGCGGGCATGATAAAGAAGGGCGAGCTTGTAGAGTTGAAGCCCGTCACAGAGAATTACGTGCTGGTCGGCGTCGGAGGTCTTGCCGACAAAGAGCCTTTCACGCGTTATGAAAACGGAAAGCGAATCGCCCTCTACAACGAAGCGGAGCTTGGCGCGGAGTACGCGCGGATAGAAGAGGCACGCGCAAATATTGAGAATGAAATCGCGGGCGCGAAGCAGGAGATAGCTTCGCTTTCAAGACGCGAGCGTTCGAAACGCGCCTCATTGCAATCTGAGCTTAATGAAAAAGAGAAGACGCTCAGGGCCTTGGTTGAAAGAAAGGAACTGCTCGACGATGCATACGGCACGCCCAAAAGACGGCAGCAGTTTCTAGGCTACGACGAGACAGTAGAGAGCCTGGCGCATGATTTCGGTGGCCGGTCTTACACGACCGCCGACCCGCGCTCGCGCCGCGAGATGAAGGTGCGTATGCTGAGTCACCTGAGGCCGGAAGCTCTTAAAGTTCTGGACGAGATTGCAGAAGCCTACAGGCAAAGGTACGAGCGCCCCCTGCCCGTAACTTCCCTCGTGCGCCCGGACGAGTACCAGCAGCAGTTGGGCAAGGTGAACCCGAACGCCACGCGAATCGAGACGCCGCCGCATTCCACGGGGCTGGCCTTCGACATCTTCTACGGCTACATGACCGCAGACGAGCAGGACTTTGTCATGAATTATCTGGCGCGGCTCAAGGACGAAGGGCGCATAGAAGTGCTGCGCGAGAATCGCAATCACTTTCACGTCTTCGCCTTCGTTGACGGGAAAAGACCGGACGAGTCTTTCGTGCGCGACTCGCTGGGCGGCGTCAGGCCGTCGAAAGCTAAGCCGGTCGCTGAGACCGAGCGCAAGGCTTCAAAGAAAGCGGATTCAAAGAAGGTTGAGAAGAGGGGTCGTCGCCGCCGCTAAGTCATAAGAGCAGAGTCTCCACGCGATGGGCGTGTACTTTATCTTCGCACGGAGACCACGCGAAGACTGTGAAGCGACCGTCCTGCGATGCTACAAGCGCCATAGAGTCGGGCTGATTCTGTACGAACTGTGCGGCGGACAGATGGCGCGTCCCGCCAAGTTGAAGAGGGTGAAGCGTCGTTGCCACGTCGCCTATAACGGGTTCGGTCACAATCACCGTCTCGACCTCTTTGCCTCCTGCGCGCTCACGAATCTTCGCGCCGAAGGCCAGCAACTCGTAACGGTCGCTGATAACGGTCGCGCCGTCCACTGCGGTCGTACCCGCCACAGCCTCCACGGCATCAATCAAAGCCTCCTGCCACATGCGCCTGTTCTCTTTGCCAGCGCCGGGCATCATCAGCGCGGCCAACTCCATAAAGGGAGGCTCCACGGAATAGAGCACGGGCTGCACTATGGATTCGCGCCAGGCGCTTGAGCCGTGCGGGACTATCAGCAGGCTCCCGCCGCGCCCGTGCGAGCGCATGGAAGCCGCCAGTTGCACCAGCACGTTGACAGAGCCGTCGCCGGAATCAGGCGAGCCGAAGCCCAGCAGTGAAGTTAAAAGGGCAGGGCAGTCCGGCAAACTCGTGCCCTGTTCATCCACGACTTTAATCTGGTCGCCCTTGAGCACCACCACATTGACGAATTTGCCCTGCTCTTCTCCGCGACGATACTTGACCACCAGCAGCCCAGGCTCTATGACTTCAAGCACGAAGCAGAACCTTGGGATTGTGAGCGTGGTGCCCCACACGTAAAGCCCTCCGGCGTCGTTCCAGACGCCGAGGTGTATTCCGGGGCGCTCGACCGCAGGGGCCAGCCGCGTGAGAGCGGAAGGAGTAAGCGGCAGCACTCGCTCGAACCGCATAGCCTCTCCGGCCTGCTCCGGCGGCAGAAACGAGAGAGATATTTTTGGAGAGTAGCCTTCCTCGCGCCTGAGGCTGGCCCAGAACGCCGCGTCTATAATCGCTTCTATAGCCTGAAGGCCGGGCTGCGGGGTGTCCGACTCGTGCTTCCCCTGTTCGCGCGCCGCCTGAAGATAACGCTCGAAGTGCGCGTGTACCGTAGGGGCAACGATTCTGGCCGCCGGATATGAAGGGCCTGTCATAAATCCATTACAGCATCATCCACTCGAATGGGGAAGAGAATTATTAGAGGTTGAGATAATTAACAGGATGGACAGGATAAAAGCAGAAGAGTTGATTCTCTTTTTTATCCTGTCTATCCTGTTTGAATCTTCCTCGCATTATTGCCCGCATAAAGGGCTTTCACAAAATTCTCAGAAAACTTTCAGAACATGGGCGGGCAAATCCACGCGTTAATAAATGGGTGGATTCGATAGTCCTTAAATAATTTTCCGGCCCCTTTCGGTGGGCCGCTACGAGGAGAATTGAAATGAGGTACTTAATACTTGTGCTCGCGCTGCTTGTGATGTTTGCATTCGTGGGCCAGCAAAATAGTTTCGCCCAAGGGGCGGATCAGGCGACGCTTGTGGAGGGACTCGGAGACCTGAATCATCCCGTCACGACCGCTAACCCCGAGGCGCAAAAGTTTTTCAACCAGGGCCTGGCCTACATGTATGCCTTCAATCACGCGGAGGCCGTGCGCTCTTTCAAGCGCGCGTCGGAACTTGACCCGCAGATGGCTATGGCCTACTGGGGAATAGCGCTCGCGCTCGGCTCAAACTATAACTTGCAGGCGGACGCGCCGCAGCTTAAAGAAGCATACGCGAACGTGCAGAAAGCCCTGTCGTTATCGGCCAAGGCTTCGGAAGGCGAGCGCGCTTACATAGAGGCGCTGGCGAAGAGATATTCCAGCGACCCGCAGGCGGACAGGCAGAAGCTTGCCCTGGATTACAAGAACGCTATGGGCGAAGTGATGAAGCGTTTCCCGGATGACCTGGATGCCGCGATGCTCTACGCGGAGAGCATGATGAACCTGCGCCCCTGGAAGCTCTGGACGCCGGACGGCAAGCCCGCCGAAGGGACGGAAGAGATAATAGCCGTGCTCGAAGGCGTGCTCAGGCGCGACCCCAATCACATAGGCGCGAACCATTACTACATTCATGCTGTGGAGGCTTCGCCCAACCCGGAGCGCGCTCTGCCGAGCGCCGCGCGGCTCGCAAAATTAGCGCCCAACGCAGGCCACTTGGTTCACATGCCTTCGCACATCTACTTACGCACGGGCGATTACAACGAGGCCGCGCAGTCGAACGCCGCAGCCATCATTGTTGACCGCGAGTACATAGCCAAGCGCGGCGCGGGCGGCGTCTATCCGATGATGTACTACAACCATAACGTGCATTTCCTGGCATCGGCCAATGCTATGAAGGGGCGCTATGCGGACGCCATCAAGGCTGCGCGCGAGTTGGAGGCCAACGTCAAGCCGCACGCCTTGATGATGCCCATGCTAGAAATGTTTACGCCTTACCCTATGGTAACGCTCGTGCGCTTTAACCAGTGGGAAGAGATATTGAAGATGCCCAAGCCGGACGAGCGTTTGAAGATTACTACCGCCTTCTGGCATTTCGCTCGCGGGATGGCTTACGCGGGCACGAACAAGCAGGCGGAAGCCTCCGCAGAGCTTAAAGCGTTTCAAGCTGTGGCCGCGAGCGTTCCTGCCGATGCGGGCTTCGGCAACAGTGGCGCGCAGGGCGTGTTGAAGGTCGCAGAGCAACTGCTCGCGGGAAAAATAGCTTTCGCGCGTGGCGATAAGACGGCGGTTGAGATTTTGAAAAAGGCTGCCGAGGCGGAAGACGCCCTGGGCTACAACGAGCCGCCCGATTGGGACTTACCGGTGCGCGAACGCTTCGGCGGCATGTTGCTCTTAAGCGGCGACTACGTGGAAGCCGAAAAAGTTTTCCGCGCAGAGCTTGCCAAACACCCGCGCAACGGTCGCGCTCTGTTCGGCCTCTCTGAAAGCCTCAAGCGGCAGGGCAAAGACATTGCCGCGCAGATGGTTCAAAGAGAGTTTGAAAGGGCCTGGGCGACTGCGGACACGAAGCTCCGCGTGGAAGATTTGGCGGGCCTGAGGTTGAAACCCCTGGAAGCTTCTACAAAGAGTAATGCTGCTGCTTTGCGCTTCTCCGACGTGCGGCTCAAGACGGGCGTGCGGCTGCGTTACGCGGAGCAGGGAGACCCTGCGGGCCAGCCGGTGATAATGCTTCACGGCTATTCTGACTCGTGGTTCTCTTACAGCCGCATACTGCCGCTCATGGACGCGAAATATCACGTCTACGTTTTAGACCAGCGCGGGCACGGCGATTCAGACCGTCCGGCGGCTGGCTACACCTTCAACGATTTCGCAGCCGACGTGCTGGCCTTCATGGACGCGAAGGGTTTAAAAGAGGCTGCCATAGTCGGTCATTCGATGGGGAGCTTCGTAGCGCAGTACGTGGCGGCACAAGCGCCCGAACGAGTGACGCGGCTCGTACTCGTAGGCTCTGCGACCACGGTTCGCAACAACACGGTCTTCGGGCTGCGTGAAGAGGTCAACCGGCTTAACGACCCTGTGCCGGTGAAGTTCGTGCGCGACTTTCAAACAAGCATCCTCTCGCAACCTGTGCCGGGTGAGTTTATGGAGCAGGTAATCAAGGAGAGCATGAAGCTGCCCGCGCGCGTGTGGCGTGAAGTGATGGCAGGAATGCTGGCCTCCGGCGGCACGAATCGGTTGAGCAACATCAAAGCGCCGACCCTGATTATCTGGGGCGAGCACGAGACTGTCTTCCCTAGGGCCGAACAGGACGCCCTGATGGCAGCGATTCCGAAAGCGGATTTGAAGGTCTATCCAAAGACAGGCCACAGCCCCAACTGGGAAATGCCTGAGCAGTTCGCCAGAGACCTGAAGGAATTCATAGGCCAGTAGCGGATTCAGACAGGATAGGCAGGATAAAAGAAAGAGAACTTATTCATTCATTATTCATTTATTCATTCTCTTTTTATCCTGTCTATCCTGTTAATTTTCTTCTTCACTGATATATAATGCGGCGCATGAAATCGGGTAGGGGTTATGCCCCTGCCATTCACTAACGTCTAGCTGAACTCGCATGTTTGCCTTACGCTACATTCGACTTTTCACCTCAACCCAAGCGCGGCAGATGCAAGGCTCGCCCACGGCAGGAGCCTGAAGCTGCGAGCGTCATACGCCGCCTTGAGCATAAAGACAGGAGGATTCCCCCATGATTAGCAGAAAAGTAATGCGCGGCGCGCTTATTCTCTCCCTGGTTCTGTTCCTGAACTTTACCCCTCTGGCCCTGGGCCAAACTAATAAGAAGAAGAAGACGCAGAAAGTATTGCCGACAGGCACGCCCGTCATCTGGCGCGACCCCGGCGACATTTCCTCGCGTGATTTACGCTACGGCCCCGGCGCTGCTGACCAAGCGCCGGTTGCGCCTTTCACTTTCGTAAGAGAAGAGACGGTCGGGGCATCGCCCAAGTTTCGCGTTAAGGATGCGCGGGGCGTGACCTGGACTGTGAAGACGGGCGTTGAAGCGCAGGCCGAAACAGTCGCCACGCGTCTGGTCTGGGCTATGGGCTATTTCGCGGACGAGGCTTATTACCTTGACCGCGTGGAGATACTTAACCTGCCGCGTCTCTCCAAGGGGCAGGAGTTTATAGAGAACGGTCGCTTCGTGCGCGGCGCACGCTTTGAGCCGAAGCGTAAAGAGGCCGTGCGCGGCGAGATTTGGGACTGGCTGAAGAACCCTTTCGTGGGGACGCGCGAATTCGACGGCCTCAAGGTGCTTATGGTGCTGCTAGCAAACTATGACACGCGGCTCGAAAACAATCGCATCATCTATCAGAAGAATCCTGAGACGGGACAGATGGAGGCGCGCTACGTGGTGATTGACATAGGCGCGACCCTGGGCCACGTCGGGGGCCTGGGCGGCACGCGCGTCAAGAACGACCTTGAGCATTTCAAGATGACCAAGTTCATCATCGGCGTTCAGAACGGGATGGTGGAATTCGATTACAGCACCACGCCGAAGGGCGCGGGCAAGTTCGCTTCTATTTTCAGCCCCGGTTATGGTAAAAGTCAGGCAAACAAAGAGAAGGCAATGCGTCGTATCCCCGTCGAAAATGCACGATGGATAGGCGGGATGCTACAGCGTCTCTCGGACGAACAACTGCGGGACGCTTTCAGCGCTGCGGGCTATGATAAATCCACCATGGAAGGCTTTATCAAAACACTGCGCGAGCGCATAGACAGGCTGGCTAAATTGTCTTAGCCTTGACACAGGTGAAAAGGAAGAGGGGAATTCGATTCATGAAGCATTACGGTTTGGCGCGGGGCTTCCGCCACGCTGGCTTGGCGGTTGCGCTCCTTCTGCTCGCGCTCATGAGCGCGGCTGCTCCCGCACGCATGGCGGAGACGCCTCCGGGCGTCACCATCAAAAACTTCGGAAAGGTCACAGACCACTACTATCGTGGCTCGCAACCCACGCGCGAAGAGTTTGAGCAACTGAAGAAGCTTGGGATAAAAAGCATCATAGACCTGCGTAAAGATAACGTGCGGGAAGAAGCCGGTTGGGTCAAGGCTTTAGGCATGCAGTATTTCAACATCCCGCTCAAGTCCAGCGTCTCGCCGACCGACGAACAGACGGACTACTTCCTGGGGCTGGTCAATAACCCCGCGAACTGGCCCGTCTACATTCACTGCAAGGGCGGGCGACATCGCACCGGCGCGCTGACCGCCGTTTACAGAATTACTCAGCAGGGCTGGACTGCCGACCAGGCTTTTCAGGAGATGAAGGAGTACGACTTCAATAGCGGTTTCTTCGGCGGGCCAGTAGCGCAGAAGAAGTACGTCTATGCCTTCTACGAGCGCTATCTCGTATCGAAGGCAGCCAGCAGTCAAAAGTAAAGCTAGATTCAAACAGGGATAGACAGGATAGAGAGGATAAAAGAGAAAGCTTGCTTCTTCTTTATCCTCTCTATCCTGTCTATCCCTGTTAATTTATTTGCTAGCCCCTTCAATCGATTGTGCGCCCGGATTACCTGTTCGCCGCATGAGTTCATCGAAGCGCGGGTCAGAGCGCAAGGGGTCTAGCTGCGGGTCTGTGGGGAGCCAGCAAGTCCACGCGTCACCTATGTTGACGGCCTCTTCAATAAGCGCGAGCGCACGCTCATGCTCATTCAGGCAACAGTAGACAAGGGCCAGGCAGTAGGGCGAGACATAGCGCGTGCGTGACATTTCATCAAGCCGCTTGAGGGTGTCGCGCGCTTCATCGACAAGGCCCGCGCAGGCATGGGCGGCTGCGAGGCCGGTCAGATAAAGCTGCCCGTCGCCCGCCAACTCGACCGCCTTTTTCGCCTGAGCGATGGCCTCTTCATGCAGCCCCACGCACCTCAAGGCCCAGCTACAGACGATGCGACCGTAACCGAAGTGCGGCTCTGATTCTATTACCTTGCGATAGATGGCAAGGGCTTCGTCAAGTCTGCGCGAGTGGTAATAGCCCCACGCCAGAGACATGTAGGTGAGCGGCGAGACAGGGTCAAGCGCGAGCGCGCGATGAACTTCCCTGAAGGCTTCGTCAAAGCGCGCCTCCTGCATGAGCGTAAAGGCGTACCAGTTGTGGGCCGTGGCGCTGTTGTTATTAAGCTCTATGGCGCGCAGGTGATACTCTTCGGCGGCAATCCAATCGAAGTCGTGACAGACGGTAGCAAACGCCAGCGCCGCGTATCCTTCCGACAGCTTGTCGTCGAGCGCAACGGCCCGCTCGGCAGCCTCCTTCGCCGCCGCAGAGCTTTCTGCAAAGGGCATGATGCCGTAGATGCCCAGGAAGATGTAGTAGTCAGCGATGCCTGCGTAGGCGAGCGCGTAATCGGGGTCGTGCGCTATGGCTCGGTAGTAATCCTGAAGCGATTTGGCAAAGCCTTCTTCGGTCAAACTATGAAAGTGATAGCGCCCGCGAAGATAGGCTTCAAAGGCTTGCGCGTTGTTCGTGCCGCGCTTGGCGAGTTGCTGCTGCTCTTCGCCCGTGAGGCGCGGAATAAGCGCAACGGCCACCTGCTCTGAGATTAAATCTTCAAGCAGGAGCACGTCCGTCAGCTTCTCGTCGAACTTTCCGGCCCAACGCGCCGCCTCGTCGCGCACGCTCAGAAGCTGAACGGTGACGCGAAGTGTGTCGCCCACGCGACGAAGATTCCCGTCAACGACGTAATCAACGCCCAGGCGACGACCCGCCTGAAAGGGGCCGCCCTCCTTGCTGTACTGCAACACGCTGCTGGTCGGCCTGACCACCAGGCGGCGCACGTTCGAGAGGCGTGTGATGAGCGCGTCCGCCAGCCCCACGCTCAGATACTCGTCTCCCGTATCGTCGTCGTCACGACGAACGCTCATCAGCTTAAAAGGCAGAACCGCGACCGAAAGCTCGCTGGTCTTTGCGCCCGTAGTCGCGCTCTCGCTTTTTGTGTACGGCGGAAGGTAAGCGGGCGCAACCACGGGCAGCCCTTCCAGGTAACGCACGATGTCGTCGCGCAACTCGCCCGCAGAAGCATAGCGGTCTTCAGGCGCTTTCCTCAGAGCCTTGAGAGTGATGCGGTCAAGGCTGCCCGCCAGTTGACGGCTCAGGCTTTCAGGCGTCTCGCAGCGCAACTCGCACAGGTGTCCTATCGTCGCGGCATCCTGACTGACGTACGCAACCGTCATCAGATTGTTTGAGCGCGTCACGGCCACGCTAGGCTGCTCAGGCTCCTCTTCGCTGATGACCCTAGCCATCTCGTGAAGCTGTCGGCTGCGAAAGTTGTAGGGGCGATGCCCCGTCAACAGTTCATAAAGCAGCACGCCTAAAGAATAAACGTCGCTCAGGAAAGTGACGGGCGCGCCTTGCACCTGTTCCGGGCTTGCGTAATCAACCGTCATCAAGCGCATTGAAGTAGCAGTCTGCGGTGCAGTGTCGGAAGCCAACTCGGAATCCAACAGCTTCGCTATCCCGAAGTCAAAAAGCTTCGGCACGCCGTCTTCTGTCACAAGGATGTTCGAAGGCTTGATGTCTCTGTGTATGACCTTCTTGCGATGCGCGTAGTCCACGGCCTCGCAGACCTGACAGAAGAGACGCAGGCGCTCTTGCAGATTAAGGCGACGTGAATCGCAGTAAGCATAGATGGGCTGGCCTTCTATGTACTCCATGACAAAGTAGGGTTGGCCTGAAGGGGTCGCTCCGCCGTCCAGGAGCCGCGCAATGTTGGGATGATCCAGAGCCGCGAGGATTCTTCTTTCGTGACGAAAGCGGCGCAGGACAAAGTCTGTGTCCATGCCGCGTTTGATGACCTTGATGGCGACGCGTCTCTGGAACGTGTTGTCGGCGCGCTCGGCCAGATAGACCGCGCCCATGCCGCCGCGCCCTATCTCGCGCTCTATCTTGTACGCGCCAAGGTGCTGGCCTATGAGCGAGTCGCCTTCGCCGTCCAGAAGATTAGCCAGTTCGTGAAGGCCGCTTCGTTCGTACAGTGGGTCGTCCAGAAAGTCTCCGGCCTCTTCGTGCTGTGTGAGAAGCCGCTCGACCTCGCGGCGCAGCGAGTCATCACCGGCACAGGCCTTCGTGACATACTGCTCGCGTTCCGAGGGCGCGAGGTCAAGCGCCGTCTGGAAAATCTCTTCAATGTCTCGCCAACGTTCGGATGACATAAAAAGCCGGGGATGAAAACAAGGGATGAAGAAAAGATTGATTCATTGGTTCATCGGTTCATTGATTCAATGAAGAAATGAAGAAATGAATCAATCTCCTTTCATCCTTCCGTAGAGCCAGGCGCGGGCCATGCGCCAGTGCCGCTTGACGGTGACAGCCGCTACGCCCAGCACTTCAGCCGTCTCTTCGGCTGACAGGCCGCCGAAGTAACGCAACTCGACTATGCGCGCCTTCTGCTCGTCAATCTCGGCCAGATCCGTCAGAGCTTCGTCCAGGGCTATCAACTCGCTGCTGCGTTCGACCGCTTTGTCAATGTTATCTTCAAGTGAGAGCTTCTGAAAATCCGCGCCGCGCTTGCCTGCGTTGTGCGCTCGCGCGTGGTCTACCAGTATGCGCCGCATCATCTGAGCCGAGACGCCGAAGAAGTGCGCGCGGTTCTGCCAGTTGGCGCGCGTCTGGTCAATCATACGCAGGTAAGCTTCGTGAACCAGGGCCGTAGGCTGTAGCGTGTGGTCGGGCCGCTCACGCCGCAGGTAATTGGCCGCAAGGCTTCGCAGTTCATCGTAGATGAGCGGCAGTAGCGCGTCAACTGCGGCGCGATTGCCGTTCGACAACTCCAGCAGCAGTTGCGTAATCTCTTTTGAACCAGCCTCGGCCACCTTCGAAAGCTTCCGTCTCTCAGAGTAAATTCGGCAACAGTATAAACAAAATCGGTTTGCCGGGAAATTCTTTGCCGCAAGAGTAGCGGTTCAGTTTGAATCTTCTTTCTAAATACAGATGTTCCCGAGCCGAGCAGGAGCAGGGATCGGGAACATCTGTGCGTTTAAGTTTTAATGAAGAACGAGGTCTTTACAGTCAGGCCATTCTTACATGCAGTTGCAGGTGCAGACTTCGCCGGGGCCTGGGCGGGTGCCGCAGGGAACCGTTCGGGTGCTGCTGCTTCCTCTGGAGCGTACCCTGTAGCCGCCCCCGCCTCTGCTACTGCTGCTGCTGCCGTAGCTGCGGCTTCTTCTGCGGCGGCGACGCCTGCGGCGTGTCTGAGCCAGATTGAGGAAGAGAAGCTTTCCGTTGCTGAAGCCTGCGGTCAATAGCTGGCCGTCGGGCGACAGCGCCACGGCCTGAAGCGTGGCCTTTGATATTTCGCCAGTGGATTTGGCTTCGTTCTCCTTAATCATGTCGGACAATTCATCGGCAGCTATGCTGTCAACTGAGCCGTTGTTCCAGACGGTGATGGCTCCCTCGCTTGAGACTGCGGCGAGGGTCTTCCCGTTCGAGGTCATAGCCAGAAGCTCAACGTCACCGGCCTCAAGCTTTCTCTCGGCGAGCGTCCTGTCCTCTGACAGCGACCACATGTAAATATCTTTCCCTGCGGCGCAGGCCAGATTACTGCCGTCGGGCGTGACGGTGATAGCGCTCACGGGTCGGCTCCCAAGCTTGCTTCGCAATCCGGCAGGCAGGCTTCCTTCGCTGAGCGCGAGCATCATGAAATGGTCGGCATTGGACTTTTGCCCGTGGCCGCCTTCCTTGAAGGCGTGGGCGTTGTTCAGGCTCTTGTCCACGCTCCTGGTGCTCAGGAGTTCTGCGTCGGGCAGAGACCAGAGCGAGATTGTGTCGGAGTCAGAGATGGAGACAAGGTTCTTGCCGTCGGGCGTGATGCCCAGAGACATGACGCCCTCTCCGGCTGTCTTGAGCGAGGCGTTGATGGATTTCAGAAACGGCATAGCGGAAGTCCGCTCGTAACCAATAGAGACGAACAGAGCCGCAGCAGCCGCGCTGATGCCCGCCCCTAAAAAGCCACGGCGGTTAAAGTGCGCGTCCTGTTGTGTGTCGTTCACCGAAACTATTTCCGGCGACTCACCCGCATCTCTTTCAGAGACGCGACTGAGCTTGAATTGCGGTTTCTCTGAGTTCATAGCAGGCTCTCCTTAGACTGGTTCTTGGGGCTAATGAAATTTCACGGGGCAGACCAGAAGACGCCCCCGGACTCGCTGATTTTGGCGAGTATTTGGTCTTTGGTTAATTCACGTATGATGTGGCAACGGTCGGAGCCAGCAAACTCTCCAGGCCCGTTGACCGTCAGCGATTTGTGATAACAATCGCCCGCGCATGTCCACTTGGCAAAGCAGCCCTGACAATATTCACGGTGCTGGACGGCTTGATTCCGCAGATTATTCAGGACGGGCAGGTTGAATCTATACCCCCTGGTTTGAGAGTCGGGCTGACCGTAAAAGAAGGTCTTGGCCCAGGTGTTGTCTTCCGAGAACACTTCGTAGCAGGCCGAAACGTTTCCGTCCGGGCTGAGCGCAAAGCTGTCCTTGGTGATGCCGCAGAAATGGTTCGTCAAGGTTCCAAGGCGCGCTGCCGAGAAATAAAGTTCGTGGCCGTGGGCATGAGCGCGCTCCTGAGCGGCGCGGAAAGCCGTGATGAATTCCTCCGTGTCGGCAGAAGGCGCATGCTCCCAACGCCCAATCTGATACGCTGGCTCGGCCTGTATCTTCGAGGGATGAAAGTTCGAGCAGATGAACTCTATGGCTGCGGGCAACGAAGGTATCTGCTCCAGTGTCACCGTCACACGCAGGCCGTAACGAAATCCCGCCTCGTCGAATCTGCGTATGGTGTGCATGACCCGCTCGCTTGAGCTTTGGCCCAAAACGGTTGGACGGTTCCTGTCGTGCGCTTCCGGCAGTCCGTCGAAAGAGATGGTGGCACCGTTCAGGTTACTCGTAATCCAATCTATCTGCGCGTCCGTCAACACTCCGTTGCTGCCCGTGAAAGCCTGCACCTTCAGACCCAACTCCGCAGCCTTTTGTCGCGCGTAATCCAGCGATTCGGTCATGACGCGCCAGTTGACCGTAGGTTCTCCGCCGCCGTGATAGGTGATTGAGATAGAGTCCTCTTTTCGCTTCAAGGCGTTCGCTGCTATGAAGTCTATGCCGCGCTTGGCTATCTCGACGTTCATGACTTTCGTGGGCGTGTCGCCAGCCGAAGCATAGCAGTAAGTGCAGCGAAGATTACAGGCCGTGGTCAAAAAGAGCGTGGCCGACGTTGGCTCAGGGTTGCCACTGAAAGATGTTATGGGCAGAGTTTCAGAGCCTGCGTCCAGAATCTTCAGTTGCCGCAGAAACTCCACAAGCGAATTGTCCGGGTCTGCGCTTTCATCAAACACGCCCTCTTGCAGGTCTGCCAGAAAGTTGACGACTCTGGAATTAGCCACAAAGGCTGCGCGACGCAAAGGGGCGTAAACGATGTAACGGTCTGTCTCAAGCGGGATGACGAAAATCTCTGCGGAGACAACCGGTGTATCTTTGGAGTGTAGCATCGCCATAAAATTTACCCGTTGATCTGGTATCGAGTGGCCGGATGGAAATCGCGCGGCCCGATTGAAATGAACCGAGTTGAGAAACGGTAATACGGGTTAAGAGAGAAAGCCGGTTAATTAAATCTTCGGAAGTCGCCCGAAGCGAACTGGAACGGGTGCGGAATAAACGGAAAATAGTTGACTGACCAAACTCTTGTTTCCGTCGAACAGCGCAAAGAATATTCCTAAGAGTTATGCTAAGTCAATGCTTTTTCGTTACACCGAATGGAAAGAAAATTCTTCGTTTTAATTACTGTTGACACCTTCAGAACGTCAAGCTACCATACGCGGCGTTAACTTTTGGCGTGCTGACCTTGAAATCTTTCTGCTGACGCTGCCGCGAGAGCCTTACTACCTGTTTAGCGGTCTTAAAATTCACGCCGATAAATGTCCATGAATCAGCACCGTTGATGCCTTTCCATCAACCTTTTTCGCCATCAGCAGGAACGGTTAATCCGTCAGTCTCGCGCCATCCATAAGCTTCTCAAACATAACTCTGCCAGAAAGCGAAGAGTGAGGCATGAAAATCTTTCTTGCTGAAGAGCGCGACGGAAAGGCGCATGGCGAGCACGGCTTCGAGCGTTCAGTCATCAAGGTCGGGCGCGACAAGAAGGACTGTCAGATTATTTTCGATGATGCCAAGTGGCCTATGGTCTCGCGCCGCCACGCGGAGATACGCCTGGAGAAGGGGCGCTACCTGCTCGTCGACAACAACTCTACGCAGGGCACATACGTCGACGGAAAAATCATCAAGCAGCCCGTGGAGCTAAAGGCAGGGGCGCGCATACAGTTCGGCCCGAACGGCCCCAAACTCTGTGTCGTCAGAATAGAACAGCCCGTAGTCTCCACCGCGCCGTCACCGCCCCAGCCTCAACAGCCGCAGCCACAGCCGCCCGCAGCTAAAGCGCAGCCGCAACCGAAACCGCAGCCACAACAACCTGCTGTAGCGCAGCAACCGCCGAAAGTTGCTCCACAGCCTCCCGCGCCTCAACAGCCGCCGCAACAGCAACGACCGCAGCAACCTCAGCCACAAGCACCGCAGCCGCAGGCGCAGGTGCCGCAGCCGGTGCAGCCGCAGCCTGCGCCGAAAGCCCCGGCTCAAAAAACGCCCGCTCCGAAAACGCCCGCGCAGGTTTCTCAGCTTCCGTCCATCGAATGGATTAACGATGTGACGGGACAGCTACAGCGCTTTCAAATCAGCACAGACCTGACGCGCATAGGCCGAGACCTCAACATGGATGTCAGGTTCGAGGGCAGCGCGGCGGTCGTCTCAAGGCAGCATGCCGAGATTAAGCGCAACAACGGCCAGTTCGTGCTCATAGATAAGGGAAGCTTCAACGGCACCTATCACAACAGCAAGCGCATCACTGCGGAGACGCCCTTGCGCGACGGCGACCGCATACAGCTTGGCATAGGCGGCCCCATCTGTCTCTTCAGAGACCCCGCGCACCCTGCAACGCATCCCGCGCCGACTCCTGCTCCTGCACAGCAAGCCGCCGCGCCTCCTGCGGGACAGCAGCAGCCTACAATCCTTGCGCCGACCTCTTCGCCCGCGATACAGCAGCCCGCGAGCGGAGGCGTGCACCTAGACCTCATAGACGAAGAGAGCTTCGACAGAAAGCCACAGATACAGGTGGGCCGCGCTCCCGGCAATGACATACAGCTCGAAGGGCTTCAAATCTCCAACCGCCACGCGCGCATCTCGCGCGAAAGCCTGGGCGTCTTCATAGAAGATTTAGGCTCTACCAACGGCGTCTATGTCAACGGCACGCGCATCACTACAAAGGTGCAGCTAAACCCTGACGCGGTGGTACAGATTGGCCCCTTTCTCTTCCAGATAGATTCGCAGCGCGTGGCCGTCTACGACACGCGCGCCAAAACTAGAATAGACGTGAAAGGCGTCACCAAGGTTGTGCGTAATCGTTCGGGCGCAGGCACCATCAAGCTGCTGGACGATATAGACCTCGTCATACAGCCTAACGAGTTCGTAGGCTTGCTCGGCCCTTCGGGCGCTGGCAAATCCACTCTCATGGACGCCTTGAATGGCATGCGCCCCGCGACCTCCGGCAACGTGCTGGTCAATAACCTAGACCTCTATCAGCACTTCGACTCGCATAAGCAATCCATAGGCTACGTGCCGCAGGACGACATCATTCACAGAGAATTGACCGTCTACCGCACCCTTTATTACGTGGCCTATCTCAGACTGTCGCGCGACGTGACCGAGCCTGAGATTGATATGCTCGTCGGCCAGGTCATGGATGTCACAGGGTTATCAGAAAGAAGAGACGTGCCCGTCGGGCAACTCTCAGGCGGTCAAAGAAAGAGAGTCTCCATCGCCGTAGAGTTGATAACAAAGCCATCGGTTATCTTCCTCGACGAGCCGACTTCTGGATTAGACCCGGCGACGGAAGAGAAGATAATGAAGCTCTTCCGGCAGATAGCTGAAAGCGGGAGAACGGTAATCCTGACGACTCACGCGATGGAGAACGTCAGGCTCTTTGACAAAATCGTGGTTCTGATGAGGGGGAAGTTAGTCTGGTACGGTGCGCCGCACGAAGCCCTGCAACACGTCAAGGCTAGCAGCTTCAAAGACCTCTACGACAAGCTTGAGGCTCAAATCGCGGACGAGATAAATAGGCTTCCGCCGCTCCCCGCGAACGCCGCGCCTCAACAGCTACAGGCTCGCAAACAAGAGAAGGAGCAGATTGCCGAAAAGGTAGCCGAAGGCTGGAAGGCTCGTTTTAAGCAGACGGAGCAGTACAAGCGTTTAATACAGCAACCACTGGCGCAGGTGACTACGCAGTCGGCAAGCGCAGTAGTCACAGCGCCGCGCCGTCACACCGTCACCGACCGCATCTGGCAATGGAAGACTCTAGCCCAGCGTTACTACGAAGTGCTGAGCCGAGACAAGCTGAACCTGCTGATTCTCTTCGGGCAGGCTCCCATTATAGCTATCCTGACCGCATTGGTGGTCGGCGCGAAAAGCCCGCGCGACTTTCCATACTTTATGCTCGCGCTCGTGGCTATCTGGTTCGGCACCTCAATCGCCGCACGTGAAATCATACGCGAGCGCGCCATCTACAACCGCGAAAGGATGGTCAACCTCGGCATACTCCCCTACATAGGCTCAAAGCTTCTGGTGCTCTCTGTCATAGTCGGCGTGCAATGCGTGTTGCTCTTCCTCATGCTCAAGCTCTTCGGCCTGGTAGGGTGGATGAAGATGCCGGGAGAGTTTTACGGGCTGCCCCAGCTTGCGTTGATGATACTGACGGGAATGGTGGGCATCGCTATCGGGCTGTTCATCTCCGCGCTGGTGAAAACAAGTGAGATGGCTACGAGCCTAGTGCCTCTGATTCTGATTCCGCAGATTCTCTTCTCTGGACTGGTCGGCGTGCCCAAGGGAGTCTCGAAGTATGTAGGCGTATTGATGCCCGCGACCTGGTCTTTCGACGGGATGAAGAGGCTCTCTGCCCTGGATGTGCTGCGCGGCAAAGACGAAGGCGCGCAACCTTCTGCCAAGAATGAAGGGCGCGGTCTATACAAAAACGTGGAGCATCAGAACAAGCAGACAGTCAGGGAAGCGCAGGACGAGATTGATAATCACCAGACAAACGTGGAGCAGCAGATACAGGACTTCAAGAAGCGCATGGAAGAGTACCAGACCGAGATGGTCAAATATAGAAATAAGCTGCGCGCGGACGAGCCTGTGAAGCCTGTTGACCCCGCCACGGAAAAGCCCAAGAAGCTTTCAGAGCCAGCGCCCATCCCGGACGACATGAGCGACTACGTGGACTTTCTGCACCCCTGGGGAAGCGTGCGACTCGACGCCGCTCTCCTTCTGGTTATGTTTATAGGCTTCGTCGGCGGCACTGCGGCAGTGCTGCGCTCGCAGGACATCTGCTGATTTCACCGCACGCGAGATTTAGCGCACCAGAAGCGATTCGCGCGCGGCCTCGCTTGACTGGCTGGTGCTCATGCTGTTTTCGATTAGCTGGTCTATGTGCCTGCGGAACTCTTTCTGGAAAGAGGGACGCAGTTCGGGCCAGTGCATGACGAGGCGTTGTTTCTCCACGAAGTTCTTCAGGTCGTAAGCCCACGACGCGTAGATGTGCTTGTCGAGCAGATTGTTCTGCCTCTGATAGAAAACGTTCTCGTGAAAGATGAGCCACCAGTAGAGCATCATCTGATAGCGGTATTTGTCCACCCTGTCCAGGCGGTCATATTCAAACGCTCCACGCATCCACAACTCCGCAGACTCTCTGTCCTGAATAAGCTGCATGCTGAAGGGCGAAGACAGCCCTACGAGTTCCTGCGTGTTGGCGACACGCGTGAGCCTCGTCTGCTGTTTTAACTGCCACCAGATGAAGAAGACCGAAATGCCTACGATGAGTGACAGGAGGATGGATGAAACACTAGCGGCACGCTCTAAATCGGAATATTTGATGACGTATAAGACACCCGCCACAATGGCTGCGATAACAAGACCTATGAGCGCGCCCAACCCTCTTGAAAGAACTTTATTGTCAAACATGATTACCTTGATTAGACCTTACCATAGCAATACTGACACTCAACTTTACCATACGGGCCATCGTGAGTGAACTTCACAGACGTTGGAAATTAACAGGTCTGCTTTGGATAGCTTTACCTTTTGCGGGATTTCGAGGACGGTTCGGCCTCTTCGGGGGCAGGCGGGCGATGGGGTTTCTTTTTCAGTTCCGCCAGCAGTTCGTCGTAGAGTTGCAGGAAACTTTCCTCGCGCACGAGCGAAGGCGGTCGCTCTTTGCCCAGGCGGCTGTTGAGGTCATCCGAGACGAAATAATTGTCTTCTTCTACGGGGCGCGGCGGAAAGACCAGCACGCGGTCGCCTAGCATCAGCGCTTCTGTGATGTCGTGAGTGACGAAGATGATGTTGTTCTTCTCTTCCTCCCAGAGTTGCAGAAGCATCTGCTGCATGTCTGCGCGCGTCTGCGCGTCCAGCGCGCCGAAGGGTTCGTCCATCAGCACTATGGGCAGCTTCATGGCGAGCGTGCGCGCGATGGCAACCCTCTGCTGCATTCCGCCGGAGAGTTGTTTCGGGTAAGCATGCGCGCGGTCTTCGAGTCCTACTTTGCTGAGGTACTCTATAGCCACTTCGCGCCGTTGCTTGCGCGGCATGCCAGTGATGCATAGGCCGAACTCCACGTTCTCGACCGCCGTTCGCCAGGGAAAGCAGGTGTAGGCTTGCGGCACCGTCGCGGCCTCCGGCGTAGGCCCCGTGATAGTGTTGCCGAAGACCTCAACGACACCGGAGTCCGGCAGTTGCAGGCCCGAAATCATGCTCAGCACAGTGCTCTTGCCGCAGCCCGACGGGCCTAAGAGCACTAGGAACTCGCCCTTCTTCTTTACTTCCAGTTTAAAATTCTTGAGAACGTCTACGCGCATTTTTGTGCGCGCGTCCGTGAACCACTTGCAGACCTTCGTGAGCTTAACGATAGGAGGCTCTGCGGGTTCTTCGGGCACGACCTCTTCCGCCGCCTGCTCCGCCAACTGTCGCTGCTGCTCTGCGGCGAGGCTCGGCGTCAAGGGAATAGTGGCCGGGCTTTCGTATAGGATTTCGTTAACTTCGGGGTCGTTCGTTTCTGACATGACGTTTACCAGTTGAACCATCTGCGGCGTATGATGTGTAGGATAAAGTCTGTTAATGAACTGATGATGGCTATGACAATCAGCATTCCGTAGACCTGTCCGGGCTGGCTCAGTCTAAGGCCGTTGTTGAGGACGCCGCCCAAGCCAAGGTTAGCCGCGTTGCTGTTCAGAAATTCTGCCAGCACTATGTACGTCCACATGATGCCGTTGCAGACGGCTATGGCGTCCCAGATTTGCGGCAGCGCTCCGGGCAGCAGCACGCGCCAGATAATCTGCCAACGGCTCGCGCCCACGTCGAGCGCAACACGCGTGTAGTCTTCGCTCACTCCAGCGATGGCGTTCTTTACCAGAATAATCATGTAGAAGATTGCGCCCAGGAAAATATAGAGTATCTTGCCGCTCTCGCCCAAACCGACCCAGAGTGTGACGAGCGCCGTCAGACCCGTGACGGGCACGGCCTTTACGCCATTGATTATCTTTCGCAGGAAAGCGTCCACGGGCGCAAACGCTCCCATCAGTACGCCTATGGGGACGCCTATGATGATGACGAAGAAGAGCGCCCGAATCACGCGCCAGAAGCTACGCATGATGGGCGGAATCAACTCGCCCCGCTCATATAGGTAGGCGAGGCTGCTTAGGATGTTGGTCGGCGTGGGCAGAGCGAACGGGCTAATCAATCCGCCGTAGCTCAGCACGCACCAGAGGAGCAGAAAGACCGCCACGCCTATCACGCCTATGGTAGCGTCCAGGCGCGGCGGCAATGTTTCCCGAATAGAGAAGCGCGCGGAGGAAAACCATTTCCGCGCGCCCCCTGCCGTTGGATAAACTACCTTGTCTTGAGTTGATAGGCTCATAGCAGCGATTTACCTAGCTGACCGGAATCACCTTTACGTCGGTGCGTCGGTTCTTCTGCTTGCCCTCCTCGGTCGCGTTGTCGGCGACGGGATTTCTTGAGCCGTTGCCGACGGCTATGAAGCGATTCTTGTTGAACTTGTAGCGCTCCACGAGGTAGTCAATCACGGCCTGCGCCCGCGCCTTGCTGAGGGTTTCGTTGCCCGTGGCCGAGCCTGCGCTGTCCGTGTTGCCCTCGACGCGTATGTAAGCGTTGCTGTTCGTCTCGGCCAGCAGCGCCACGTCGTTGTCAATCACCTTCTTGGCATCATCCGTCAGCACGCTGCTTCCAGAAGGGAAGAGAATCTGAACAGGCTTTGTGACCATTCCCTCCTTCGTGGTGGTCGAAGCGGTCACGGTCGGGAGAGTGCCTTCCTTCTCTCTTTGCACCGGAGACTTGGCGTAAAGCTCTTTCAGGAAGCTCACGTCCTTGGCCGAATCTACGGGTGTGACGGAAGTGATGTAGCCCCGTTTGACCCACACGGTTCCGGCTTCGTTGAAGAGTTTGTCAAAGAGCACCTCGCCGCCGTCCAGACCGAACATCTTTGTGTTGTCGGTCATGTCGGCCCACTTCACAGTGCCGAGCGTGTCCATGACCTTCTTCTTGTCCTTCATGTCGCCGTAGAGCGACTCGTTCTCCATCAGAAGTTGCGCGGCCTTGTCGCGGTTGCGATTGGCTTCAGCCGTGCCGTCCATCCAACCGCCTATGAAGGCGGAGATGACATCCGGGTGGTCTTTGATGAAGTCCTCGCGTGCGACCATAATATCTGCAATCAGATTATTCGCCGTCTCCGTCGTCACTAACTTGTGCGCCCCCGGCCTCTCCATCGCCAAAGTCACATCCGGCTCCCACACTACCGTCGCCGCCACCTGCTTCGAGATAAACGCCTGCCGAGCATCCAGCGTCGTGTCTTTGCCGACAAGGTTGTCTTCTATCTGCTTCTGCTCGGCATCACTGAGGCTGGAGTTCTTGAGGTTGTATTCCAGAAGCCAGTGTGAGGGAGTGAATTTGACGAGGGAAATCTGTTTACCCTTGAGGTCTTCAATCTTTTTGATGCTTTCGTCAGCGACTATGGCATCGCCGCCGCGTGACCAGTCCACCTGCATGATCGCTCTGGCCTTGACGCCGTTGCTGCTCAAGCCGGGTAGTTCGTTGGCCCAGTAATCGACCGTAGACCAGACGATGTCCACGCCGTCCTCGCCGCCCTTGGCGAAGGCTTGCGCGCGTTGCGCGGGGTCTTCCAGCAGCAGAAACTCCACGGTCTGTTTATGCTTGTTCCAGTAGATGCAATCCTTATTCGGCTTGAATCCATTGTTAGCCATGATGCCGCCCATGTAGCCGGGCCATGAGACTATCCCGACCCTCAGGGGACGACCGAGCAGGCTGCCATCTTTACTACCCCCAAAGCAGCTACTCATTCCCATAGTACTTGCCAGAATAGCGGTCGCCACAACCAACAGCATTATTCTGCGTAAAGTTTTCGGGTACATTTATCGTTCCTCCTCTGAGTTTGTCTGCCGAAAGTTCTGTTATTCCAGCAGGCCCTCCATGAAGTCCGTCTGCATACGAGCGAATTCACGGAAGCCCTCTATGAGCCACTCTTTGGCCCACCCACGCCCGCCTGGCCCGGCATAATAGCGTAGTGCGAGATTGGCACCGACCATGGCTGCGCTGAAGTGATCCGCCTCGACGCTGGTGTGAATCTGAATCCAGCGATAGGCTACGTTCTCCGTGCCGTTGATGAAGACCCTGCTCTCTCTCAAATGTTTCACCAGTTCCGGGTGACGAGCGCGCAGAGTGCTGTCCAGGATGTTGAACTCCGCGTCGGCCAGAACCTCCGAGCCTATGTGAAAGCCTATGGCGTTCAGGAGCTTTCGCTCGTTCATGACGTGGCCGACGCCGTAGCCCGCGCGCACACGCTCGGTCGCCGCCAGAGTCGAATTGTTAGGATGAGAGACGCGATTGAGAGCCGCCGTGTCGTAGCCGTAGAAGGCTGCGGTCGCTTTCAGAGTCGCCTGCGCCAGCGTGCGATGAGTGCTCTGTTTGAGCATCAATGGATTGCCGAACTCGTCAATCGCGGCGTAGAAAATCTCCGCGGCCACTTCCATGCTGCGGTCTGCGACCGCGTCCAACTCTTCTGCGGGGTCGCGGAAGATGTCCTGCCGGACTCCTATCTCGCCCGCGAGGCTTGCGACTCCGCCGCCGAAAAACGAGTTGAAATAGATGTAGCGGCTCAGCACGCGCAGCACCTCTTCGGCTTTAGACATACGCGCGAGGTGGCGCTCAAAGGTTAGATTGCCTGTGTGTGAGGTGAGAATTGGTTCGAGGTCGGCCCTCTCCAGTAACTCACGCGCTTCCATGATAGTTGCTTCAGATAGCATAAGCGTCCTCCAGTCTTGCGGCCTGTGGGTTAGGGGAATCGTGAAGCCCAGAGTGCCGCCGCTCTTTTTGTTAGCCTCGAATCAGCATCGAAGCTATTTATTGCTCCACATCTTGACCGTCTTATCTGCGCCGCCCGATGCGATTATTTTGCCGTCCGGCGAGACGGCGACCGAGTAAACTGCGCCTGTGTTCTGCGTCAACGCGCGCTTTGCAGCCCCGCCGTCGACGGCATCCCAGAGGTGAACAACGGTGTCGTTGCCGCCGCTTATCACAGTCCTTCCGTCGGGCGAGAAGGCCACGGCGTTGACTTCCGCTTTTGGCCCGCGAAGGGTCTTGTCCTGCGCGCCCGTCTCAGTTTTCCAGAGCACTACGGTAGCGTCGGCGGTTCCGCCCGCGAGCAGTTTGCCGTCGGGCGAAAAGGCCAGGGCCAGAACAGCGCCGCTTCGGCTTATATCCCGCTTGGCGCTCCCGCTCGCAACGTCCCAACGCTTGATGGTGCCCTTGTCCGTAGCAGCCGCCACGGTTCCGTCCGAAGAAGCTGCGACCGCTTTGACGGGGCCGTCCAGAGGGACGGAGCGTTGCGGCGCTCCTGCGGTGGATTGAGCGTCCCAGAATTTCGCCGTGCCGTCTTCTGCGCCGCTCAGGATTGTCCTGTTATCCGAAGCGAAGGCGACCGCGTTGACGCGTCCCAGATGGCCGCGCAAGGTTTTGCGCTCTCCCGTCGCCACCTTCCAGAGAATCAGGTTATTGTCGGCAGTGCCCGCCACAAGCATGGTGCCGTCCGGCGAGAAGGCTATGGAAGTAATCTCGCCCGGCGAAGACTCGCTGGCTTTCGGCAACTCCATCTTGACGGCGTCGCCCGTGGCATCCCACAGCTTTATCTTCCCGCCCTTGGTGGCTCCGGCTATGGTGCCGTCCGGCGCGAAGGCCACGGCGGTTACTTCATCTGCTCCTGACAGGGATTTGAGATACGTGATGCCGCTATAGTTGATGGCCTTCGCGCCTGAGCCGAAGAAGTACCAGCCGCCTACGCCTAGCAGCGCGAGCAGCAGCACCGCGCCAATCAGCATGAATATGAGCCGCGACGATTGACCGCTCCTGGTTGCGGTCGGCGTAGGCGAGTATGCAGGCGCGCTTCCGGTTCCGCTTCCGGTCGGGGGAGAGACGACCGGCTTCGCGGGAGGCTGAGCAGGCAGCCCGCCGCTCGGCAGCGTCTTGACAGGCGGCGGCTGAGGCTGAGTTACAAGACTGGGATTGTATATCTCTTCGTCCACGGCGGCGGGCGTTTGCTGAGCGGGCGGAGTCGAAGCCACCGCAGGAGAAGGCCCAGGCACAATCGGAGCCTGATTCTCAGGCGGTTGAGACGGCGGAGGCTGAACAGAGGTCTTTTTCTTCTCCGTCTGTTCGGGGACGACAGCCATGGGCGGCGCGGTTACGACTGGCTGCGCGTTGCTATCGTCATCGTCGTCTACAAACTTAATCCCTGGCTGCGAAATTGGCGGCGGCTCAACAGGAATGCTTCTGCCCGTGGACGGAATCTGGCCCGCCAGCAGAGCGTCCCAGTTGTCCGGCTGCCAAACGACGCGCGCTGCCGCCGGTTTGGGCGCTTCCTTCGGAGGCTTCTTCGACCTGCCCGGCTTCTTTGCGCTCACAGGCGGCGCAGGAGCTATGTGCGCGTGAACGGAGATGCGTCTTACAAGCCGCGTGGTCGTCAGAAGGAAGCTGCCGTTGAGCAGCGTGTCCTGTGGCAGACGCTCAACGTGCAGGCGCACCTCGTTCGGGCCTTTCGTGAGCTTCGTAGGCTGCACCATGAGGCCGGAGACGCTGGATGAAAAGCGGCAATCCACGGGCACGTAGATTCTCAGTATAAGGTCGTGCTCGCTGCCAAAATCCAGGGAGCCTAGATGCAGCGAAGAAGGATAAAGCCAAGCGCCCTCTTCGTCGCACAGCCCTATGACGGAGCCGCGCACCTCCACGTTCTCAAGCTGAATCGTGCGGTTCGGCTCGACAGACAAAGCGCACTCGCCCTCTATGCGCGTGGAAGTGTCCCCGCCCGTGACTTCTATCTTCAGGTTACGCAGGACTACGCCGTCGGAGAGAACGTTTATGACCGCGCCGTGACGCGCCCACACGGTTGCTCCCTGCCCGTCCAGGGTCATAGGGTGTTTGATTTCAATCGGCCCCGGGTACTCCTGCGGCGGCAGCTTCAGCGTCACGCCGTCGCGCAGTGAATCCAGCTTAGCCTGTAATGCTGCTCTTTCCTGGTCGTATTGTGAAGACATAAAAGTTAAAGCGCGAATAGCAAATCTTAAGACTTGAACTAAAGCTGAAGCATCTGCACTTCAGCTATTCTTCCGTGCGCGTCTTGGGACAATCTAAGCTGTGCGCCGTCCTTGAGCACCACGGCCTGTCCCGCAGGGACGCGGTTGCCGCCGGGCGAAGTCAAAGAGGTCAAATTCTTGTTCACCAGAATCCACTGGCCCTGATAAAACTGGCAGTAAGCCTGCGGCGTGCGGTCTGCCTCTTCGCCCGGAAACATGTTGTCATAGACGTGCCACTTGAAAAAGTATATGCCGTCGTAAATGACAATCTTCCCGTCCTGAAACCACTGGCCCGGACGACTCTCCTTGCGTAGCTTCAGGATGGGGACGGTGCCCGTTATGCGCGTGTTGCAGAACGGGCATTTGACGTTGTTCGTGTCATACAGCACGAACCACTTGTGCGAGCAGGAACGATTCGGGCACGGGTAAATCATATCCCAGGTCTTAATCAGAGCGCGTTCCCAGTCGGAAGCCGCAGGACGGTCGTTGGGCGAATGCAGCCCCTTCACGAAAGCCTGCATGAAGAGGCTCTCTAAATGCGGCCCCAGAACGGAGCAGGGAATCGTCAGGTCTTTGGGACGATTCGACATATCCTGAGGGTTCTCGACAAAGAGCGCCTTGGAACCCATGCTCAGTTGCTCGTCCTCTTCCGCAGAAGAGGTGCTGTTGACCTTCGGCCCTCGAAGCGGGTGACGCGAGAGCAGGTATTCGTATATCAAAACCGGCAGCGCGTGCTGATCTGTCCTCACGCTCGGCAGTATGCGCTTCGGGTCTGTCAAAGGCAGGTGCATCGTCCCCAAGACTTCCGGCGCGATGTAACCGGGCGTGCCCGCAACGTCGGGCGGGAACAGGTTGGGAACGACCAGCGAATCTATGTCTATGACCACGCTCTGCCCGGATGACGGGTCAACCAGTATGTTGCGGCATGAGAGGTCGGAGTGCGCCAGTCCAGCCATGTGCAGGCGGCGTACGGCACGCGCCATCAGAATGCAGAGCTTGAAATAGTTTATCCACGCGCCTCGCTCTTCGTCGGGCAGCATCCCGCGCAGCTTGGGGCTTGTGAACCATCGCCCTTCCTTCTCGCGCCCCGAAAAGGGGCCTTTGGCGAAGAAGTAGTTGGAAGGATAGGTCGGCGCGACGATGCCGACTTGCGGCTTGACGACGATGGCTGTGGGCCAGCAGAAGAGCTTCTTGAAGTATTCGGCAGCAGCCGGTGTAACGCCCTGCGCGCCGCCCTGCGAATGCGGAATCGTGGGGTTGTACTTGGTCAGAATGTATTCGAGCCGGGCCATGCGCTGCGGGTCAAGCCCTGCGGACTCGTTGTGGAAGAACTGCACGACGTAAGACCTGTCGGGGCTGAAGTAAGTTTTCTTCATGCCGCCTGCGGGCGGGTCGTCCGAGTAGACGTAATCAATAACGCGCCCGTCCTTGAGCGTGGCCTTCTCGACCTTCATCACATCTCCTCCCGGTACAGGACAACGAGCGTCCGGTCATCGAAAGAGCCTCTCACCTGATAGGAATCGAGCCAGATTCGCAGCCTGTCCTTTGGTTCGTTCTCGGCGCACATGGGCTGGCCTTCGCCGCCCGCCAGCAGCAGTCCGGGGTCTTTGATTATCTCTTCAACGGTGCGGTCAAGCTTTTTGGCGTAAATGTCTATGGAGCGAATGTAAACGGTTTGCGGCTCGGCGCTGATGGTCTCGACGGGGACGGCCAACGCGGCAGCCTGCACTGCGTCTGGATTGGGAAGCTCCGTGCCCGCGAGGCTGGCATTTATATCCGGCATGCCGTCCTTGAAGTTGGGGCGCAGGATAGAATTGAGCACCAGGTCGCCGTAGAGCTTGAGCATTCCTGTAGGAGCGTTCGGGAAATAATCGTCCGCCACGCCGTCCGTCATCACCATCAAAGCACGAAGCTCGCCCCAGAAGCCGTTGGTCTTGCTCCAAAGGTTATTCTTCTCCAACTTCTTCTTGCTGATGAGGAATTCGGTTTGGCCCGCGAACTCGCCGCTATCGGCTATGCCCAGGAGCTTGAGCGCTCCGGCTTGGTCTATGGCCGCCAGCATCCCGTCACCAATCTGGCATGTCATCACGAAGCTGTAATTTTTACCGTCGTAAGGAACGCCCGTGTGCGCTGCGAGCAGTAATGTTCCCGCAAGGTCGTCGAGCGTCACGGGCCGTCCCATCAACTCCGTGTACTCCGAGTTCTCTGAAAGCTCACGCGCTTTGTCTTCGACGGCCTTGTACGCCTCCAGCATGGCTTCGTGCAGCGCGCTGCGAACCGTATCAAGCTCTTTCTTGATGAAAACGCCTCCTTCCCTATCCTGTTTGAAGACCTCGGCCAGGTTAGACCAATCAAGCTCTCCCATGAAATGTTCTTTGAGCCGTTCGCGCAAGACCTCCACGGCGCGCTGGCAGGAGACTTTAGCGCCTATGCGAGAGAGCCGTTTGGAGCCTGCGCCGTCCGAGACGGCAATGATAGTCCAGGGGCTGGAGGTGTCGAACTCGAACCAGTCGTCGCAGTTCGTGCCTTCGTGCTTGTGCTTTTTGCCGCGCACGCGCGCTCCTATAATCTTCAGCTTCTCGTACGATTCTTCGGCGCGTGTCTCGTACTCGCCATGATTCTCAGGCTCGTTCGGCAGAGGCTTGTACTGCCACTGCGTAGATGCCGCCGACGGCGTCATGCTTTCGCTTGTGCTTTCGGTTTGGTCACTCATAGGATTGCTGGCTTTGTTGCTCTCGTCATCTGATGCGGGCGCGGCCTCTAATTCATACGGCTGTGGCGGCCCCACGGCGGGCACAGTGTCCACTTCGTCCAGTACAGCCGCCCCGGAAATGTTTGAAGCGGGCGCAAAGCCTCCTGCGACTGTGGAAGGAGCCGAAGCTTGGTCTACGGCTGTTGCTGCCGATTCAGCTTCGCCCGCTTCCGGCGTTTCGGGCGGTTGGGTAAGATAGACCGGAGCGTAGCCTTTCCCTGTAGTGGACTCGTCCAGAAACTGCGTAGCCCTATCTACCATCTGGCGAGACAACTCGTCCTGCTTCTTAAGGAATGACTTGAGTTCATCCCAGCAGGTGCGCGCACGGTCGTTCCCGCTCTCTTTAGACTGCACTATGCCCCGTTGGATTACGTCTATCAACGGCCAAGCTACATGAGCCGCAAACTCGTCAAGCCGTTCGTCTTTACCCAGCACCCAATCTTCTATCTCTTTCCAGTTACCCTTCGCGTTGTCTCCGTCCGCTTCGAGGCCCAACCACCACCTAATGGCTCCGGCGATTTGCTCTGCTGTCAGATTCATAAGGCCACACACTGTCAAATTAAAGTGTGATATTGACGGAAGCGCTCATGTAAACATAAAGACCCCACGTACGAGATTGTCGTGGCAACACCTCGCCCGACGCGCGACAGCGTCCATCATGGAACCAAGCTTGGATACGCTCAGGGCCGCCGGAATCATCTTCGGCTGGAACTACGGCCGTAGGATTCCGGCGTCGAGCCGTTTTCCCCAAAAGGTTTCAGGGGACGAACTGGATAGTTGGCGGCGGCGGCGGCAGCGACACGGGCGTGTCCGGCCCTACCTGCTGAATGCTCTGCGAAGTCATCTTGATAGAGCTTGAGACCCACTTGAAGAACGCTTTCAGAGTGTCCGGCTGTAGGTTGTTGAGTATGACAACCTCTTCGGTGATGCGCTTAAGTAAGTTGGCGTCTGCGCCCGGCCCGGCAGCGCACGCGATGATGTTGATTCTCTTCTGCTTGATGCGATCCGCAGCCTGTTCCCAACTGTCCGTAGGCTGCCCGTCGGTCATGAGAAAAACCAGAGGCTTCCAATCGCCCTTCTGCGTCGGCGTGGACTTCTTGACCTCGCGGTCTACGCACTGCTCAAGTTGAGTGAGCGCTTCGCCCAGCGACGTGCTTCCGCTCGCGTCCAGGTGCGGTTCCTGAAACATCATCAACTCGGTCAGGGGCGCTACCTGCTGTGCGCTGCCTGCGAAGGTGATGACGCTCATGTAAGCCGTCTCCAGCGCTTGCGGGTCGGTTTTCAAATCCGCTATCAGTGCTTTTACGCCCGCGCGCACGGCCTCAATCGGCTCGCCGTTCATGGAACCGGAGCAATCCAGTAAAAGGTAGACGGGCAAGCGTCGAGATTCAGACATATTCTACATCCTTTCCTGTCAACTAATGTCTCGGAACCCCACCATCGTTACAACCGCGCGGCAGGGCGAACAATCGTAAGGTATAGAAGCATCAGGGTAGGTGATGTCAAAAAAGGTTAGCTTCACTTTGAGCAGCAGCAAATTTATTACGTATTACCCGCCCCGGATGTCCAAGCTATCGGCCTGGTCGAATGGTAGTTAAAGACGACGTTCATAGGCCATTGCGAGATGTCGATGGTGGCTCTTCTTGATCGAAAATCTGACAAAGCGAACGAGCCACGAAAAAGGCTTGAGCGAACGATCAAGAGGACGCTTAAAATATTCCAACTGCTAGCGGAATGTCAAATTTTTTTGTCTTTCCGGCGAAATTAAGAGAGCGCTTCAGACCGCTCTCGCCGCGCCTTTTATTTCATGCTTAAAGCGTCGCGCCAAAACTCTTCCTATATTAGTGAGCGTGCGTTATATTCTGGGCTGCAATTCGTGGCTCAGTAGCCTTATGCCTTTAATTTGAAGTTCAAGATGGAAAACTATTCTAGGCGACTCCCGGTCTATCTTCTGCTCGACACCTCCGAGTCTATGGCTGGCCCTGCCATTGAGGCCGTGCAGCAGGGCGTGCGAACTCTCGTCGGAGAACTGGCTACGAATCCGCTCGCGCTGGAGACGGCTTACATGAGCGTCATCACCTTCTCGCGCGAAGCCAAACAGATTATTCCACTGACGGAACTCACACGCTTTCAGCCTCCGCCTTTGCGCGTTCGTCCGGGCACAGCGCTCGGCGGCGCGCTTCGCTTATTGTCCGAGCGCCTTCGCAGTGAAGTGATGAAAACGACCGAGACCACCAAGGGAGACTACAAGCCCCTGGTCTTTCTGTTGACGGACGGCCAGCCCACGGACGATTGGGAGCAGGCGGCTGACAGCATCAAAGCTCCCGGCGCGAGCAAGACTGCGAACATCTATGCCATAGGCTGCGGCCCCGACGTGGACTCAGAGGTTTTGTATCGCATCACGGAGACAGTGCTCCTGATGCCGAACCTGACGCCCGAAGCCATACGCAAGTTCTTCGTTTGGCTCTCTGCTTCCGTGCAGGCCGTCAGCACAAAGATTGAGGCGACAGCCTCTGCAGGCGCAATCAATCTGCCCGCGCCGCCTTCAGGCGCTCTGGAAGTTGCGCCGAGGACAACAACTGCGGCGCGACGCGGCAACAAATCTCCCAGACAGGTTTTCCTGCACGCGCTCTGTAGCAAGGTAAGGAAGCCTTACCTGATGAGATTCGTGCGGCGCGAATATGAAGAGCGCTACGATGCAGTGGCCGCGCACAAGCTGGAAGCGCTCGAAGAGGGAGACACGGAGCTTCTGCCTCCGATCAATTCGTCTCTGCTTTTCGGGTGCCCGTCTTGCCCTTACTGCGAAAATCCTATCGCTACCATGTGCCCCTGCGGCGCTCTCTTTTGCACGCCGCCGGGCGAGCCGCCCACGCTCGTT
Source organism: Pyrinomonadaceae bacterium (assembly GCA_014534425.1). Taxonomy (GTDB): domain Bacteria; phylum Acidobacteriota; class Blastocatellia; order Pyrinomonadales; family Pyrinomonadaceae; genus JACVRN01. The sequence continues at coordinate 55,369 of JACVRN010000015.1, forward strand.
TGTCCCAAATGTAATTCAGAGCTTGTGATGGGCGACGGCAAAGATTTCGATATTACACGCGCGGACGGCTAGAGTGCTTTATCTAAAACTTTAATTTCAGAGGCTCGCGTCATGCGGATAGTTTATTCGCACTGGGGATTGGAGAGGGTGTTTGAGCAGGAGGACGCTTCGCAGATAATCATAGGGCGGCCCGAAGGCACGCGCGTTGACCTTGACCTATCCCCGGATGAAACCGTCTCGCCCGCGCACGCGCGTCTGTGGGTCGAAGACGGGCAGTGCTGGCTTGAAGACATGGGCAGTCAGCTTGGCACCAAGGTCAACGGCGAAGAGATAAAGGGAGCGGGCAAGCGCGCCATACTTCGCGGCGACCTCATCACCATAGGCAACACCAAGTTGAGGGCAGAGCTTACGGCCTCCGAATATTCCCAGGCGAAGAAGCCGCAGCTTAAAGAGATACCGAAGCCTCTCAGGGAGAACACGCCGAAGCTGGATGCGAGCGCGCCAGCCTTCACGCCCGACCACTCCGAAAGCGTGGACGCGGCGCGCAGGCTCGCGCTCTTCTACGAACTCCCGCTACGCTTCGGTGAAGAGACGCGCCTGGATGCGCTCCTGCAACTGATACTCGAAAGCGTCATCAAGGCAATCCCGCACGCGCAGCGCGGCGCGCTTCTTGTCAGAGACGAAGCGAAGGGAAAGCTTGCTCTAAAGGCGCACATCCCCGTGGGCAGCCCCTCCGTCTCTCTCTCCACGGCGCAGCAGGCCATTGAGCACAGGAGCGCTTTTATCTGGCCGCCGCCGCAGCAACTCCCGCAGGGCGTGATGGGAACGTCTGTGCCTAATACAAACAGCGTCGTTACATTCCGCATCAAGTCCGCCATGTACGCGCCGCTCCTTTGGAGAGGCAAGGCAATGGGTGTGCTGTGCGTGGACAATTCCGAGAGCGGCTTTAACTTCAACGTCGAAGACCTAAGGCTGCTTCAGGCCGTAGCGCATCACGCGGCGATGGCCGTTGCCAATCTTCAATTGCAGGAGGAATGGCGCACGCAGGCCGAAGTGCTCAACAACACTTTGAGGCTCGTGTCGCCGCAGCTCGCGGGGCGACTTCGCCAGCAGCGCGGGCGTGTGCGCCTCGGCGGAGATTTCCGCGAAGCGACCATCCTCATAGCAGACATACGCGGCTTCACGAACCTCTCTGCCACCATGAGTCCGCACGAAGTAACGCAGATGCTCGAAGACTACTTCGGTCGCCTGGTGCCGCTCGTCTTCGAGAACGAAGGGACTGTGGACAAGTTCATAGGCGACGCCATCATGGCCGTCTTCGGCAGCCCGGACTCGGACGAGCAACAACACCAGCACGCGGTACAGTGCGCTTTGGGGATGCAGGAGGCCATGCTCGAAGTCAACGCTCAGCGAGCGGCGCGCGGCTTGCGAACCGGCGAGTTGGGCGTAGGCATTCATTGCGGAGAGGTCGTACACGGTTTTATAGGCACGCCGGAGAGGATGGAGTTCACAGTGATAGGCGATGCTGTCAACCGCGCATCAAGATATTGCGACGGCGCGGGCGGCGGCGAAGTTTTGATTAGCCCGGACGTTTATCAATGGGTTTGGCAATCCGTGCGCGCAGAGCAGAGCAGCATCTCTACTAAACACGAAGGGCTTCTCTTCGCATACCGCATTGCGAGCATGAAGTGACGCAAAGATTACGAAACTTTCCACAGGCGCACGGTGCCGTCCCAGCTACCGGAGGCCAGGCTTTCTCCGTCCAGCGAGAATTCTACGGCTGAGGTCACGTCGTCGCACATGCCAAGGACGCGCTTGTGTCCTGTCTCTACTTCCCACACACAGACGGTCTTGTCATCGCTCCCGCAGGCCAGAAGTTTTCCGTCAGGCGAGAAGTGAACGGAGCGCACCACGCCGTCGCAAGAGCCTAGGACGCGCATAGCATTTCTTTCCAGATTCCAGATGCGAACCTGCTGATCCCAACTGCCTGATGCTATGTAGAGACCATCGGGCGAAAAGGCCACAGACCAAACGTCAGCGCTCTGTGTGTCCAGCGTGCGAGCTTCGGCGCTCTCTATGTCCCAGACCTGAATCGTTCGGTTGCCGCTCTCCGTGGCGAGACTGCGGCCATCGGGCGAGAACTGGACGGCCCAGACAACACAGTCGCTCGTGCCCAGAAGTTTGGGCTGGCCTGCGCCTGTTTCCCAAAGATGTATGCTGCCGTCGTTGCCGCCGGATGCTATGAGTCGCCCGTCAGGCGAGAAGTCCACCGAGCAGATTGCGTGTTCGTGCCTGCCCAGGATGGTCATGTGTCCAGATGGAACTTCCCACAACCTGACTGTGTTGTCGCTGCTGCCGGAAACTATGCTTTTACCGTCGGGCGAGAACTTGACCGAAGAGACGTAAGAGAAACCGGACTCGTGAAAATCACACTGGCCCAGGACAGTCACCTGTCCCGCGTGGCAGTCCCACAATCTAACTTTGTTGTCGTTGCTGCCCGAAGCTATGAAGCGGCCATCGGGCGAGAAGCTGACCGAGCGCACGGAGCTTTCGCAATTTCCAAGCACGCCGTGGCGGCGATTCCTGACGGACGAACTGCTCTCGCGCGTCACAATCTCTTCGGTGTCAGCTTCAGAAGGGACGCCTGTTTGAGAGCTTCTGTCCGGGCCTGCTGTGACAAGCGGCTGGCTGTTGAGCAGGAGCAGGTAGTGCAGCGCTTCTCTGAGCGCCTGGCGCATCTCAAGCGCGTCCGCGAAGCGGTCTTCAGGACGCAACTGCATGGCGCGTGCCAGCACTTCTGAAACTTCCGGCGTGACCTGCGAGTTGACCTGGATTGCGGGCGCAAGCGGGTCTGTCTGTCCCGCCCAGAGAAGAGTCGCGCGCGATGCGGACTCAATCGGGAACTGTCCTGTCAGCAGGTGATAGAGCGTAGCGCCCAGAGAGTACAAATCGCTTCTAGGGTCAGGCTCTTCGGCCAGAGCCTGTTCCGCTTTAATCGGATTGAGCTTCGACAGCAGGTTGAAAGATGCCAGGTCTGCTTTGACAACCTGTTCGAGCGGGGAATAGTTGGGCGAGTAGCCGAGTATGGGGGTGCCTGTGTTGAGGCTGGACATCTGCCCGGCCTTGCCGCGCGCCAGCCCGAAGTCCAGCAGCACAATCTCGCCTTCCGGCGTCAGCTTCAGGTTGGCGGGTTTGATGTCGCTATGGATGATTGGCTGCGGGCGGTTGTGCAGGTAGATGAGCGCGCCGAGCAGTATGTCTGCCCATCGCAGCACGTCGCGCGCAGGGAACGGAGTGTTCCTGCGCTCCATCATCTCTTCGGCCAGGCTCTTTCCGGCGAAGAACTCCATCACCAGAAATTGCCCGTCCTTCTGCGAGAAATGGTGCATCACCCTGGGAAGAGAAGGGTGGCGAAGATTAGCCAGCAGCTTTGCCTCGCGGTGAAAGGCGTCTCGCAATTCGGGAGCCTGAAGCGTGTTCTCTTTGACGGCGACCGTGCAACTGAGGTCACGGTCAATCGCCTCGTAGACTGCGCCCATACCACCTTTGCCCAGGAGTCGGACGATCCGGTAGCGGCCATTCAGAATGGTATCGGGTGCCAGCATCTAGCTTTGCCAAAGAAAGCAAAAAGTTCGTGAAAGAAATCCAGCGCCGAGCGTGTTCGGCCTTGTGAGCCGCGAAAGATATTACACCTGTTCCGAACGCAGTCAAGAGTGATGAGATTTAATGTGAAGGTGGCTTCAAACAGGATGGACAGGAAAAGAAGAAATTGATACATCGGTTCATTGTTTCATTGAATCAATGAACCAATGAAGAAATGAATTAATTCCTTTCATCCTGTCCATCCTGTTAATTTCTTCCTGTAAGAATATTGACATCAACCCACGGCAGGAATATCTTTTGCACTCGTACTCTCATTGCTCCTCTTTTAGAAGAGCGAAAGGCTTGTCCGTACCCGGCACTTCAACCTCGTTCGTGCGCGCCTGAAACTTCGGTCACGCTGCGCGACATCAATTAAGAGATAAAGGAGGAGGAAGCTATGGATAGCAATGTGCTAGCGAACCTGCGATGCCCCATGTGTCAACAGGGGCCTGTGGAAGCGACCGCCACCGTAGCCTGGATTAGAGGCTTCATACTGGCCTATCAATTTTCCCGCAAGGTCGTCATAGGCTGTGTCCCTTGTGTGCGTAAACAACTGCTCGCGGAGGCTGGCAAGTCCGCCCTGCTCGGGTGGTTCAGCATCTCTGCCTTGATAGCCAATCCCTTTCTGATTACCTACAACCTGATTCGAGCCGCCACCGTCAGCCCTAACCAGCAGGCAGTGCTTCAGCGTCTCAGGGGTTAAAAGAGCCTAGGAGTTTTTCAAGATGTTACTGCGAGAGGGTGATGTAATTGGTCGCAGCTATACGGTCGAGCGTTTCCTCGGCGAGGGCGCATTCGCGGAAGTTTATCGCGTCAAGCATCGCAACTTCGGGCGTCAGGCTATGAAGGTCTTCAAACAGCACGGCACGATTGAAGAGATTGACCAGCTTCTGGAAGAGGCCAACATCCTCTCAGGCATAGGCCACCGTAACGTGATACGCGTCTTTCACGCCGACATCATAGAGACGGATGAAGGCGGCAGAGGCTTCTTCACTATGGAGTACGTCGCCGGAGGAAGCCTGCAACAGTTCTGGCGCTCGTTCGGCGACCAGCTAGTCCCGGTCGAAACGGTCGTTGACATAGCCAAGCAGGTCTGCCAGGGCTTGAGCATAGCGCACTGCGGCGAACTGCCCATAGTACACCGCGACATCAAACCGCAGAACATCCTTGTGGGCTACGACGCGGGAGGGCTTCGCGCGTGCGTCAGTGACTTTGGCCTCGCGCGCCGCGTCAATCCACTGATGCTTCAGGTAAGCGCCAGGGGAACGCGCTGCTTCAAAGCGCCTGAGACTTTCCGCGACCCCATGGGCGATTCTTACGCGGGCGACGTGTGGGCCGTTGGCGTCACGCTCTACCTTATGCTGACGGATCAGTTCCCGTATGCCCTGGGCCAGATGGAATCGCTCGGCATCAAGTGCTTCGACTGCCCGCTTGTTCCGCCCAGCCGCTACAATATTCGTGTAGACCCTGCGCTCGACCGCATTCTTTTCCGCGCGCTCGCGCTCGAAAAAGAGAAGCGGTACTCGAACGCCAAGGAGATGTTGGAAGACCTGTCGGAGTGGAAGCTTCAGCCCGTAGAAACCGGCAACGGCTGGTCTGAAAGCTCTTCATCCGAATCCAAGAGCATCTACGGCGAGCAGACTTCTGCGGACGAGTCTGCCGCGCTACAGATGGTCGAGCAGGCGATTCAGATTTCACGCCAGCGCAGCCGCCTGGGCGAAGCCGCAGACCTCATGGAAGAGGCTTTCAACAAGTGGCCCGCGCTGCGCGAAGAGTACGAGCCGCAGCTTAAGAACTGGCGGCGCGGCGTCGTCATGTAGAGCGCGAAACCGCGAAGATAAGATGGGACAAGCGAGCGACCAGACGAAGCCCCTGACCGCCGACGACGAAAGCGGCGCTCGCAGGCGAAGCCGCGCAGACTCGCTGTTGAATCTGAGCGCGGCCTCTTTGATGGAAGACGAAGAGGAGGCTCCGGCCAGCGCTTCGGCTTCCGCAGGGCAAAGCGAAGAGCTTATCAAGCTGCTCGCGGAAGTTGGCACGGGCCTCTGGCGCTTGCGCCGCAGCATGACGCTCTCAGCGACTTCCGAGCTGTCCGAAGAGTTGCAGCGCGCCTCTCGCCATCTGGAAGCTGTCATCAACGTGCTGGCAGAGGGCGGCATACAGATTCGTGACCACACGGGCGAGGCCGTCCCCGAAGGCGGCATCTACGCTCTCAAGACAGTGGCTTTCGAGCAGACGCCGGGGCTAAGTTCGGAACAGGTGATAGAGACAATCAAGCCCACTATCTACTTTCAGGAACGTATGATTCAGATGGGCGAAGTAGTCGTAGGCACGCCCGTCAAAACTTCTGACTGAGTATCATTAGAAGGAAACCGTTGCCGGATAATTCCATCAACCCGCAGGAAGAGTTGCTTGAGTCCGTGCTTGAGGCGGCGCGGCCCCTTCTGTTTCGCGCAAACGCCTTTCGTCTTCTCGGACTCCACGTCTTTGCGACGGAGCCGGAGATTAAGAAGGAGTCGGACAAGGCGCGCATGATGGGAAAGTTCGGCGGGCGCACAAAGCGTGTCGTGGGGCCTCTGCCGCTAGACCCTCCGCCGGAGAGCGCCAGCTTGCTAGAAGCCGCGCAGCGCCTGCGCGACCCGGAGCTTCGTCTCATAGACGAGTTCTTCTGGTTCTGGCCCGCAAACGCCCGCGCAGGCAACGACGAAGCGCCGCTCGCCGCCTTGATACGCAGGGACGTTGAATCGGCCACAAGGATTTGGAAGGCGCAAGAGGACGCAAAGTTGAGGGGCTTGGCCTCGCACAACCTCGCGCTGATGTTTCACACGCTGGCTTTGGACATAGAGAACGCGCGCCACGAAGACCCTCTGGCGGGCGAGTTGAAAACGGTGCAGGAGGAGTACTGGCGCAAAGGCTTGGCGGAGTGGCAATCACTGCTCTCCGACGAAGGCTTCTGGGAACTGTTCGCCGAGCGAGTCATAGAACAGCACGACCCGCGCGTGCCCGAAAACTTCGCGGAGCGTTTTAAGGCCACGCTGCCTGCGGCGCTTCTCTTGATGACGGCGCAGCTAGCTCTGTCGGCAGCCGGGCGGGGCGCGTCCCAGGAGGCAGAGCTTTACGGTCGCATGATGAGCGAGTCGGGCTTTGGCCGCGATGCTATGGAAGAATCATGCGCTCGCGTGGTGAAGCAGGTCGACACAGAGCTTCAGGCTTTGTGCAAGACCGCCAGAAGCGAAGCTCTGGCCGAGACGACCATCGCCCACGAAGTCGCGGGCCGCCTGCTTCAGCAATCGCGCGCGTCGCTGGATGCCATAGGCGTCATGCTGCCCGCAGACGACCCTGTGCGTAATCGACTGCGCGATGAGGTCGCGGCTGCGGCCAACGATTGTTTGATGGCTTACTGCGAAGGGATTCCTGACTGGAAGGCGGCGCTTGAGTTGGTCGGGCAGGTGCAAGCGCTGGCCGTCAGCCTCGCGGTGCGCGCCCGCACGGAAGACCTGCGAATATTTCTGCTGCGCTTCGCTTACAGATAACGGGAGAAGAAGAGCATGGAGCGTATGACGATTGACTTCGGCATTGACCTTGGCACCACCAACAGCGCCATTGCGCTCGCCAAGGGTAATAACGAGGTCGAAATCATCAAGAACAACGAAGGCTCCGAGTACACGCCGTCCGCCGTCTACATTGATAAGAATAACGCGCTCATAGTTGGCCGCCGCGCCAAAGAGAGGCTGGACGTTGAGCCGGAGAACGCGCGCTCGGAATTCAAGCTACAGATGGGCACGAACGCCGAGTACGTCTTCGCGCGAAACGGGCGGCGCATGAAGTGCGAAGAGCTTTCGGCTGAAGTCCTGAAATCACTTAAAGCGTCGGTCAAGCAACGCACGGGCGAAGACGTGAGCGCTGCTGTCATCACTGTTCCCGCCGCGTTCGAGCTTCCGCAGTGCAACGCCACGAACGCCGCCGCACAGTTGGCCGGAATCAGTTTCAGCCCGCTACTGCAAGAGCCTGTCGCAGCCGCCCTCGCCTACGGTTTCCAGACGCGCAGCAACAAAGTCTTCTGGCTGGTTTACGACCTCGGCGGCGGAACATTCGATGCGGCTGTCATTAATGTGCGCGGCGGAGTGATTCAGGTCGTTAACCACGCGGGCGACAATCACCTCGGCGGCAAGCTGATTGATTGGGCCATAGTGGAAAACCTGCTCATCCCCGCGCTCGTTAAGAAAGAGAAGCTGACCGATTTTCGCAGAGGGAATCCGCTCTGGGCCAAGGCCATAGCAAAGCTCAAGCAGGCTGCCGAAGAGGCAAAGATAAGCGTCTCCGCAGACGAGACTACGAACATCCAGATTGAATCTCTCTGCGAGGACGACAACGGCAAGAGGATTGATTTCGACTTCGACCTCTCGAAGTTGGACGTGGAGAAAATCGCGCGCCCCTTCATCCTGCGCTCCATAAACATCTGTCAAAAGGTTCTGGCCGAACGAAGACTTGGGCCCGCCAACGTCGAGAAGGTGCTGCTGGTGGGCGGCCCCACGCTGATGCCTTACCTGCGCGCTCAAGTCGCGGACGCTAAAGAGGGCCTCGGCATTCCTTTGGAGTACGGGCTTGACCCTTTGACCGTGGTGGCGCGCGGCGCTGCTCTCTTCGCAGGCACGCAGCGCAACGAACCCGTCATGCCCTCGACTCTTCCACTCGGACAGTTCGCTCTTGAAATCGGTGAGTACAGCCCTGTGGGCGATGACACGGAGCCTTTCATAGGAGGCCGCGTATATAGCAGCGATGTAGATAACCTGACGGGCTACACGATTGAGTTCATCAACAGGCACGCGTCCACGGGCTGGCGTAGCGGCAAAGTTCAGCTTGAGCCGGATGGAACTTTCATGACTACGCTCTGGGCCGAGCGCGGCAAGCAGAACGTCTTCGACATAGAGCTTCAGGATGCGACCGGCGGCGCACGCGAGATTACGCCTCGCAGCCTGCCTTACTCCTTCGGCATAGACGCGGGCAAGCCCATGCTGATTCATTCCGTGGGGCTGGCGCTGGCTAACAACGAGGTCAAAGTCTTTCTTGAAAAGGGTACGGAGTTGCCCGCGCGCAAGCGCTTCGTGCAGAGCCTGGCGCACCGCGTACGCAAGGGCGAAGCTGACGAGGTCATACGCATCCCCGTCGTCGAGGGTGAGCACAAAAAGGCAGACCGCAATAAGCTCATAGGCCACCTGGAAATCTACGGCACGCAGATAAGGCGAGACCTTCCCGTTGGCGCGGAGATAGAAGTGACTATAGAGATAGACAAGTCTCGCCTGATACGCACGGAAGCTTACCTGACTATGCTCAACGAGGATTACCAGAAGACCCTGGTGCTTGGCAAAGAGGTGCCGGATCAAAAGGAGCTACAGGCCGAGCTTGAACGAGAGATGAAACGTCTTGAGTATGCCCGCCAGAAGGTTTACGCCACCAACGACCCGAAGGCCAAGCCAATACTCAAGCGCATAGAGAACGAGCACATAGTCGAAGAGGTGGAAAGCACGCTGGACGCTGCGGGCGTGGATCAGGACGCGGCGGATAAATGCCAGAACCGGCTGCTTAATCTGAAAGCCACCGTGGACGAACTGGAGACCGCGCTCGAAATTCCTGTACTCCTGAAGGAAGCGGAGCAGGTCATAGAGTGGACTGAAGAGATTGTGGGCAAGTGGGGACAGCCTTCAGACCAGCGCAAGTTCGGGCTGCTCTTGGTCGAGTTGAAGTCCGCTATGGAGGCGCGCGTGCCGGACGCGAACGACCTGACGCGCAAGACGGACAACATGGACGACCTTCGCCTGAAAATCCTGAGGTCGCGCGACGAGTGGTGGATAGACCTGTTCGCTCAGCTTGAAGAACGCAAAGAGGAGTTGAGCAACCAGACGCTCGCCGAACAGTTATTCACGCAGGCGCGCCGCTCAATCAATAACAACGACATAGAGGGCGTCAAAGCCGCTTGCCGTCAACTCGTGCAACTCCTGCCGCCGCGCGCTGTGCCGTCGCGTGGCGACATAGAAAGCTCAATCATGGATTGAAGGACGCCTGTACGGAAAAGAGAGATGAGATACTCTAACGTTAAAGAGGTAGGGGTTCACCCTTCGGCCAAGCTGGCGCTGCTCATAGCCAACTCTGAAGCCTGCTTTACCGGCGACGAATACGTGGAGCCTGTGCATCTGCTGCTCGCGGCGCTCAACGTGGTGGACGACAACTACGGCGATGCCGCACGCCGCATAGAGCTTTCGCCCGAAGAGATGGCAGCCGTGACGGAGGTCGCCGTCAAATGCCGTTCCATGCTGACCATGTCGGACGAGGAAGTGACGAGCGCCCGCCGTGGCCTTCGCAAACAGCTATCGCAAGGCGGCGAGCCTATCCCTTTCCGGTATCTTAACCGCTCCGGCGAATTAACGCTCCTGCTTCAAAAGGCCGCACGCCGCATGCACGCTTCCGGCGAAGAAGACCTCAACCTGGCGCACATGCTCGAAGAGCTTCTCTCCTCCATACCGGAGGAAGCCGCGCCGTTCTTCGCGGACAGAGACTCTTCTACTCAGAAGCCTCTTGCTGAGTGAGTTCCTGTTCCTTTTTAGGCTCCGGTGGTTGCAGTAGTCCGAACTCCATGACTATAAAGACGGCGTTGGAAATCAGAAGCTGGCAGGCGATAACTCCCGAAACGAAGACCTCACGATGCTCCGTATCGCGGTGAATAAGCAGATAGACCAGGAGCGTGGTGAAGGCCACGACCATCGGAATGTCCGCCCAGTAAAAGGAGGCGCGAGACAGATTCTTCTCTTCATCGTCGGGATGTTTCTTCCAAATCAGGTAGTCAATCACAAAAAAGCAGGCCCCGATAGCTAGAACGTAGATGACGTGCTTCACCTCGCTTCCCACTGAAGTCCAGCCCATCGAAGCCCAGGCAAGATATATAAGCGGCAAGGTGCCGAGCGCTATGAAGATAATAATTTTGTCCACCACGCCGTTTCTTGTGAAGGGAAACTTTATCAGGTAATAGATGAGAAATAAGCTAGTCCATATGAGCGCGCCTGCCTCCCATCCTCCGGCGTGCGTCAACGTCGGCCACGGATGACTCAGCAGGTGCTTTCCGAATCCAAAGAAAACTATAATCACCAATCCAGCGACGGTCACTATAAAAAGCAGCCTATCCAGACGCTTGACCTGCGGTTTGCCTGATTGTACACGCGCCTCAAGCTGCCTGCGGTAATGGGGCAGGAATGATGCTATACATAAATACAACAACTCGATCCCTAGACCGGTAACTAAAAGCCACACGTCAAGCGTCAGCGCTGACGCCAGAAACAGTATGGTTAGGGAGACCAAGTTGGCCGTCTCCTTGACTGCCTCACGGGCGCGGTTCCAAGACTTGGAGTAATCTACAGGTTTCATGTTGACTTCAAATCCGTAGCGCTTAATTGACAGGCGGGCGGCGTGCGTCAATCAACTTCAGTTTGATGTACTGTGTGCCAACTCCCGCGCCGCTCGCCTCTGGGTTCGGGTCGCTGGCAGATACGAATTGGCTCCAGGGCCGCCTGTAATTCTTTACCAGATATTCTATGACTGCATTCTCGCGTGCGGTGCTGATTTCACGCGCGCGTTGCAGGTCATCACCCTCGACCGGGTCTGCCTGAACACAGAAGCGAATGCCCGGGTGCGTTTGGAGCAGAAACAAAGCTTCCTGGTTATTCAGGATGCTCCTGGCCTCGTCGCTCAACTCCGCCTTGCGCGCGGGAAATGGGACTGCCAGTTTGATAGTCTCGACAGGCGTTTCCATAGAGCATCCCAGTTTCGGCCTCGCTGGCCGCGCTTCGTTAATCTCCTTGAGCCGCTCTATGTTGCGTACTTGCTCCGCCTTGACCGTTTCCGTGATGTACTGATTCTTGAGCCAGATATTACTGGCATTGTTGAAAAGCTCGTCAAAGAAGACTTTGTTATCGCCCGAGAGGCCGAACATCTGCACGTTATCGTCCAGCGTGGCCCACACGGCCTTTCCCAACATCTCCTGCGTCTTTTGTTCACCCAGGTCTTCGAATAGCGGCTCTTCCAGTAGTACTTTGACAGCCAGCATGGGGTCTTTAATCGCCTCCGTGGTTCCATCAATGAGCCAGCCTTCGATAAAGGCAGCGATGACCCTTGGGTATCGCTGTATGAACTCCTCTTTAGCCACCATCACGTCGGCAATCAGGTTCGACGCCTTTTCCGTGTCTATCAAAATCTTAGAGCCGGGGCCTCTGCGCTTGAGCGCATCCGTGACGTTAGGCTCCCAGAGGACTGCGGCGTCCACCATCTTGTTGGCGAACATATCGCCTGCCTCCTGAGAGCCTTTCTTGGTAATGATGCGGTTCTGCCTTATCTGCTGTTTTTCCTGCTCCGACAAACTCGAATGCTCAAGACTGTACTCAAGCAACCACTGCGAGGCGCTCATAGAGACGGCTATGCGTTTCCCCTTGAGGTCTTCGATTTGATTAATTCCCGAACTGGCGATAATGGCGTCGCCCCCGTGAGACCAGTCCACCTGCATGAAAGCGCGTGGCCGCACGCCTGCTTTCAGGAACGCCGGAGCCTGTTGAGCCAGTGAGTCTACTGTAGACCACATGACATCCACCCCGCCGTTGTCGCCGCCGCGTATAAAATCGCGGCGCAACTGTTCCTCGTCTTCTATGATTACGAACTCTACCAGTAGCTCGCGCTTCCAGAAAAAGGAGTCCTTGTTCGGGCGCAGCCCTTTGTTAGCAACCAGTCCGCAAGCATAACCCGGCCACTGGACTATCCCTACGCGCAAGGGACGACCGAGCATCCCTTCATAAGGGAGGGTGCCGCGAATCCAAACCCAAACCCCTACGAGCAGGATGACGATGAAGATGAGCAAGGCTCCCGTCTTCCGTAATCCAAAGCGCTCGCTGAAAGAAGCGGGCTTATCGGCACTCGACTCTTTTCCCGAAGCAGCGTTTCCCATCACGCCTCCGATCACCGACTGTAACGCTTTTGTTTAAGTGCTTAGAGGAGTTTCCTGAACAGCTATCAAAGTGAAGTTCCAGAGTGTTTCATAAAGGTAAAAGCCTAAAACGCCTGACACATTATTCAGATTGTTGAATAATGTCAATCTCCTGTCTAAATCCGGCGCGGTGGCGTGACAGAAATCGCTTGGATAGGCTATGCTCTGAGGGTTGCGTGTTATTTGAGATTTCCGGCAATTCTTATCTTATTGAGTCTTGTTCCAGGGGGAGAGGTGCAGGAGTGGCTGATCTGGCAGCACTGGAAATGCTGTGTACGGGGAACCGTACCGTGGGTTCGAATCCCACCCTCTCCGCCATGATAAGTAATCAGCCGCCACCATTCAGCAATCAGCAGATTCTGTGTTAAGCTGATAGCTGATGGCTGAAAGACAGACGGCTATTATTGAAAATTTATCAGACTTCGGGCTCCGCACAACGTTCGTCTCCAACGAACCCCGCCAGGCCGGGAACGGAGCAACGGTAGTTGCGAGCGCGTGTGTTGCGGGTCGGCCCGGAGTCTGGCCACATCTGAAGAAGTGATGAGTGATGAGTAATGAGTGATGAGTGAAAGCTTCTGTCTTTAACTCATTACTCATCACTCATCACTCATCACTTTTTTTATGTCCTATCAAGTCATCGCCCGCAAGTGGCGTCCGCAAACATTCGAAGAGGTCACGGGCCAGGAGCCGATTACGCGCACCCTGCGTAACGCCATAGAGCACGAGCGCCTTCATCACGCTTATCTCTTTTCGGGCGCACGCGGCGTAGGCAAGACCACCACCGCGCGCCTCTTAGCCAAAGCCCTCAACTGCCACAAAGCTCAGAAGCCTACGGCGACGCCTTGCTCTGCCGACGACCCTGAGGGGCCTTGCGCTTCGTGCCGCGAGATTGCCGAAGGGCGCTCGATTGACGTGATGGAGATTGACGCCGCTTCGAACACGGGCGTAGACAACGTGCGCGACGCCATCATAGGCAACGTTGCCATCTCGCCCGCCCGCGACCGCTACAAGGTCTTCATCATAGACGAGGTTCACATGCTGTCGGGCGCTGCCTTCAACGCGCTCTTGAAGACCCTGGAAGAACCACCGCCGCGCGTAGTCTTCATCATGGCGACGACCGAGCTTCATAAAGTACCGGACACGATTCTCTCTCGCTGCCAGCAGTTTGAGTTCCGCACGATTGCTACACAGAAAATCATGGAGCGGCTGAGGCTGATTGCCGAAGCCGAGAAGATAAAGGTCGCGGACGATGCGCTCAGAGAGATTGCACGCGCGGGCGAAGGCTCCATGCGCGACGCGCAGAGCGCCTTTGACCAGGTGATAAGCTTTTCCGGCGCGAAGATAAAAGCGGAAGACGTTGAGACCGCGCTGGGGCTAGCCAGCGCAGAGATGCTCTCGCGCGTGGTACGCGGCATAGGAGAGAATCGCCCTTCGGAGGCGCTCGCTGTCGTAGACGACCTTGTGATGCGCGGCCACGACCTGAGGAATTTCTGCCGTGACCTTCTGGCTTACATGCGTGACCTGCTGGTGGCAAAAGTTTCCGGCGAGGAAGCGGAAGCCCTTGAATCATCTGCACAGGATAGAGCGGAGCTAAGAGCGCAGGCCGCGCTCTTCTCAGAATCAGACCTCGTGCGCTTCTTTCATCAACTTGCTCAGACGGAAATGCTGCTTCGCACGGCTGCACATCCGCGCTACCAGTTGGAGATTGGCTTAGTGAAGCTGATGGAGATGCGAAGGCTCGCGCCCATCAACCAGATTCTTGAGCGCCTCAACGCCCTGGAAGAAGCTTTGCGGACAGGAAGAGCGCCCGCCGTAGCTACGGGTACGCCGCAGACGAGCGGAGGCAGTGGCGGAGCTTCAGGCGGGCAAGGCCCTTCGCGCGGCACTGCGTCCGGCGGCAGCGCCTCCAGGCGCGCAAGCTCCGAAGGGTATGCCGCGCAAGCTTCGGCTGCTGCTGAATCTCGCGCTGACGAGCCGCTTGTGATTGGAGGCGCGCCGACGCGTGTTGATGATGTGGAGCGCCCGCCCGTGCTGACGCTTGTGCCGCCGCCGAACGCGCAGGCGAACGCGCAGGCAAGCGCCGCAACAGCTTCACAGCCCGCTTTCGACAGCCAGCCCGCGACGCCTCAGTTCGCGCCAGCCCCCAGGAACGCTTCGCAGGCAAAGCCAAGCTCTGTGCTTGAAAGCATCAAGGACGCGCTTGAGAAACGCCGACGCATGTTCGTCGTTACGGCCCTGGACGGCGCGCGGCGCGCGGGCGTAGAGGGCGACGAGCTTTTCGTAGAGTTCGCGCCGGAAGCCAAGCACCTTCGGGATACTTTGGCGAAGCCGGAAAACGTGAAGCTGCTACGCGAGGTCTGCCACGACTTGATGGGGCGCGACATGGGCGTTCGCATCAGCATCCGAGAGGACGGCTCACCGGACGACGATGAAGCCCCGCCGTCCAGAGA
>JACVRN010000205.1 GCA_014534425.1 Pyrinomonadaceae bacterium
CCTCTGCTTTGCGCTGTTTAATCGGGAGTTAAAAGATGAGTCTGAGTTGAGACATGAAATGCTCCTTTAGCTGTTTAGCCAATGACGCAAAAATTAGATGCGAGGGAAGCGAATCATACCAGAGTTGCCGTGAGTGTGTGTCTTCTATCTCAGCTTCAAATGAAAGTCAAGTGCTTTTCATGGAAAGTTGTCTATTTGTCCAACCGGCACCGCAGTAGCATCGCATTGCTCACGAAATACTCGAAGGATATAGCCCCGTGCAGCAACTTGTTAGCATGGTGAAGTGAAGATTTTAAGGAAAAAGTCTTGATTCTTTCATCGCATAATGATATTTAGCGCGGGTAGAGCTTTCACTCTTTCCGATTAATAACACTGGTTTCTCCCTCGCTCTCAATGGCAGAAATTTCAATTACGCAGATGCAGCATGGATAGCTGCCTCAGGCTATCGGTCGCAAGTTTCAAGTAGGCCCAGACTTCGTCGCTCATAAGACGCGCCGGAACGCGTGTCTTTCCATTCAACTGAATTTGTAATTTGGAGGTGCATGAAAATGCTGGATGACGTGGGCAAACAAATTGCAGAAGCTGCCGAGCAATCGGGAAAGAATCTAATCGTTGCGGAAGCGACCAGTGAATCTGAATCCGTAGCGGGTGGTGATTGCAGTCTGACCTTCACAGATTGCGAAACGAAGAAGCCTCTGAGCGTGAAACTCAAACCGGGGCAGACGATCTTCTACGGCGACTGGAATGGCAAGATATGCATACGCAAGCAATTCACTTGCCCTAAATAACGGACACATCTGATTGAGCAAGGCGGTTGTTGCAGGTGGCAACCTTAATAGTCATCTGCCGGCACAATGAATAGATGAGACCGATGGCTGCTCTCCTGCGGCGTCTACCTCATCGTCTGTCTGCCTTACGGTCTAGGAGTATGCGCTATGGACTGTTTGGAAAATCCCCCTCACACATCGCAGCGAATTTGGCGCGTGAAGCGCAATTAATCCCCGCTCAAGTCGCGCCGTTACGATGCTTCAAACGACCTCCTGCGACATTAGCAAAATCGCTCTTGCACTTGTCGGCGCTTAGTCGCATAATCTTACGGCTCTTCTGATAGCCCCCTGTTGTGTAAAGGAAAATGGCGATGGTCGGATTATCTGGACTGGAAAAATTCTCTCATCTCGAAGACAAAATTTACCGCACCATCGAGTTAACAAAATCGCTTCGTCAGGAAAAGGAAGCGCTGGAGCGTGAGATAGCTTCGGTGCGCCGCGAACTTGGAACACTGCTCAACGAAAAGGAGCGGCTTGAGACTCAGGTCGAACGCCTTCTTTCAGAGCGAGACACGATTCGCATGAAGGTCGAAGCCATGCTCGATGCCATCGCAGCCCTCGACCCGGAGATGGTCGAGGCCATGCGTAAATAAAAAGAGACTGACGCTTTATGAGTTTTAATAAAAGCAATATGGATCAAGCCTCGACTCCTACAATCAGAGTCGAAATTTATAACCAGACCTACAACATTCGCTCGGACGGCGACAGCGAGTACATCACTCAGCTTGCAGAGTTCGTCGACGGGCGCATGCGCGAGATTTCTTCGGGCACGCTGACGGTCGATTCCCTGAAGGTAGCCATCCTCGCGGCGCTTCACATAGCGGACGAGCTTCATCGCTTAAAACGGCTGCACGAGCAGGCAGATTCGCAACTCGCGTCGCGTAGCGCCGAGTGCGCGGAGATGCTCGACCGCCTGCTTAAAGTCCGCAGCAACGTTGAGCAGCAACAGCAGAACAGCCCTGCGGGCAACATAGCTTTTACCTGAAGCCGGACGCATCAAGACGCGCCCCCCTAGCTTGCTACCTGTTCTGCTTTAATCTCTTCATGTAGAAGTTGCCCGCTCCAATTGTCACGCCTTCCTGGTTCAGTTGTTGAAAGGTGACAAGCTCCCATCCTTGTGCGCCCAGGTCGTTGAGCGCTTTCTCCGACATCATACGCACGCCCGGAACGTAAACTACCTTGTACTCCCACTCTATCTGAGCCGCCGGACGTGTCCTCTGACCGCTAACTGTCCAGCCGGCCACCCCAAAAATCAGAACAGCCGCCCCCACCAGCCATGCTTTACGTTTCATTTCGCTGCTCCTTTCTTTATCGAAATGACACGGACAGGGACAAGCCCTGCCCCTACAGATATTCCCGTTTAGTAGAACACGAAGCCACGTCGAAGTGGTTCCCAAACTATCTGCTTTAAGAAGATTGGCGCATATGTTAGTATCATTCGTGGCAGAGGGAAACAGTCTGCGGGGTTCGCCACCGAGTTAAGATAATTGAGCCTTATGCCGTCAATTAGGGAGACCGATGCCGCACATTTCGGCCAGTGCAATCCTTCAAAGCTAAGGAATTGCCGGAGGCCGCGGCTTAAACCTTAGGTCACCCACCTGTGAGAGCAGGTTCAATTACGGCTTCGGAGCGGCCACGGCGGATTTCCCTCTAGCCATTTTTAGTAAATCGTGAATAGTGAATAGTGAATAGAAAAAGCCGTTCGTCTATTCACTATTTACCATTCACGATTTACTCTTTTTATTATGAAAGTCTTAATGATTGGCGATGTGGTGGCGCGGCCCGGACGCCTTGCCGTGATGGAGCGCATAGAAGATTTGCGCGAGCAGCATTCTATTGATTTCGTCGTCATGAATGCGGAGAACGTGGCGGGCGGTTTCTCCATCACGCCGCGTCTTGCAGATGAGCTTTTCCATGCGGGCGTGGACGTGATGACCTCCGGCAATCACATCTACGACAAGCGCGAAGTCATCCCTTACATAGAAGAGCAGCCACGCCTTCTTCGCCCCGCGAACTACCCGCCAGGCTCTCCGGGCAAGGGCGTCTGGACGGGCGAGGCGCGCGGCGTGCGCCTGGCGGTAGTCAATCTTATAGGCCGCCTCTTCATGCCGCCCGCAGACGACCCCTTCCGCGTGGCCGACGAGGCCGTCCGCTCGATTGACCCCGCGATAAAAGTGCGACTGGTAGATATACACGGCGAGGCTACTTCGGAAAAGTGCGCTATGGGCTGGTACTTGGATGGAAGAGTCTCTGCGGTCGTGGGCACGCACACGCACATACAGACGGCTGACGAAAGAATCCTGCCTCAGGGCACGGCTTATATCACCGACCTTGGGATGACGGGGAGCTATGCTGGCGTCATAGGCATGAACAAGGATGATGTCATCGCGCGCTTTACTTCCGCCATCAACCGCCGGGCTGAGCATTCCGTAGGCGACGTGCGAATCTGCGCCGTCACGATTGACATAGACGAAGAGACGGGCCGCGCCAGAGAAATCACACGCCTCTCTCTTCCGCATCAATCATAATTGCTATTCCGGTGGTGTGCCTTCGGGGACGCGTCCGGCTGTGGGAACGTCTGTCAGGTGTATGGCGTCTTCTGCGGCTGCGCCTTTGAGCAGTTGGGTGTAGCCTTCTGGGAACGAGCGCACGCGCCCCTGGGCGTCTATGACTATGTGGCCGGTTTCGCCTTCGGCGATGGTGACGCCGTCGGAGACGCGCACTATCTCGTAGCCGAAGCGCAGGCTTCTACGCCTAAGCTCCGTGATTTGAGTTTTGACTATAAGCTCGTCGTCGTAATAGGCTGCGGCCTTGTAGCGGCAGTAGCTTTCGGCCACGACCAGAAATGCCTGGTCATTCTCCTCCATGTCGCGGTAGGAGAAGCCACGCGCGCGACAGAACTCCGTGCGGCCAATCTCGAACCAGACGAGATAGTTCGCGTGATAAACTATTCCCATTTTGTCAGTCTCGGAATAGCGCACGCGCAAGAGCGTCTCGTGCCACTGGTCGAACAACGAGTCGTCCACGTTCGGAGTCAAAGGAAAAGCTTCCCCTTTCTGTCTCTGGTGAACCGTGATGAAATATCTGCCGATTAGGCGGACTATAAAAGCGAAAGGTAAGTGATGTCAAAGAATTTCAGGGTCCGGGCGGTCGCTCTTCTGGCCGTCCTCTCGATTTTGGTCGCGCTCTCGCCCCTGCCGCAGGCCACCAGCGCGCAGCAGGGCACAGCCACGGGCGTTGCACCTACCAACACCAAGAGCGCAGCGGTCGTGGCCGCCACCACCGAAGTGTTGAAAGAGACCTCGGAGATTAGAGAGCTTGCCATTCTCCGGCCCGTCAAATCAGGCGCACAGTCGCGCTCCGAAATCGAGCGCATGATTATCAAGAACATGAACGAGGAGACCAGGCCAGAGGAGACGCGCGCCTCGGAGCTGGCCCTGAAAAAGCTGGGGTTGGTGCCCCAGGACTTCGAGTTCCGCCCCTTCATCGTCAAGCTCCTGACGGAGCAGGTGGCGGGCTACTACGACC
>JACVRN010000238.1 GCA_014534425.1 Pyrinomonadaceae bacterium
ACATAGAGGTGATGACCGCAGGCAAGCCGCGCAAGAAGAAGGTGCTCGACGAGTTTATCTTCGACACCTCTCGCTGCATGTTCTGTGCGCTGTGCCAGGAGGCTTGCCCGACTAATTGCCTGGAACTGACGCAGGACTTCGAGCTTGCCACCTACACTCGCGCGGGCTTTGTCTGGAACCGCGAGATGCTTGAGCAGGGACGCGAGACGGTCAAGTACGAATCGTAATGGAAGAGAGCGACAGAGACGCCCGCTTGAATCTCCACGCGCTCAGAGTTCTCTGGGAACATCACTGGTGGAGTTTCGAAGAGTTTCTGACGGCAGCCTTTGCCCTGAGCGACGAAGAATTTCAAAGAGAGCTTGGCCTGAGCTACGGCTCTGTTCACGGCATACTCGCGCACATCATAGGCGCGGAGCAGGTCTGGTTAAAAAGAGTCGTCGCGGGCGAATCGGTCTCAATCATTCCGGGCACACAGGAGATGCGGGATAAGGCCGCGATTAAAGAGGCGTGGGAGATGACCAAGGTCGGCTGGCAGCGTGTTCTTCAAGAGGGCCGTATGGAGCGCGTCATTCATTACAGGAACACAAAGGGGCAAGAGTTCAGCGATCCCCTGTGGCGTCTGATGGCGCACCTTGTAGACCACAGCGCGACGTATCGCGGCATTCTCATCAGCGCTCTGCGTATCTTGGGCCGCACGCCGCCCGCAAGCGGCGTCATCATGTACACGCGAGCCGTTTCAGGCAAGGGGCAGCAGTAAATTAAATCATCAGGAGTTTGCGCTCCATGACTCTAACTGGTTGGGAAGCAGTCTTCTTCTGGGTCTTCGCGGTCACGGCGCTGATGGCCGCGCTGCTGACGGTGCTCGCGCGAAACGCCGTTCACAGCGCCATGTTCTTAATCTCCACGCTCGTCTCGGTCGCAGCCCTCTTTATACTGCTCGGCGCAGAGTTCGTCGCGGGCGCTCAGATTCTGGTCTACGTAGGCGGCGTGATGGTGCTCTTCCTCTTCGTAATTATGTTGGTCAACGTGGGTGCGGAAGAGCGCGGGAAAGAGGCCATCTTCAACCGCACGCCGCAGGTCGTCGCCAGCCTTCTGTTTTCAGGGCTGCTCGTCATAGGTCTGGTCATAGGCATCAATCAGGGCTGGAGGGCCATACAGGAGCGCGACGAGAGGGACAATCGGCTGGTAGAGGTTCAGGTCAGGCGCGCTCAGGAAGAGCAGGCGTTGCCCGTGGCCGCGACCAACACCATGAAGATTACGCGCGACACGGAGCGCATAGGCAACAGCCTCTATCGCTACGCCTCGCTCCCCTTCGAGATTGCCAGCATCCTTCTGCTCGTAGCCATCATAGGCTCTGTCATGCTTGCGCGCACCATCAAGCAGGAAGCGGTCACCGACGACCTTGACCCGGAAGTTTTGAAAGAGGCCGCGCCCTTGATAACAGAGCGCGCGGATTTAACAGAAGGGTAGAAGCGTCAAAGTCATGATTAACTACTTATCTCTTCTCATTCTTCAAGGGGCAACTGACTCGCGCGTGAGTAGCGCGTGGGATGGAATCAAGCAGCCCGACCTCTCTAAGTTTCTGGTCATCGCCGCGCTCCTCTTTATCATAGGAGTGATGGGCGTGCTCGTGCGCCGCAACATCATTGTCATCTTCATGTCCATTGAGTTGATTCTGAACGCGGCCAATCTGAATTTCATAGCCTTCTCGCGTTACCTTTTCAACACCGGCAGCCCGAACGCCATCGCCGGACAGGTTTTCACAGTCTTCATCATCGTCGTCGCGGCTGCCGAAGCCGCCATCGGACTGGGTATAGTCATCGCGCTTTACCGCAACCGAGAGACGATATGGGTTGACGAGATTGATTTACTGAAATGGTAATAAAGCTGTCAGCCACCAGCTATCAGCGTTCAGTGAAAGCCGGGCGCTGTCTATATAAAGCTGATTGCTGACTGCTGATTGCTGATTGCTTATGTACAAACTCATCTGGCTTGTTCCGCTTCTGCCGCTTCTAGGCGCGGCCATCAACGGTTTGCTCGGGCGAAAGCTTCGTTTCTCTGAGAGAGTCGTGAGCGTCATCGCCGTCGGCACCGTTGCGCTGGCGTTTCTGACTAGCGTTGCGGCTGTCTATACCTACGGCACCGGGGAGCGTTGGCCGCGCGCTTACGTGACGAGCGAAGAGGGCGGATTCCCTTATAGCTTCACCTGGATTTCCGGCGGCGCGGGCGAAGTGACACAGGGCGCGCCGGAACGCGCTAGAGCTTTGAGCGGGGAGAAGGGAGCGGCTTCTGAAAGCAGCGCAAGAGAGGGAGCGGCTTCTTCTTCTTCTGCGAGCGAGGTCGCCGCTTCTTCTTCAGACCCGCGCGGGCTTGGAGAGCGTGCGGCGAGCGATGGCTCTCCGAATGAGCGAACGGGGCGCGGCTTTGATTTCAACGTCGAGTGGAGTTACCAGCTTGACCCGCTTTCGGCAATCTTCATGCTGATTGTGACGGGCGTGGGGCTTTGCATCTTCGTCTTTGCTACGGGCTACATGCACGGCGATGCGGGCTTCTATCGCTTCTTCGCTTACCTTGGACTCTTCATGTTTTCGATGCTCGTTCTTGTGATGGGTTCGAACTTCATGATGATGTTCGTCGGCTGGGAGGGCGTGGGGCTGTGCTCCTACCTGCTCATAGGATATTACTTCGACCGCAAAGAGGCTGGCGACGCCTCGCGCAAGGCTTTCATCACTAATCGCATTGGCGATTTCAGTTTCGCCGTGGCGGTCTTCGCCGTCATAGCCACGTTCGGCACGACTCAATATACAAGCGTAATGTCGCAGGCTTCCGGCTACCCATTGGAAGTTTTAGGCCAGTGGGGAATCATGAGTTGGATTGCGCTCGGCCTTTTCGTGGGCGCGTGCGGCAAGAGCGCGCAGATACCGCTCTACGTGTGGCTGCCCGACGCTATGGCGGGGCCTACGCCCGTCTCCGCTCTGATTCACGCGGCCACTATGGTCACGGC
>JACVRN010000137.1 GCA_014534425.1 Pyrinomonadaceae bacterium
CGCACGAGCAGCGGCAACTCTCTATGATGGCGACAACTATCGTCGCACTGCACCTGGACGGCCATCAAGCGACCATCGGCCACGTCGGCGATTCGCGTCTCTATCGCCTGCGCCCCGAAGGGCGGCTCGAACGCGAGACGGAAGACCACTCGGTCGTCGAGGAAGAGGTTCGCGCCGGTCGCATGTCGCCCGAACAGGCGGCGAATCATCCGAGCCGCAACGTCATCAGCCGCGCGCTCGGCGCGGAAGAGACCGTCGAAGTTGATTTGAAAACGATGGAGATTGACGATGGCACCTGCTTTCTTCTCTGCTCGGACGGCATCACTCGTCACATTCCAGACCCGGAACTCAGAGAGCTTCTGACGGAAGGCTCAGACCTGAACGCCATCTGCGAAGAGATGAAGCGGCGCTGCTACGAGCGCGGGGCCGAAGATAACCTGACGGCTGTGATTGTTCGCGTGGGCGACGCAGTGCGGTTCGCATCCCTCGATGACGAGCGAACGCTTGTCACAGAGCGCACGCAGCTACAGAGCACAATGGGCGGAGCCGCGCCCGCGCCTCAAGCGAATCTCAGCGCGGAAGAGTTGGACAGGTCGCTTCATGAAACCGTAGAGATGCCTTCAAAGGCTGCGCCCGGCGAAGCGGCTACAGCGCCTTCTTCATCATTATCTCCTGCGACCGAGATAGCCGCCCCGCGTGCGTTTGAAAGCGCGCCCAGGCGTCGCCGCAGCGCCGTCAAATCTTTCCTGCGCGTCATAACCTTTCTCATACTGCTCGGCATCGTCGGCGCTGCCGCCTTCTTCGGCGGCATGTATTACCAGAAGCAGCGACTCGAAGCTTCACAGCCTGCGGCCACGACTTCAAACGAGCCTGAGCCGCCGCCCGCGCCTCAGCCGTCCACGTTCGAGCAGGGACGCTCTCGCGTAGACAAAGACCCGAAAGAGTGGATTGATAAAGTGGCGCTGCCGCGCGCGAATCAGGAGGCGAAGCAGCCGCTAGAAATTGACGACCCGGAGTTTCTCTATTTTTACGGGCGGGCACTCTTTCTTATCAGAGACTACGGACAGTCGCTCAAGGCATTCAACAACGCTCTGGCTAAGCTTGACCAGAAGGCTTCAACGGAAGCCACGCCGCTCAGGGCCGAAGTCTTGTTCGGCAAGCTGGCCGCCGCGCAGAAGCTTCAGGACTACGTCGAATCAAAAAATGCATTGAACAGTCTTGAGGCGATAAGCGTTAAAAAGGATGCGCTGCCGACTTCGCCTATGACTCCCAAGGGAAGATAAGACGGGCGCGTGAAGGCTTGAGACGCCGCTAAAGCGCGAAGCGGCGGCAACTGGATTTAGCATTAATCTGGAGAGCGTAAGGAAAGGGCTGCGGTCAGCCTCGCGGGCGCGCTGGCCCTTTTCAATAGGCATCCCCTCAGCCTGCGAATGGTTCTAATGTAAGCGGACTCGGGAATGAGTGAACTGAAGCTTCAAAATTGCAGGCTGGACGGGCGATACGATGTTCAGGATTGTCTTGGGCGCGGCAGCTACGCAGAGATTTACGTGGCGCGTGACCGCGCGGCCATTGACGGCATGCCGCCTATGGTCGTCATCAAAGCCCTCAACGTCTTTCTGCAAGGCACGCCCGACTCTGACCTTGAGCGCACGCTGATTGAGAATTTTCAGAACGAGGCGGTGGCGCTCGACCGCGTTCGTCATCCCAACATCATCAGCCGCCTAGGCCACGGCACGGCCATAGACCTCGCGGGCACAACCTTTCATTACCTCGTGCTCGAATACATGTCGGGCGGAGACCTTGCCACGCTCTGCCGCATAAAGCCACTGACGCTCAAAGACACTCTCTTTTATCTTGAGCAGGTCTGCGCTGGCCTGGCGCACGCGCACAGTTGCGGAGTGATTCACAGAGACATCAAGCCGCAGAACCTTCTGCTCTCCGCAGACCGCCAGATAGTTAAGATTGCGGACTTCGGCGTTGCCAAACTCGAAGCGACCGAAGGCATCATCACGCGCGTCGGCACAAACGTTTACGCTGCGCCCGAACACAATCCTGTGGTTCAAACGGGCGCGCTCGATTTAGGATTTCATCCGGGCGCAACGTCTGCTTTGACGCCTGCGGCTGACATCTTCTCGCTTGCCAAAACAACCTACACGCTCCTGACAGGCTCTCCGCCGCGCCGCTTCTCGCATAGGCAGATAACGGACTTGCCCGAAGAGATAGCGCATCACGAATGGGCACCGTCGCTGCTCAGGGTCTTGAGGCGCGCCACCGAGATGCGGCCCGAAGCTCGTTATCAATCGGTTCAGGATTTCTGGGATGAACTAGCCGACGCGGCGCTCCCGCCCACGCGGCCACTGCAAGCCAGAGACAACGGAGCGACGCCAGCTTTGAATCGTCGCACGAGCGCGAGCCTGCTTGAGAATTCGGAGACGCCTGAAAGGAGCGCGCCCCCGCGCCCGCGCTTTAACTCGACCGAAGAGTTGAAGCAGGCGCAGGTCTCCGGCAAAGAAAGGCCGCGCATCGTCGTGCGCGTCGCGGAAGATAAGAATCAAACTGCGCCGGTTGTCCCGCGTCAGAATGCGCGCGAAATCATTGAAGGCTTCTCCGACTCCCCTGTTATAAAGCCGCGTGAGAGCCAGCCAAACCCGCGACTCGCAACACGCTGGGCGCGGCTGCTCGTAGCAATCCTGCTGGTGCTGGCGTTTGCAGGGATGCTGCTTGCGACGCATAATTATTTTCGCGGGCACTGGCCGCTCTGGGGCGCGGCGACGACGCAGCCGACCTCCGGCCAGAAGGATGTGGGCCGCGAGGGCGTGGTCAATAAACGCGCTTACATTCGCAACGCGCCTTCAATCAGCGACGACACCATTATCACCATCGTCGAACGGGGCGCGCGGGTTCGCGTCCTGCGCGTCAGCGACGATAATAAGTGGTACGAGGTTGAGGCGTCTTCGACCACGGGGACGACCAACACCGTGACGCATGGGTGGATGGGTAAAACTGTTATAGACTTAGCTTCGTAGTGCGATATGATTCTCTCTATGGAGGAGAAAAACTACCGTGGGCTTGCTTGAATCCATTCGTAAATGGATTGACGGCGAAGGCGCAATGGATCCGCTCGAAGCGGCGGACGAGCAATCGCGCCCGCGCCGCGTCTGGGAAGAGTTCCTTGTCAAGGTTGCGCGCGAAGTGGAAGCCGTCATGCAGCGCGAGATGTTCACCCCGCCGGGAGGGCCAACCTACATCCCGCGCGAGTACATCGTCTACCTGAGCAACGAAGACGATAAAGACTGGCAGGGCGAAAAGCGGCGCGGCTTGGAGCACGGCCTCTACACGGTTCTGTCGGAACGTGCGCGCGAGTTGGCGGGCCAAACACAGCTTGCCACAAAATCCTTCGCCGTGGAGCTTCGCGTTGACGGCACGCTCAACAAGGGAGAGTTTCGCGTTCAGCCCGTCTGGGATGAGACAGAATCGGGCCACACTATGGTCACAGCGCGCCCGCCTGAGTTGATGAAGACCAGTTTGCCCGGCGGCCTCACGCCCGAGATGGTCGCGCAAGCGTTGGAAGGCGGAGTGGCAATTCCTTCCGTGGAGCCTACGGAAGGCGAGGCGACGGTCGTGCGCCCGCGCGTGACCGAGCTATTCAACGTAGAGGTCTGGTACAAGGGCGTGCGTCAATCGGTCGTGCCCATCACCAAACAGGAGATTACAATCGGTCGCGGCTCGCGCTCGGTCACGGTCGACCTTCCGCTCAAAGGCGACCCGGAAGTCAGCCGCATTCACGCAGTCCTCAGCATGAGCGATCAGGGCCAGTACTTTCTTACACCGAAGGGACGCAATCCCACGCTCGTCAACGGGCACGAGATTCCGCGCGACACAAACACACAAATTGTGCCCGATGACAAAATAGACATCTGTAGCTTCAGCCTCCGCATACAACCGAAGTAGAGCCTCTAGGTTTTTTCGGGAAGCGAAGGGAGAGAATCTCTTTGCGGAAAGATTCGGCTCAGGCATTGCCCGCGCTGGCCGAGAGCGCTTCCGATTCCAGTTCTGCTATTAAATCTTTAAGTAGCGGGATGTCGCGCTCGGGGTTGAGGTAGTCGCGGCCAAGCATCTTCATGATGCGGCGCTCCTTCGTCTGCCCTTCCATCTCTTTCAGAATAGCGTAGCAGAATGGGATGACGACTTCGGACGCGAACTGCTTGCCGGTGTTGCGACGAAAATCCGCCACCACATCTTCGAAGGAGCGACGACGCTTGTAGGGCCGGTCTGTGGTCATGGCGTCGAAGGAATCTGCTAGGTTCACAATCTTCGCGCCTATGTGAATCTCGTCGCCTTTGAGGCCGTCCGGGTAGCCTCGACCGTCCACGCGCTCGTGGTGATGCCGCGCCATCAAGGGAATGTCCGCGTAAGGGTGACGAATGGGCGAGAGGATTTCGTAGCCCGCAGCCGGATGGCGATTCAACTCGCTAGATTTTTTGGCATCAATCTTATAAGGCGCGTTGATGATGTCGCGCTCTACGACAAGCTTTCCAATATCGTGCAGGTAGCCCGCGATGGCTATGCCTTCTATCTCTTCATCGCTCCAGCCCATCTCGCGCGCAATGATTTCGCTGTAGCGCCCGACGCGCTCTGAATGCCCCTGCGTGTACTTGTCTTTGAGGTCTATGGCGGAGGCGAAGGCGCGCACGGTGTCTTTGTAGATTGCGCGCAGCCCGTCGTAAAGACGGCGATTCTCTTCGGCCTTGCGCTCAAGCTCCGCCATCAGTCGATGAGTGTTGAGGCCGACCCCTATGTGACGAGCCATGGCGTGAATGGTCTCTAAATCTTCGCCTGAGAAGGAATCGCCGCTAGCCTTCTTGCCGAGCAGTATGATGCCCGTCAATCTACCGCGCACGACCAAGGGGATAAGAAGCTCAAAGCGCGTGAAATCAAACTGCGCCTGGTGATTTTTTAAGAACTGGTTGGAATGGGTATCTTCTGCGGAGATTGCTATGCCCTGCGAGTCCAGGCTCGTCAAGCTCTTAAGGTCGTCTTCATCTACGGGAATTTCTTCCTGAAGTTGAAGCCCAAGGCCGCGCACGACTATGAACTTCAGCGCTTGCTCCGCTTCGTCGTATTCGGCGAGCGCGCCTTTGCGTATGGCGAGTGTGCCTAGCAGAAGATGGAGCGAGGTACGCACCATCTCCTCGAAGTCGTTTGTTCCGGCAATCTCCTGCCCTAGGTCTGCGAGCGCGGCGAAGGTGTGTAAAAGCTTCTTCTGCAAACTTCCCTGCATAGCCATAAGGCGTCAAGCGCTCCCTCAGTGACCCGAGCCTTGCGAAGCGGCGGCGAACCCTGAAAGCGTGGCGAGCGCTTCCGCTTCAGTTTTCGCCAGAGCTACAAAGCGCGTCAGACCGAGCATCTCGAAAAGCTCTACGGTCTGCGCGCTCATGTCTGAAAAGACCAGTTGTGCGCCCACTGATTCGGCTGCGTCTATGATTCCCATGAGGATGGAGACGCCTATGCTGTTGACCAGTTCCGTGTCTCTGAAGTTGACAACGAGTGCGCGCCGCCCCGCTTCCAGTTGCAGGCGGCACTCACGCTCGATTCTCTCGCCGCTCAGCTTGTTGAGATAGTCGCTGGCGTAGACCACAGCCGCGCCCCCGACAACACGCGAACGCACCGTGACGCCCGTTAGCATTTCCGCCATAAAAAGCCCCCTCTACTTTTACACAGCGAATACTATATAAAACTTTTGGACAAAACGATTCTATTTTGGTTGTGATGGCCTTGCGGCTCAGGGTTTGCGGAGGTATTTGGTCATACGCAGGCGCGTGCCGTCATCGACGCGCTCGAATTCGACTTCGTCCATCAAAGTCCGAATCAGCCTCAGACCCCATCCGCGCCTGCCCTGGGCTTTTTCTTCCTGACCGTTACCGTTTGACCGCCCTGGAACATCCGTCTCCAGGTAATTCTCAGGAAGGCGCAGGCCACGACTTGAAACCGTCACCACTAATCTATCACTTTCCAGGCGAAAACGCTGATATATTTTTCGGTCGGTGCTCAAAGAATGTTCCGTGGCGTTGATACAAGCCTCAATGAGCGCCGTTTTTATCTGATTGATGGCTTCGGGCTGGAACTTGGAGCGGCGCGCAATCTGCTCGACCGTGTGCGCTGCAATCAACTCCGTCTCTTCGCCCATAGGGATAGCCAGTTCGAACTCGTCCGTAGCCTGCGCTTGCTTGATTTCTCCCTGACCTATTCTTGAAGTCAAAGCCTCCAACTGCCTGCGGCTTGAGCTATACGCTTCCTGCTCGTTCAAAAACTCAAGGGCATCGTTCGTGAAGCCTTCGCGGCTAATCAACCAGACGCGCACGCGTTCGAACGAGCGTGTGCGTGCAAGATGCGTCAGTCGGTTGTGCCACATCTCCGCGAGGCCCCGCCCCGCTTCCATCTTTGAATCAATCTCGGCTGCGAGCCACACGACCTCGCTCGCCTCCGAATAACTCCCGGCGTCGAAGCCATGTGCAATCACAGAGCGCCCTTCTTCCAACTGCATCTGAACCGGAGGATGAAAGGCCGTGGTGTTTGCGACAGAGACTATCTGCGGGAGCCTTACGAGGTCTGTCTCTGCTTCGAGCAGGGACGCAGCCTCTTCTGCGTCGAGTCCCTTGTAGAGACGGCTGAAGCGGTCGTAATGAAGAAGGCTCGCGGGCACTCTCTGGCAATCGAAGAGAGAGAGCAGGTCGCCCAAACCGAGAGCGGCCTCGCGGCGATAGTGCTGCTCCATCGTTTGAGGCGCGCGTTTCAAAAGCTCCGTCAGAAGACCAGCGAGCACAGAAGCGCGCGGCTCCGCCAGCACCTCCCACTCGTAACGCGCACGCAGGTAGTCGTGCCACACGAGCGGCGCACTGTTCATCTCAACAAGGCTTCCGTTGACGTTCGCCAGTTCATGCACGTTCAAGCCGTGAAGAAGTCTTTGCAGTTGAGCGGAAGTTATGTCCAGCCGCTTGCGCCACACCTCCACGGTTGACTTGCGCGTGTCGCTCGCAGAAGTTTCATAAAGGAGTCGAATCAGCGCGCGGCGCAACTCGCTCGTGGGCGCAAGCTCGTCCATGATTGAGGAGAAGTGGCGATGTATGCGGCCTCCCATCACCTCTTCCACGTAGAGGCGCTGGCAGTTGCGAAAGCTAGTGAGCGGGCGCTTCTTCTCTCGCGCGGCTTCGACCAGCGCGTTTATAAAAAGCGGGCTTCCGTCCAACTGCTGCACAATAAGGTCGCGCGTCGCATCGTTTAGCCCCACCTGTTCGCGCCGCGTAACATACTCGACCAGCCGCCCGGCTTCATCGTCATCAAGCCTGTCCAGATGCAGTCTCTCAAGCCCATCGAAATCTCCGAGCGTGTTATGAACAAGGTCTAGCACCTGTCGTCTGAGACCGGCCAGCACAAAGGGGATGCGCGAGCGCGTGAGGGCGCGCACGAACTCTGCGCCGAGTGAGATTTCCATCTCTGAAGCTTCAATCAACTGCGCCGCGTCGAGCATCACGAAGGAGCGCACGCCCTTTGTCATTGCGCGCTCCGGCACGCTCAAACACAGACGCACCAGCGATTGCTCATCATGACCAGCACTTTCACTCTCGGCTATCGCCAGCAAGCGCTCTATCCATTCGTAATCTGCGGGCGGCGACAAATCCAGCAGGTCTGTTTTTGTCAGCGAGGCGTTGACCAGTCGCGGCTCGCGCAGGTGGAAGGCGGCCAACTGCTGTAGAAAAGCGTAGAGGAAGCGGCGCGCTACCTGGGCCGGGTTCTTCTCTTTTCTTGAGAGAGAGAAGTAGACGGGCACTGCCTCCGTGTGCGCGTGGAAGAGTTGGTCGTAAGCTTGCCTGAGAAGCTCCGAGACTCCTGCGGAGGGAGCGAGGAGCAGAAGAAGCCCGCGCGCTTCACGGTCGGCGGAGAGCTTTACTATGCGCTCAAGCGCGCCGGTGCGTCCGACGAATTCGTCGGCTGCAACGCGGCTCAGGATGCGCTCTCTCTGGTGGCCGTTATTTGGCTTCTTTGGGGACATTTGAAATGGGGGACTCTGGCGGCGCGTCTTCGTAAGCCTCGACGCGATTTTTGCCGCGCTCCTTCGCCAGGTACAGGGCGCGGTCGGCTGCGCGGATAATGGTTTCGGGAGTGTCCAGTCCGGGCGCTAAGGATGAGACGCCTATGCTGACGGTCAAGGCTCCCAGTGGTTGATTTTTGCCGTGCGGGTAACGCGTCCTTTCAACGCGGCGTCGTATGCGCTCTGCGATTATCTTCGCTTCGCTCAGGGAAGTTTGCGGCAGCAGTATGCAGAACTCTTCGCCGCCGTAGCGCGAGGCCACGTCTGCCGAGCGCAGCGCGCTCTTTAAGCACTGCGCCGTCATCTCAAGCGCAAGGTCTCCTGCCTGATGATGATTGCGGTCGTTGTAGTGCTTGAAGTCGTCAATATCAATCATCATAAAACTCATGGGATGCTCATAACGGCGCGAGCGGTTAAGCTCTTCCATCAATCGTTCTTCGAGGTAACGACGATTGAGCAGGCCGGTGAGTGGGTCTGTGATTGACATTAACTGAAACTGCGTGGCCTTCTCCTGCCACTCCGCGCGGTCGAGCGCGAGCGCCATCTGCGGCGCGATTGATTCCAGAAGCGAGAGGTCTATCTCGTCATAACAGCCTTCCGTTTTGTCCGTCACATTAAGGACGCCGACTTTTCTTCCGGCAATCGTAATCGGATAGCTGATGAAGGATTTCGTTTTGTAGCAACGCTCTGCCGGAGCGGGGCTAACGCCCGCCGCCTGAAGGTCGCGCACCACTAGCGGCCTTCCCTCCTGAAAGACCGTGCCGGACACGCCCTGTCCAAGCTGCACGCGCGCTTCGTTCAAAACTTCCGCGCGAGCGCCCACGGCTGCCTTCACCATCAACTCGTTGGACATCTCGTCAAAGACCAGAAGCGAGCCGCGCTCTGCGCCGAGAAGCTCCGTGGAGTGTTGAAGTATTGAGCGGTAGGCTTCGGCAGGCTCGCTCGTGGTGACGTTTTCCGTGAATAGCTGAATACGGTCTGCGAAGCTGGCAGAGCGCTCAAGCTCTTCCTTCAGACGTATGACCTCAAGCGGGAAAGCTACGCGGTGACAGGTCTCGGAAATCTGGGCGCGGGTTTCGTCCGACAGGTGTTCGTCGCCAATGATAAGCGCGCCCTTGACTTCCTCGCCTATGATGAGCGGGTAAGCTTCAGCCAGCTTCACGCCCTTCTTCCCTCCACGGCTAGGGAGCGGGACGAAGCCTTCCTCGCTCTCGTACACTATGAGCGGCATGGCCTTTCCCGCCGCCTTGAGCATGCGCGGGTCTTTCCTCTCTACTTGAAGACACAGGGGCCTGTTTCTGAACTCGCCAACAGCCGAAGCGCATGCAAACTTTTCATCTTCGAGCAGAAGAAGCGCCGCCGAAGAGATGTCGTGCTCGTTGCAGATGAGCCTCAGAACACTCTCGCACGCTTCATCAAGTGTAGCGTCGGGCGCGAAAATTCCTCCCCCGTTGAAGCCTTTGGTCTGCGCCCTGGTTTCATCTTCGCGCACGCGCGAAGCTCTTCTTTCAACTGCGGGCGTTGTGGTCGTAGTCGGCGGCTCTTCCTCATGCGTAGAAGGCGGCGCGCTCGCCTGATACTCTTCCGCCTCTTCCAAAACTCGTCGCGCCACGTCGTCCAAATCGGAGCGCGAGGCGAAGATGACGTTCTGGAAAAGCTCCGCCGAAAGAAGCTCCTGAAGGTCGCCTTCACGAAAGCGCTCGCAGAGTTCGCGGTAATCTGCGGTGGTCAAAAACGCACGGCCTGTGATGACCGCCAGGGGGCGCTTGCGCTCTAAGGGCACGGGCAGCGCTATGCAGTGAAGACCCGCGTGGCAGCGATAGGCGACGGGGCCTTTTGCGGCTTGGGCGCGCTCGTGCGCCACGCCGCAGTAAGGGTCACAGAGGCGTACGTGTTTGGGCGAAGACTGAAAGGCGTGGCAGATGGAGTTGTTGTTGGAGATGGCGGGCGCGGGAGGCTGGCGGCCTTCTACGAGCAGGATGGACAGACCTGTGACGGCTGCGAGCGAGTCCTGTCGTGCAGCCCAGCCTATGGGAGGCTTTGCGCCGCCTATCTGTACTATCGAGTCCTCGCGCTCCTGCGCGCTTTGCTCGTCCATCATCTGAAAAGTCACGTCTTGTGTCTTAACCGAAATGCGTCTGGAAGGTTGGAACCGCTCAAAACTATAAAAGAGGGAAAGCGGTCATGTCCCGTGTGCCAGTAAAACCAGTAGCGGCCTGAGGAGAGGATGGAAGCGGCCACCCCTCCCTGGTATTCCGAGTATAAGTGGCTAAGTGCCCCCAAGACAAGGCTTTTCTTTCGGTTCAAGCCGGTCAAAAGTGGGCGCTTGGGCCTGCCGGGCATGGACTCAATTTTCCCTTGTGAACCTAACTATTCGGTTATACGACTAATGGGGGTCGGATTTCACGTTGCGATGACGCGCTGGGCGTCGCGCAGGCCCGGAGCATCGCCCGGAGCAACCCGCTCTATGTAAGGCTCGTCGGGGCTGATGCGTATACAGGCCGCGAAATGGTTAGGCTTTATCTCTGCCAAGGGCGGTACGACCTCCTTGCAGGCTTCTATAGCGTAGGGGCAGCGCGTATGGAAGCGGCAGCCCGTAGGGGGATTAATTGGCGACGGCACATCGCCTTCGAGGACGATTCGCTGGCGTGTGGCCTCGACCGCCGGGTCTGGAACGGGGACGGCGGAAATCAGCGCCTTCGTGTAGGGCATCAAAGGCTCGTCATAAATCACTTTAGCGTCCGCCACTTCAACCAATTTGCCAAGGTACATGACGGCCACTCGGTCGGAGACGTGTCGTATGGCGCGCAGGTCGTGCGAGATGAAAAGGTAGGTCAGATTCTTGGCGCGCTGTAGCTTCTCCATGAGGTTCATAATTTGCGCCTGTATGGAGACATCCAGGGCCGAGATAGGCTCGTCCGCGACTATGAAATCCGGGTCGACGGCCAGGGCGCGAGCGATGCCTATTCTCTGTCGCTGGCCGCCCGAAAACTCGTGCGGGTAGCGGCGCAGGAAGCGCTTGCTCAGGCCGACGGTCTCCATCAATTTCTGCACCTCCTGGTCTATGCGTCCCCCGAAGGTGTGCAAGCTGGGCTTTATCTTGTAGGCCAGAAGCCAGCCCGCCACGAACATCAGGCTGCTCAAAAAGACTTTCAGGATAATCAAGTCCTCGGTTATATCCTTGCCGCGACTTTGCAGGTACTTGTTAATCGCCACGGCCCCGAACCAGCCGACCGCGCCGAACAATAATCCCATCCCTACGCGCAATGTTCTACGCACCAGAAGGTAATAGACCAGATAGCCGACCGCGAGGCTGAACAGAAGACCTATGACGGTGACGAGCAGGAAGACGAGCGCGCCCACGAGCCAGCCTACCCAGCCACCTATAGACTGGTGAAGGCTGCTGAAGTAAGGAATGCTGTAGCGCATGAGATATTTGAAGCCGAGGTATCCGCCCGCAGCTATACCTGCAATCGCTCCTATGGCACGCAGCCAGGCAGGCTTGTGTTCCGCAGAGAGGTTGGAATGAAAAGTCTCAATCGGCTCGCCTATGATTTGCCCGACAGTCATGCGCGGGTTGAGGCTCGCGTACGGGTCTTGGAAAATCATCTGCAAGTTCTTGCGCTGCTCGCGCAGATCGCCTTCGGACAGGTGTGCCAAATCCTGCCCGTTATAAATCACCTGCCCGCTCGTAGGCTCCGTCAGGCGAAGTATTGCGCGCCCCAGAGTAGATTTGCCGCAGCCGGATTCGCCGACCAGCCCCAACGTCTCGCCCGGATAAATGTCGAGCGTCACGCCGTCTACGGCCTTGACGACTTTGTGAACGGCGCTTCCGCCCAAGAGATTATCTATGGCCGTTCCGCCGCCCAGGTCGAAATGCACCTTCAGGTCGCGTATGGCAATCAAAGGCTCGCGCTTTTCGTCCAACTCAAGCGGCGGCGGTTGCTGGTTGTTAAGGCTCGCGGGTTGTGTGCTCATTCCTTTTCTTCTCTACTTGATTAAGAATCTATAAAAATTCAAACAGGGATGGACAGGATAGATAAGATAAAAGAAGAGCTATTGCTTTTTCTTTATCCTCTCTATCCTGTCCATCCCTGTTAATTTCCTTTCCATGCTCTAA
Source organism: Pyrinomonadaceae bacterium (assembly GCA_014534425.1). GTDB lineage: Bacteria > Acidobacteriota > Blastocatellia > Pyrinomonadales > Pyrinomonadaceae > JACVRN01. The sequence continues at coordinate 12,210 of JACVRN010000137.1, forward strand.
ATATCGAGAACGTTCTCGCTTTGTTCCATTACGGTTCCCTTTGAAGCGACGCTCGCGCGCTCGTCTCGCTCCTTGCAGGATTTGGCGTAGACTTCTTCCGCGAAATGGCAGAGCGAGAAATGCTCGTTCGTCAGTTGGACAAACGGCGGAAACTCGCGCGTGCAAATCTCTTCGGCGCGCTCGCAGCGCGGGGCGAACGGGCAGCCCGGCGGCAGGTGCGCCACGTCCGGCGGCAAGCCCGGAATCTGGTAAAGCGCGCCCTGCTCCGATGTAGGATCAGGAACGGAACGCAAGAGACCCTTCGTGTAAGGATTGCCCGGACACTGGAACAACTCTTTCGTGGGCGCTTGCTCGAAGACTTTGCCCGCGTACATGACTATGATGTGGTCTGTCATGCCAGCTACGACGCCGAGGTCGTGCGTGATGAGAATGACGCTCGTGCCCGTCTCCTGCTTGAGCTTCTTGATGAGTTCTAGAATCTGCGCCTGAATGGTTACGTCGAGCGCCGTCGTTGGCTCGTCCGCTATCAAAAGCTCAGGCTCGCAGGAGAGCGCCATCGCAATCATCACGCGCTGTCGCATGCCGCCCGAGAACTCGTGCGGGTAGTTGTCCACGCGCGAGCGAGCGTCTGGGATGCCCACCATGTCCAGCATCTTGATGGCATGCTCCTACGCCTGGCTCTTGTTGTAGCCCAGGTGCAGGCGCTTCACTTCCATCAACTGCTTTGAGATTCGCATGAAAGGGTTGAGCGAGGTCATGGGCTCTTGAAAGATCATGCTGA
>JACVRN010000181.1 GCA_014534425.1 Pyrinomonadaceae bacterium
ATCCGAGCCGTGAAGGGATTGCCTGACGGATTGACCGAGAAGGCGATTGCTGCTGCCCGTCAGATAAAGTTTGTGCCGGCACAGAAGGATGGGAGAAATGTCTCTCAGTACATTCAGATTGAGTACAACTTCAATCTCTACTGATTGATTGCTCAATAGCAGACCGGTTCGGACAAAGAGCGGCGCTTTTCTACGATTACAGGGAAGCGCCGCTCTTAAATTTTTAATGCGCGTCCGGTTTTTTAAGTCCGAGATTTCGTAAATTTTTTTCAGGCTGTGGGAAACGCTTGAAAACGGAACCCGCATCTACCTGAGCAACAAATGCAAGGTCTCCCCGATTTTCTCGTTCTAGCACCGGAGTAGTTAAGTAAAGGCTGAAGATGGGTCGTCTCCCTTTACCTGACCGTATTTTGAAGCCAACAATCTAAAGTACTACGCGCGCGGCTTCTTCTCGCGCCAACAGTACGCTATCTCCGTGTGTCTACTTTTTTTGAAGGAGATTCCCATGCGTCGAAGACCTTTCTCAACCCTGGCTTTACTTCTGATTATTTCCTGCGCCTCTTTAATCGCCTTAACGCTTCTGCCCGACAAGAACGCCGCACGCGCCCAGACCAATAGTGCCACGCAGGGCGGGCTGACCGTGATAAATAGTCGCGGCGAGGTGGCCGGAACGTGCCCGCTCAAACGCACGACCGTCAAGGCCGAGATAAGCGGATTCCTCTCGCGCGTGCGCGTCATGCAGGAGTTCGAGAATCCCTTCAAAGAGAAGATAGAAGCCGTCTACACCTTTCCACTGCCGCAGGCGGCTGCCGTAGACGACATGACCATGCACGTCGGAGAGAGGACTGTGCGCGGGCGCATCCTTCGCCGCGAAGAGGCGCAGGCCGTTTACGATGCCGCGAAATCAAACGGACAGGTGGCAAGCCTGCTTGACCAAGAGCGCCCGAACATCTTCACCCAATCGGTCGCCAACATCATGCCGGGCGAGCGCGTGACCGTGGAGATAAGCTACGTCGAGACGTTGAAGTACGAGGACGGAACCTACGAGTTCACCTTCCCCATGGTCGTAGGCCCGCGCTACATCCCTGGAACTCCTACAGGGACGCAGCAGGGCACAGGCACCAGGCCCGATACGGATAAAGTGCCGGACGCTTCACGCATCTCGCCGCCCGTCATGCCCCAGGGCATGCGCGCGGGCCACGACATCTCTTTAGAGGTTTCATTGGACGCGGGCGTGCCACTCGACGGCATCACTTCGAAATCGCACGAGATTGATGTCGAGAGAAAATCGCAGTCGGGCGCCCTCGTGCGTTTGAAGAATCGCACTGAGATTCCGAACAGGGATTTCACGCTGCGCTATGACGTGGCGGGGAAATTGATGAGCGATGCGGTTCTGACTCACCGTGCAGACCGTGGCGGTTTCTTCACCATGATTTTGCAGCCGCCAGAGCGTGTCACCGCGCAGGACGTGACGCCGAAGGAACTCGTATTCGTCTTGGACACGTCAGGCTCTATGGAAGGCTTTCCGATTGAGAAGGCCAAGGAGACCATGAAGCTCGCGCTCGACGGGCTTTATCCGCAGGACACTTTTAATCTCATCACCTTCGCTGGCGATACGCACGTGCTGTTCGAGCGGCCAGTGCGCGCCACACCTGAGAATCTGAAGAAGGCGCAGGAGTTTCTCTCTTCCAGAACGGGCGGCGGCGGAACGGAGATGATGAAGGCCATACGCACAGCGCTTGAGCCTTCGGACGCGCAAGACCACGTTCGCATAGTTTGCTTCATGACGGACGGCTACGTTGGAAACGACATGGAGATAGTCGGAGAAATTCAGAAGCATCCGAACGCGCGCGTCTTTGCCTTCGGCATAGGAAGCTCCGTCAACCGCTATCTTCTGGACAAGATGGCCGAAGAGGGGCGCGGCGAAGTCGAGTACGTTTCCCTCAAGGACGACGGCTCGCTCGCGGCTCGACGTTTTCACGAGCGCGTACGTAATCCCTTGCTGACGGACATCAACGTGGATTGGTCGGGGCTTCCGGTCGCGGACGTTTACCCTAAGCGCATCCCTGACCTTTTCGGCGCAAAGCCAGTGGTCATCACGGGCCGCTACACGGGGCACGGGAGCGGAACCGTCAAGCTGCGCGGCAAGATGAGCGGGCGCGATTTTGTGCGAGAGATTCCGGTCAACCTGCCGGAAGCCGAGGCCGAGCATGACGTGCTGGCTACGCTCTGGGCGCGCACGCGCATAGATGATTTGATGAGCAAGGATTATAGCGGAGCGCAGCAAGGCAACATGAAAGACGGCTTGAAAGAGACCATCACGCAGCTAGGGCTTGAGTATCGCCTGATGACGCAGTTCACCTCCTTCGTCGCAGTGGAAGAGATGGTCGTCACAGACGGCGGCCAGCCGCGCCGCGTAGAAGTGCCCGTCGAACTGCCCGAAGGCGTCAGCAACAGGGCCAACGGCGACGTGACTGAAGAGTTCTCGGTCACTATGAGACCATCCGGCACGCTCGCTCCAACCTCTACGGAGCAGTTCAAAAATTTCCCGACCCAAAGAAGTGTGCAATCCATGACCACGCTCTCTCCGCAGACCGTCGTCACGAAGAGCGGGTCGAATGATGCGAAGACGAAAGTCTCCGAGAAAAAAGCACCGCCCCGTAACCCGAACGGTTTTATAGTGGATGGCGCGGACAAGGCCGAGGCGGCGGGCGCGGGTAAAGCCGGTAACGACGAGCCTGTGAAACTGACGCCGGAACAGGAGAGGCAGCAGGAGATTCTTGCCAAGATGCACCCGTCCATAGTGGCCGTCATCAGCCGTTTAATAAGCAAAGGCACGCAGCCCACTGCGGATGAGTTGAAGTTCGTGGCCGACGGCAAAGCCGAGATTCAGGTGTGGCTCTTCGACAAAACGCCGGAAGCCCTGGAAGAACTCAAACGCTTAGGGTTCGAGGTCGTGCTTAATCCCACGACTTCAAAACTCGTCATCGGTCGAATAGCGATTGAGAAACTTTCAGCGCTCGCCGAACTAAAATCCGTTCGCTACATCGCGCCGCAGATGAAGCGCTGATTAGTTAAAGCCGCGCAGGTTTTGGAACAAAGCGGCACGACGAGCGTCTAAAATTATTACGATGTTCATTCGGACACTGTAGGGGCAGAGACAAGTCCTCTACCCCTACAATTTCTAGCCTGTCAGGCGCGGTTGCTTTCGTGGAGAACAATCATGGCTCGCTTTAACAGTCCACTGGATAACGTCAGAGTCTCGGCCCCTTGCTCATCCGATTGGAATCAGATGATAGGCGACGAGCGCGTGCGCTTCTGCCGACATTGCAGCCTGAACGTCTACAACCTTTCGGGCATGACCAGGAGGGAAGCCGAATCGCTCATCGCAAACGCGGAGGGCCATCTGTGCGTTCGTTACTATCGCCGCCGCGACGGCACTATTCTGACTAAGAACTGCCCCGTAGGACTGAGCGCCATCACGCGCCGCATCTCTCGCACGGCGAGCGCAATGCTCTCTGCCGTGCTGGGCTTCTTCGCGGGCCTGGGAATCTACGCGGGGACAGCACACGAAGGCTCGCGCGTACACGTCAGGACGATGGGCACACTGACAGCGCCGGAAAAGGCATCAGTAAACATAAGACCCGAACCGCCCTCGATGTTGGGCACGTACATGGTCGAGGAAGGGCAGGCAGATATTCCCGCCGGAGATTACATCGTAGGTCGCAAGATTCCTAAGAAGGCTCGACGCTGAATACAAAAATAAAAGCAGAGATGGCCGGGAGTTTCATTGTGTTGAAATTACCGGCCATCTCTGCTTTATTGTGTCTCTCAAATTATTACGCGGCGCGTGCTGGCTTTCTGCGCGGGTCGTATTCGGTCTCAAGGAATCTGCGCGCTATGAATTTGAGCACAGCCGAAACGTGCTTGCATTCGTAGCCCGGCTCGGCGTTGCCGCGAAAGATAAAGTCGGCGCAGGTGCAGGCAAGGCGGCGCGTCTGCGGCTCGCAGAAGAGATGATAATCCGCCTCCGCTCCAGACTCAGAGCGAGCCATCCAGCCGTAAGGCTCCGCCTCGTTGACAATAATACGCTCCGAGCGAGCGGCGCGTTGCTCAGCCGGACTGAAATCCTCTTTTTTTACTATCTGCCTTTTTTTCGTAGTCATCTTAAAATCCTTCTGTTTTAATCGGCCTTTTAGGGCCGTAACTTTGATGCACAAAGCCCGTTGCAGGTTCGACGCCGGGGCGCACGCGTGAGCGTGCTATTCTACGGCCTAGACTTTGATTAAGCACGATGCGCTTTCATGACAAGCAAACCCGTTCCCCAACTCTTCGGCGCTAAAAAAGAGACAAGCCTCTCTATAGCTTTAACTCTCGTGGCCCTTCTCATTCGTCTAGCGGGCCTCGGCCTGGATAGCCTCTGGTTCGACGAAGTCTTTTCCATACGCGCGGCGCGGCTAAGCGTGAGCGAAATCATAAGGCTTACGAGCGACGATGTGCATCCGCCGCTCTATTACCTGCTGCTTCATTTCTGGATGAAGCTGTTCGGAGAGACTGAAAGCGCTGTCAGGATGCTCTCCGTCTGTTTCTCCGTCCTGACGGTATTGGTCGTCTATCATCTGGCCCTAAAACTTTTCAATCGCCGCGCAGCCGTTTTCGCTGCCGTTTTCACAGCGCTCTCGCCGCTTCAAGTCTTCTACGCGCAGGAGACGCGCATGTACGCGCAGCTAACTTTCCTTGCGGCCTCTTCCGTCTACTTCTTCGTCGGCTGGTTGAAAGAAGGCTCGCGCCGCTCTCTTGCGCTCTACGTGATTGCAACCACGCTGCTCCTGTACACGCACATCTACGCGGCCTTCGTAGTCATGGCAGAGCTTTTCTACTTCGGCCTGCTGTTCTTTAAGGCGCGCGGAATATTTAGAGAGCGGCTGCGCGGCTATTTGTTCGCGGAACTTGTAACGGGCTTGCTGTTTCTGCCCTGGGCGCTGGTTATCTTCCGGCAGGTCACAAGAGCCGGGCGCGGCTACTGGATTAGAGAACCCGACTGGCTAGCGCCCTTTTCAACCTTGATTGAGTATTGCGGCTCGCTGTGGCTGGCACTGCTGCTCTTGCCCCTGTTTATTCATGGCGTGCGCCGATGCTCCGGGCAAAGCGTTAAAGAGAGAAAAGATTCCTTGCCGGGAGTCAGAGCATTCTTGCTGCTCTGGCTTTCGCTGACCATCTGCATTCCCTTCCTGCTCTCAAAGCTCGTGACTCCGTTTTATCTGACGAAGTACACGATTGCAGCCTCGCTGCCCTTTTATCTTTTCGCAGCCTGCGGATTGGCCGCCGTCAGAGGCGCTTTCAGGCAGACGCTCCTGCTCTTCCTTATATGCATCTGTTTCGCTGTGGAGTTGAGGACGGACTTGACGAGCTTGAAGCGCGAGCGCTGGAACATGGCCGCGTACAACCTGGAGCGCGAGGCGCAAAGCGGAGACCTTGTGCTGTTCAACTCAACGGGCAGCTACATGTCTTTCGAATACTATACCAGGCGAAAAGAGATTGCGTTTGCTGTCTTCCCTTATTCGGCTACGGACGAGCGGCCCCCAGGCGACGCTGTCCTACTGCAACGCGCAGCCGCCGAAGGCTTCGGCACGGTTCACACGCCGCAGACCGAGCAGGAAACGGAAGAGAAGCTCAGAAAGCTGGTCGGAGAGCGCAAGCGCGTATGGATAGTGACGCGCTACGGTGAAGGATTCAAGAACGATTTTATGCGAGCCTTTCGGGACGAGTTTCGCGCGACGGCTCAACCCGCGCTCTGCTTCCGGCAGCGCCGCTTCCTCTTCATAGAAAAATATAACGAGACGGACGGCGCGATTCTTTTACAGCAGCGCGGGCAAAGCTGCTCCTCGCAGGTTTACCTGCTTGAGCGCTGATTAAAAGCGTTCACCGCCGCAGACGCAGAGGTAAGCGCAGAGAAGTTTTGTCTTTCTCAGCGCTTACCTCTGCGTCTGCGGCGGTGAACGCTTTTAATCAGCGCTCAAGCAGGTAAACCTGCGAGGAGCAGCTTTGCCCGCGCTGCTGTAAAAG